>NZ_JABBJJ010000244.1 GCF_012933655.1 Pyxidicoccus fallax | reverse complement strand
ACGCCGGACCGCGCCACCGCGCGTCCCGCACCGGAGCGGACGCCCACGGCCCGCCCCCAGACCCGGGGTGACCAGTTCGACTCGGGCGCCACCCGCCCGGGCCAGACGTCTCCGAAGAGCGCCACGCTGCTGACGGGCCTGAGCACCCCCGCCCCCGTGACGTCGTCGAAGGCCGCCGCGCTCCAGCCGGAGCTGCACGGCGCCAGCGGCTACGAGGCCCACTTCGGCAAGGGCAGCCGCACGGCGCGCGCGACCGTGGAGGGCGGGGGCCAGGTGACGCTGCCCACCGGCAATGGCCGGGGCCCCTCGTTCCACGCGGAGGCCGGCAAGCCGCTGACGGTGACGGTGGACCCGCAGCGCATCTCGCAGTCGGCCCAGAAGGCCGAGCTGGTGTGGTACGTGGTGCCCGGCGGCAAGGAGGTCGCCGTTCCCCTCACGGACGGCTCGCGCGGCGCGGACGGCAAGCTGAACATGCTGCCCGCGAAGATCGACGTCCCCGAGAACGCCTTCGGCACGCTGCGCCTGTCCATCCGCACCACGAGCGCGGACGGTAGGGAGTCCTCCTCGTGGGACCCGAGCTCGGACGCCGCCATCGCGCCGCCGGAAGGGGCCACCGTCGTCTTCTCCGACAACTGGCAGACCCAGATGGAGGGCAAGCTGCGCGCGGGTGACAAGGTGCAGATTGCCTATGACCGGGACCGGCTCTCCGAGCTGCTCGGCGGCAAGACGCCGTCGGACGTGGTGGCCTGCGTCTCCTTCAACGGCGAGCCCCCCATCGAGGTGCCGCTCACGGTGCAGCCCGGCGAGGGTGGCGAGCCGGGGAAGATGTTCATGCCGTCCCTCAAAGTTCCTCTCGAGGCGACGCAGATGACGATGTGGTTCAAGGGCCAGGGCGAGGGCGCCACGGGCTGGGACTCGTCCTTCGGGCAGAACTTCAAGTTCAAGGTGAGCCCGGCGCGCGACGACGCGGACCCGTCCTGGAAGGCGGAGATGCTGCGCAGCAAGAGCTTCCCCAACCTCCAGGAGGAGGACTTCGTCGGCATCGGTCCGTCGTCGCAGCGCTACAACTGCATCGCCTGGACGCTGGGCATCCAGGACGAGTGGGTGTGGCCGGGCACGCGCATCGAGGACTTCGACAAGCTGTACGCGAAGCAGGGCTACCAGCCCATGTCCTCGGTGGACCTGAGCAACGACCCGAATCTCGAGAAGGTCGTCGTGTACGGGCTGAAGCCGAAGAACGGGACGGGCCCGATTGAGGTGACGCACGGCGCGCTGATGGACGAGCAGGGCCGCCTGACGAGCAAGATTGGCACCCAGCCGCTCATCCGGCACAACAGCGCTGACGACCTCACCGGTCCTTCGTATGGTGAGCCGGTGCGAGTCTACGTGCGTCCCCGCGTGCAGCCCCTGGTGAACAACTCATGAGCGATGTCGCAGCCCGCTTCGAGGCCCTGGCGAAGGAGTGGGAGGGACACTGCGCGGCGCACCGCGAGTCGTCCAATCCCTACGTGTTCCTCAACCATCCGTCCTTCGAATCCATCGTGTCACTGGGCCGGCCGGCGGTGCCGCTGATTGTCGAGCGCTACCGCGAGGGGAGCGTCTTCTGGGGCGCGGCCCTGCGCCGCATCACCGGCCTCACCACGTTCGGCGACGGCGTGGTGGGCAACCTCGACGCCACCCGGCGCTCGTGGCTGAAGTGGTGGGACGAGAACAAGGCCGGCTTCACGGGCCGGTAGTCGCGAGTGTCCCCGGCCCTTTCCGCGGGGCCGGGGCGCCTTCCGCTCACAGTTGCTTCGCGAGCGTCTCCAGGTCGAGCAGCATGTTCCGCCGCTCCTCCTCGGAGATGTACCGGCCCCGGACCACGACGGAGTGGATGCGCGTGGTGTTGCGGATGTCGTCGAGCGGGTTCGCATCCAGCACGACCAGGTCCGCGGCCTTCCCCTTCTCCACCGTGCCCAGCTCGTGCTCCCTCCCGAGGAAGCGCGCCGGTTCGAGCGTGGCGGCCTGAATCGCCTCCAGGGGCGTCAACCCCGCCTGCACCAGCAGCGCCAGCTCGTCGTGCAGGCTGAAGCCCGGGAACACCCAGGGCGTGGTGCTGTCGGTGCCCGCCAGGATTCTCACGCCGGCCCGGTGCATCTCGCCCACCAGGGCCAGCCTGCGCTGGAACAGCTCCCGGCGACGCGTGCTCTCCTCCTCGCTCCGGCCCTCCAGGTAGATGGTCTCCAGCTGCCACTTCCAGCCCTCCACCGTGGAGACGGGCAGGTACTTCAGCCGATCATCTTCCATGCGCAGGTCCATGGGCCGGTCCAGCACATCGTGCATGGCCAGCGTGGGCACATTCGCGGACGGGCTCCGCGCGAACTGACCGAAGAGCCGCAGCCCCTTCCCGGGTGAGTACGTGCGCGCCGCGTCCCACTCCACCGCGTGCGTCTGCTGGAACCAGGTGTTGTAGCCGGTGATGGTGCCGGGCCGCAGCGTGATGCTGGCCACCCGCTCGCGGAGCGCCGCCTCCTCGGAGGAGGTCTCGTACATCACCCCGTACAGGTGCTCGAAGCTGGCCTGTCCCGCCTCGAGGGCCTCGGCGTTGGTGACCCGGTCGGGGACATGTCCCGCGAAGGGTATCCCCAGCTGCTTCGCCTCGTCGGCGATGCCGAAGTACGCCTCCCGCGACAGCCGCGAGTAGACCTTGATGAAGTCGTACCCCTGGGACTTCGCCTCGCGCACCCTCGCGCGGGCCTCCGCTTCGTCCCGCACGGCGATGTGGGGCACGGGCGAGTTCTGCCACAGCGACGGAGTTCCATCGATGATGGGGCTGCCGAGCACCATCCGCGGTCCCAGGAGCTGCCCCTGTTCAATCTTGCGCCGCCACTCCAGCGCGAAGGGCGTGCCGTCCATCTCGCGGACGGTGGTGACGCCGTTCACCACGTGGAGCAGCGGGAAGACCTGCTCCATGTCCTGGGTGTGGATGTGCATGTCGGCCAGCCCCGGAATCAGATAGCGGCCCTGGAGGTCCACCGTCTTCAGTTCCTCCGGAAGCTCGACGTCCTTCGACGGGCGCAGCTCCACGATTCGCTCGTCCCGGATGAGCACCGTCATGTCGGGCCGCGGTGGGCCTCCGGTGGCGTCAATCACCGTGACGTGGGTCAGGGCATAGTCGGCGTCGGGCAGGACGGGGTCGTCCTCGCAGGCAAGGCCCGCGAGGGCGAGCACGGAGGCACCGAGAAGATGACGAAAGGGTTTGTGTGACATGGATGAGTTGCTCCCGGGGGGTGGTGCGCCTGGCGCGGCCAATGGGACACCGGGCGCTCCGGGATGTGTCACCGCCGGATGTTGGGGGCACATCGCCGCTCGACATCCGGATGTGTCCATGACATCGACGGGGTTGCTCGCTCCTCGTCCTTTCGAGCACTTGCCCGAGGCCAGCGGTTGGAACGGCGCGTGCTCTCCCGACCGGACATGAACCGCTTCGCACTCTTCTTCTGTCTCCTCGCCCTGACCGCGGTCGCGCAGCCGGCCACGGACGCCGGCACCTCCGAGCCCCCCGAGTTCCTCGACGCGAGACCCGCGGACGCGCGGGACGAATGCCCCGATGACTACGACGACGAGGACGAGCCCGAGGAGGATGCGTCCGTCCTCGCCCCGCTCCAGCTCAACGTGGACGGGCGTCCGCTCACCCCCGCCAGCCTGGAGCTGCACGGCCTGCAACGGCTCACCGACGCGCAGGTCCGCGCGCTCATCGGCGCCTCGCTCACGGACCCGCGGGCCCAGACGCTGCTGACGGCCGCGCGGGCACAGACGTTCCTCCGCCGCCTCGCGCGCACCGGCCTCTTCGCCCGAGTGGAGCCGCGTCTGCGCGTCCCCGAGCAGGAGCCCGTGGTGCTGGAGGTCCACCTGGAGGAGAACCCCACCGTCACCGCCGTGGAGCTGGAGGGCCTCCAGGACATCCAGGCCCGCGAGCTGCTCGAGGAGCTGTTCCGCCTCCCCCACCGCTTCCCCGACGAGGACGAAGAAGAGGATGAGGACGTCATCGCCACGCTGCGCATCGACTCGCGGCGCGGGACGCTGTCCGTCGTTCGCTCGTGCCCGCCGCCGCGTCCCCCGCGTGAGTGGCTGGCCCGCATGGAGCGCGGCGAGTTCCGGCCCGGCATCGTCCTGGGCGGCACGGCCCAGGCGCTGGACCGCGCGTTGGAAGACCTGCGCGATGACGGCTACCTCCTGTCGAGCTTCACCGCGACGCTGCACCCGGATGGCCGCCTCGTCGTCACCGTGGACGAGGGCCGCCTGGAGGCCGTGGACGTGCAGGGCGTGCCGCCGGACATGGCCGCGCGGGTGCGCGAGGCGCTGGACTTGAAGCCCGGCGACGTCTTCCTCCGCAGCGACGCGACGCGCGCCATGGAGCGCCTGGAAGCGCACCTGCCCTTCCTGGAGGCCGCGGACGTGGATGACGACGAGGACAGCAAGCTGCGTCGCCGGGCGCGCATCGTCGAGGAGCGCGACGCCGACGGCACGCGCCGCTACCGGACGGAGGAAGCCCCGCGGAAGAAGCGCCGCCGCGAGCAGGTGGAGTTCGAGCTGAACCTGCGCCAGCTCGTCGAGTGGTGGGGACACGAGAAGGACGGCGAGGGCATCACCCTCGACGGCAAGCGCCTGGTGGTGCACGTGCGCCCGCGCCGGCCGGACCTCGACGTGGACCTGCTGCCGGTGCACACGCAGGTGACGGGCTTCGCCCCGGGCCTCGCGGGCCACCTGCGCATCTGGGACCCGAAGGACCGGGCGCACCTCACTTTGGACGCGGCCCTCTTCATCCCGCTGCGCCTGGGCGGCCAGCGCCTGCCGGACGACCCGGAGGGGACGAAGCGCCAGCGCCGGCTGAACCTGTTGGGCGGCGTGAAGGCGCAGGTGCCGGCCCAGCGGCTCGCGGAGCTGGGCGTCCAGGGCTACGACTTCACGGACACGTTCGACCGGTGGCGGCTGGGGGACATCGACTCGTTCATCTACTCGGCGCTCCTCAACCGGCCGGACCGCGAGTACTTCCGCCGCAAGGGCTTCACCGCCTTCGCCACCTGGCGCTGGGCCGAGAGCTGGCTCACCGGCATCGAGTATCGCGGTGACCGTTACGAGTCGATGCGCAGCTTCACCCCGCCGCTCTCGCTCTTCCGCCGCGACTCGCCTCCCTTCACCAACTCGCCGGTGACGGAGGGCCGCTTCAAGTCGGTGGTGCTCCGCCTGGAGTACGCCAGCGACGCGCCGCCCGGAGCGAAGGTGGGCTCGCTGTTCCGCACGCCGGAGACGACCCTCTTCGAGCGCGACGACCACTGGGACGAGCGCGCCTCCCTGCGCGGACTGCTCACGCTGGAGGTGGGCGAGGGCCCCGGAGCCTTCGGCGCGGACGCGCGCTTCTGGAAGCTGGTGAGTGACGTGTCGCTGGAGGTCCCCACCGGCTGGGAGTCCGGCGTGCGCCTGCGCGTGCGCACCGCGGGCGGCGACGACCTGCCCGAGCAGAAGCGCGAGGCGCTGGGGGGCTGGACCGCGCTGCGCGGTCACGGCTTCAAGGAGTTCCGCGGCGACGTGTCGCTGCTGACGACCGCGGAGTACCACTGGGGCTGGCTCGGCCTCTTCGCGGACGTGGGCTCGGTGCGCGTGGAGGAGGCGTGGACGGAGGCGCGGCTGGGCCTGGGCGCCAGCATCCTCTTCGGTGACGACGTGCGGTTCGACGTCGCGTGGCGCACGGACGAGAAGGCCACGGCCACGCCCGAGGCCCGGCTGCTCTTCGTGCAGACCTTCTAGGGACGCATGGGACGGCATGTCACATGGAAGGGGCGGAGGCTCGGCGCGGCGCTGGTGGCCGCGGTGGGACTGCTCGCGTCCCCAGCCCGGGCGGAGGAGCCTCGCGCCGCCTGCACCGCCACGCTCTCCGGACGCCGCGTGGTGGCGCGGGCGGAGGCGCTCGCCTTCGTCTCGCCGGAGCTGGATCGGCTGGTGCGGCTGGGCATGGCGGGGAAGCTGGAGGTGGAGCTGACGCTGTGGAAGCGCCACTCCCTGTGGTTCGACTCGCGGGTGGACGGCGCGCGGCTCACGCAGGTGCTCGCCTTCACGCGAGACGGCTACGTGCTGGATGGCAGGCCCCTGACGGAGGGGCCCGGGGTGATGGAGTCCGAGCGCGTGGCCTGGACGCTCGACGAGCGCCCCGAGGCGGAGGACCGCTTCGTCGTGCGAGTCGAGGTGCGGTTGCAGGTGGTGACCGCCACGAGCCTGGGCAAGGTCGCGTCGTGGCTGACGCAGGAGAAGGGCGCCGCCAACGCAGAGGAGCGCTCCGGACTCACCGGCACGCTCCTGCGCTCGGTGGCCGAGGACCTCTCCCGAGGCGCCTCCGCCCGCTGTGAGGTCACCCGCTCGAAGTGAGCGGGGGGGCCGTCGCGAAGACAGTGTGAAGCAGGGCCCGCGCGACGCGCGGGCCCGTGGATTCAAGCGTTGCCCGGCTCCTGGCCGCGGCACGGAGGACACCCCCATGCGTCGTTGGATGCTCCCGCTGCTTCTCCTCATGACCCCGGCCTGTGGCGCGCTGCCCGAGCCACTGTCGCGCCTCTTCGACGCGCGGAAGACCGTGCACGTCTACGCGCCTCCCGGTGCCGAGGCCGCCGGCCCCACGGTGCCCGTCCTCTACCTGGAGGACGGCGAGGCGCGCTTCTTCCCGGGCGGTGCGGCCAATGCCGCGCATTCCGTGGTGCCCCGGCCCAGCGAGCTGGTGGCCCTCATGCAGCGCCAGGACATCGTCATCGTCGCGGTGGACTCGGAGCCGGCCGCTCCCTCACCCCCTTCGACCTGAGCGCCGGAGCCCGGCTGGAAATCGATGCCCCGTCCTTCATAGGCTCCGGGCATGACGAGTCCCCTGCCCCGCCCCGCCGAAGCCTCTCCCGACACCTCCGTGCACCCGCTGC
Source organism: Pyxidicoccus fallax (assembly GCF_012933655.1). Taxonomy (GTDB): domain Bacteria; phylum Myxococcota; class Myxococcia; order Myxococcales; family Myxococcaceae; genus Myxococcus; species Myxococcus fallax. The sequence continues at coordinate 12,344 of NZ_JABBJJ010000244.1, read as the reverse complement.
TGGCCGTGGCCAGGGAGTGGTTCCCGCGCGTGGCCGCGCGCGCCGACGAAATCGAGAATGCCCGCCGGCTGCCGCAAGACCTCGCCGACGAGCTGGCCCGGGAAGGCTTCTTCCGCATGATGATTCCCGAGTCCCTGGGCGGCGCGGAGCTGCACCCGGCCGTGTCCTTCCAGGTCATCGAGGCCATCGCGAAGGCGGACGGCTCCACGGGCTGGTGCGTGATGAATGGCGCCTGCAACGCGCTGACCTCCGCGTTCCTCTTCGAGCCGACGGCCCGCGCCATCTTCGGTCGCCCCGACGTCATCACCGGCGGCGTCGCGGCGCCCATCGGCCGCGCCGAGCGTGTCGACGGCGGCTACCGCCTCACGGGCCGCTGGCCCTGGGCGAGTGGCGCGCACCACAGCCACTGGCTGGTGGGCGGCGGCGTGGTGACGGAGGGTGGCAAGCCCGTCATGGTGCGCGAGGGCGTGCCGATGACGCGCTTCTTCTACTTCCCCCAGGACAAGGCGGTGCTGCACGACACGTGGTTCGCCTCGGGCCTGTGCGGCACCGGCAGCGTCGACATGGAGGTGAAGGACCTCTTCGTGCCGGACGAGTACGCGTTCTCGATCGTCGGCGTGCGCCCGCGCGTGGACAGGCCGCTCTACGGCTATCCCTTCGGACTGCTCGGGCTGGGCCTTCCCGCCGTGGCGCTCGGCATTGCCCGCCGCGCCATCGACGAGCTGATGGCGATGGCCCAGCAGAAGACGCTGATGATGGAGCGCCGCCTGCTGGCCGCGCGCCCGGCCGCGCAGGAGGCCGTCGCCGACGCCGAGGCCACCGTCCGCTCCGCCCGCGCGTTCCTCCTGGAGGCCATCCACGCCATTCACGAAGAGTCCACGCGAGGCCCCGTCTCCGTGCGCACCCGCGCCGAGCTGCGGCTGGCCATGACGCACGCCACCCGGAGCGCCGCGCGCGCCGTGGACCGCATGTACGAGGCCGGCGGAGGCCACGTCGTCCTCCGCAGCAATCCCTTGCAGCGCTGCTTCCGCGACGTCCACGCCGTCACCCAGCACGCCATGGTGTCTCCCGCCACCCTGGAGCTCACCGGCGGCCTGCTACTGGGTCAGGAACTCCCCACCTTCACGCTCTAGTCGCAACAGCCAGAAATAACAGACGCATTCGTATTGTCTCTGCCGCCTCGCACCAGGGGGTGCGAGGCCAACACTCGCAGAGAGGCACTACACATGCGTCGTTCCCGTCTTGCGGTGAGCGCGGCACTGGCCGCGGTCGTCTCGGTTCCCCTGGCAGGGTGCGGTACCCAGGAGCCCGCCGGTTCCGGAGAGACCGCCGGCAGCGTGCGCCCCGCGCAGGGCATGAGCTGGGAGGAGTTCCTGTCGCGCGTCTACCAGGAGGCCGACACGGGCATCTACGTCGCCAACGGCGACGAGACGTTCACCGACCTGGAGCAACTGCGCGAGTTCTACGAAGAGAACTTCCGCGAGCAGAAGGTTCGCGAGTCCCAGGGAGGGCTGGCGGTGATGCTCCGCGATGACAGTCCCGCGCGGTGGGGCGACGCGGAGAAGTTCAACATCACCTACTGCGTCAGCACGACCTTCGGCACGCGCCATGCCGCGGTGGTGGCCGCGATGGCGGACGCCGCCAACGCCTGGGGCTCGGTGGCGGCGGTGCGCTTCGTCCACCGGCGCGAGCTCGACGGCAACTGCAACACCGCGCAGAACGGCGTCGTCTTCGACGTCAGACCCGTGAGCGGCGCGAGCTACATGGCCCGTGCGTTCTTCCCGGGCGACCCGCGCTCGGCGCGGAGCGTGCTCATCGACAGCTCCGCGTTCACCACCACCATCCCCAACCTGACGCTCACGGGCATCCTCCGCCACGAGCTGGGTCACACCCTGGGGTTCCGTCACGAGCACACCCGCCCGCAGGCCGGCACCTGCTTCGAGGACAGCAACTGGGAGGCGCTGACGGACTACGACTCCAGCTCGGTCATGCACTATCCCCAGTGTAACGGGACGGGGGACTGGTCGCTCACGCTCACGAACCTGGACATCGAGGGCGCCCGCGCCCTCTACGGCGTGGCCACCGGGGAAATCCGGGGCTTCGGCGGCAAGAGCCTGGACGCGGACTGGAACGACCCGGTCGCCAACGGCACCAAGGTCCAGCTCTGGGACTGGCTGAATGGCGGCAACCAGAAGTGGCAGCTGATGGCCGACGGCTCCATCCGGGGCTTCGGCGGCAAGTGCCTGGACGCGGACTGGAACGAGCCCGTCGCCAACGGCACCAAGGTGCAGCTCTGGGACTGCAACGGCCTGGAGCAGCAGCGGTGGAGCGTGCTGCCGGATGGCACCATCCGGGGCTTCGGCGGCAAGTGCCTGGACGCGGACTGGAACTGGCCCGTCGCCAACGGCACGAAGCTCCAGCTCTGGGACTGCAACGGCGGCGACCAACAGAAATGGTCCGTCATCTTCCAGTGAGCCGGTGCTGACCTGAGGTCCGCTCGCGGGGCGCCCATGCCGCTCCGCGAGCTTCCGGCTCGGGGGTTCCCGAAACCTCGCGTGCGCTTCTCGTCAAGAAGGGCGGGTGAATGTTGAGCGGCGAGCACCCACACGTCCGTGACACGCGAAGCGATTGAGGCGGCCGTGCGCCGTCCCTACCCTCCCCGGCCTCAAGTGCGTGCCCGCGGACACTGCGGCACGCGAGGAGGAGGAGACGGTATGAGCCTGCAGGACAACTACAAGGACGTGCTCGACGTGGCGAAGAACGTGGGCGCCCAGGTCGAGGCTCGCGAGGAGAACGGCAAGCTCATCATCAAGGGGAAGGTGGGCTATGCCTTCGACCGGGACCGCATCTGGGACCAGATCAAGGCGAAGCACTCGAACTGGCAGAACGAAATCATGGTGATGCTCGACGTCACCAACAGCGACCCGTACGGCGTCTACACCGTGAAGTCGGGTGACACGCTGAGCAAGCTGGCCAAGGAGATCTACGGGGACGCGAAGCTCTACCCGAAGATTTTCGAACTCAACAAGGACCAGCTGAAGAACCCGGACCTCATCAAGGTGGGTCAGGTGCTGAAGCTGCCGCCGAAGTCCATCGCGCAGGCCTGAAGTCGAGTCCACGCGAGCGGGCCTGGGGCGTGTGGCCCCGGGCCCGTCGTCACAGCCAGCTCGCCTCGCGCCGTCCCAGCTCCGCCAGCACGCGCTCCGCGGCCTTCACGCCGAAGAAGTTGGCCTCCTCGAAGAGCGCCATGCCGCCCAGGTCCGTGTGCGCGAAGTGGAGGCTCCGGCCCAGGCTCTCCTGCGCGGCCCTCTTCGCCGCGCCCCACATGAAGCCCGGTGCCGGGCGCACCATGGCGTGGCCCCAGCGCTGTACCTCCAGCCGCTGTGCCTGCCCGGCGATGCCCGGGTGCGCGGGCAGCAGGTCCGCCATGACGAGCGCTTCCCATTCCGCGTAGCCCGCGGAGAGCGCCTTCTCGCGCTCCGCCTTCACGTCCGCGCCGGCCATGGGCAGGTACCAGGTGAGCACCGTGGGGCCCTGCTCGTCCTGGCGCAGCAGCTGGTGCGTGGCCACCACGTAGCCCAGGCTGCGGCTCTCGTAGAAGACGTTGTCCCAGGCCAGCGGGAAGCCCCGCGAGCGCGGCGGCGCGGACAGCGTCAGGTTGGCCACCACCCACGGCCCATACGTGAAGGCCCCCAGCCACTCCGGCCGCTGCTGGCGCCACGGCGCCACCACGTGCGCGGCGATGAAGCGCGGACAGGCCAGCACCACCTGCCGAGCCTGGAAGGCCCTCGGCCTGCCCGTGCCGGCCTCCAGCGCGTCCACGCGGCAGCAGTTCTCCCCGGGCTCCACCGTGTGCACCAGCACGTTGCGCTCCACCGCGCCGGGCGGCAGCGCGGACGAGAGCTGACGCACCAGCCGGCCGTTGCCCTCGGGCCAGCTCAGGAAGCCCTCACTTCGCTCGCCCTTCCCGTTCTGCCGGGCGGCGAAGTACCAGATGCCGGCCCACGCGGAGACGTGCTCGGACGTGGTGCCGTAGTCGTCGCGGCAGGCGTAGTCCACCACCCACTTCAGGCGGGGCGAGCGGAAGCCCTCGCGCTCCAGCCACGCGGCCATGCTCAGCGCGTCCAGGGCCGTCCACTCGGCGTCGTCGCTGGACAGGCCCGAGGGCACCGCGAAGGCCTTGCGCCCCTTCGCGTCGCGCGCGGCGGCGAAGGCGTTCATCCGCGCCTCGAAGCGCTCCAGCTCGGCGAGGTCCTCCGCGCTCGCGCCCGCGCGCAGGTAGAGGCCCTCGTACCAGTGGCCGCGGTAGTAGAGGCGCTCCTCCGGCTCGTGGATGAGCAGCGTCTCCTCGAAGGTGGGCGCACCCTCGGCGTCCACGCCGGTGATGGCGCCCATCTCCCGCAGCAGCCGGACCACGGGGCCCCGGTCCTCCAGGGGCGAGGGAAGGTAGTGCGCTCCCCACGGGTACGCGGACACGGCGTTCTGCCCGGAGCGGGAGGTGCCGCCCGCCTCCGCTTCCAGCTCGAGGACCCGGACTCCCTTCACGCCCGCGCCCGCGAGCCGCCACGCCGCGGACAGGCCCGCCACGCCCGCGCCCACCACCAGCACGTCCACGGGCTCCAGCACGTCCGCGCGGGGAAGAGGCCCGCCGCGAAGCTTGTGCCCCACCTCCACCGCGCGGTCGACGATGGCGCCCGGCACGGGCTGCCGCGCCTCCGAGCGCCGGCACGCGCTGGCCGCCACCGCCGAGCCGAGGAACGCGGAGATGAGCTCCCGCCGGGTCAGGCGCATGACAGCCTCGCCTCACCACGAGAGGGCACCGAGACCGGGCCCATCGCCAGGGTGTCACGTCGGGAGAACCACGACGCCGGTGCCACCGCCACGCCGCTGGCGACCTGCTCCGGCCGCGTCAGTTCCACCGCCGCCACTCCTCCTCGTAGTAGTGCACCAGCACCTGGTTGTTCAGCCGGTTCACCTCGGCGGGCAGGGGGCCCATGTCCGGAGGGAAGCGGGTGAGCGACTCCAGCGTGGGCTCATCCAGGAAGGCCAGCCCCTGCGGTAGCGGGCGGTGCCGGGCCGGCGCCTCGTGCGCCACCAACACGTAGCCCCACTCGCCAAACGACGGCACCAGCGCGTGGTACGGCTCCGTCCAATAGCCCGCCGCCTTCAGCGTCGTCGCCACGCACCAGAAGGAGCGCCGCGCGAACAGCGGGCTGGTGCTCTGCACCACCGCCACCCCGTCCGGCGCCAGCCGCTTCTTCAAGAGCTTGTAGAAGCCCGTCGTGTACAGCTTCCCCAGCGCGAAGTTGTTCGGGTCCGGGAAGTCCACCACCACCACGTCGTACGGCTCGTCCCCCTCGGTGAGGAACTGCATCGCGTCCGCGTTCACCACCCGCATCCGCGGGTCCGTCAGCGAGCGCCCGTTGAGCTTCGCCAGCTCGTCGTAGCCCGTCGCCAGCTTCGTGATGGCCGGGTCCAGGTCCACCAGCGTCACGGAGCGCACGTCCGGGTAGCGCAGCACCTCGCGCGCGGCCAGCCCGTCTCCACCGCCGAGGATGAGCACCCGCTCCACCTTCCCCGCGCGCACCATGGCCGGGTGCACCAGGGACTCGTGGTAGCGGTACTCGTCGATGCTGGCGAACTGGAGATTCCCATTGAGGAACAGCGAGAAGCCCCGCTTGCCGCGCGTCAGGATGATGCGCTGGTAGGGCGAGCTGGACGCGTGCACCACGTCGTCCGCGTAGAGCTGGTCCTCGTAGAAGGTGGTCAGCCGGTCACCCAGCACGAAGCCCACCAGCAGGAACACCGTCAGCGCCACCGCCTTGATACGCAGCCGCAGCGGGTTGCCCAGGAGCGGGGCCAGAAGCCACGTGCTCCACAGCCCCACGCCCGCGTTCAGCACGCCAAACAGGAGCGAGGTGCGCACCAGCCCCAGCTTCGGCACCAGCAGCAGCGGGAAGGCGACGCTCGCCGCCAGCGCGCCCAGGTAGTCCAGGGACAGCACCTGGCTGACCAGGTCCTTGAACTTGAGCTGGTCCTTGAGGATGCGCAGCAGGAGGGGAATCTCCAGCCCCACCAGCGTGCCGATGGCGATGACGCTGCCGTACAGCGCCACCCGGAACAGGTCCGTCAGCGTGAAGGTGAGGAACAGCAGCGGCGCGCACAGGCCGCCGAGCAGCGCCACCGCCAGCTCCACCTCCACGAAGCGCTGGGCCACCCCGCGCTCGATGTAGCGCGACAGGTAGCTGCCAATGCCCATGGCGAAGAGGTAGCCGCCAATGACGGTGGAGAACTGGGTGATGGAGTCCCCGAGCAGGTAGCTCGCGAGCGCCCCGACGACGAGCTCGTAGATGAGCCCGCACGTCGCGATGACGAGGACGGTGACGTACAGCAGCGTTCTGTTCAAGTCGTCACTTCACTTCACATACGGGCGGCGCGCCGCTCATCCACTGATGGCGGCGGCCACGATGATGGCCAGACCGATGATGAAGGAGCCGATGACGATGCCGACCGCCGTGTTCTGGTCGGCCTCCAGCTCCTTGTGCACGTCGAACGGCAGGATGAGGCGGATGACGTAGAAGCCCGCCACGAATACCGCCAGGCCGATGAGCGAGTAGATGACGCTCGCCAGCACTCCCTGCACGCTCACGACGACGCCGAGTAACAACATCACTTCCCTCCCTGGTAGCCACCGGTCCACAGCAGGATGCCGCCCGGTCCACGCCGCACGTTGCCCGGCACCTGGTCCTTCTGCTCACTGCTGAAGGGCGACCAGCCGGAAATCATCAGCGCCGCATAGCCCAGCAGCACCAGCCCACCGAAGAACTTCATTCCGTGCCTCCGTGAGTCATGGGACTAGTCCACGAAGTTGCTTTCCGCCCAGCGCTGCGTCTCGAAGCCGTGCGAGCGGAAGAGCACCCACGCGGGCCCCAGCAGAATCAGGATGAAGGCGCAGCAGAACCAGCCTCCATTGGGCGTGTCGTGGGTCAGCGTCACCTTGTAGGAGCGCGGCCCGGACACCGCCGGGTCGAAGGACGCCGTGGTGCGCAGCACGTAGCGGCCGGGCGGCAGCGCGGACAGCGTCGAGCTGCCCGACGTGGAGCCCTCGCTCCACGAGCCGTCGCTGTCCTGCCCGCTGTAGTAGCTCAGCTCCTCGTAGAAGCCCACCACCGCGCCCGTGTCCTGGTTCACCAGGTCGCCCTGGATGCCCATCCACGTGTTGTTGAGCTGCCCGGTGGCGACCTCCACCTTCATGTTGCCGCGCTTCTCCAGCAGGAAGGGCTCGCTGAAGTTCATCGCCGTGGGCGTGCCGGAGAAGGCCTCGGGGGGCACCACCACCGGTTGCTCCAGCACCACCTTGTTCGTCGCCCGCATGGCGAAGAAGCCCGACAGCAGGAACAGCCCCAGCAGCCACAGGGCCGTCCACACCAGGGTGGAGCGCAGCGCCTGCTTGTGCGGGTTGGGCTGGTTGGGCGCGATGCCGCTCGGCTCCGGCAGCGGGTCCTTCAGCTTGAAGGCCTCCTTCACCACGTCCGGCTTCAGGTACTCCGCGTGGGTGAAGGAGATTTCGTCCGGGGTGGCGTCCGAGTTCACCGAGTACGGCGGCGCCACGTACTCCGTGGCCTTCGCCGTCTCGCCCGCCCTCACCTCCCAGTAGAACTCGCCCTGCACCCGGTCCGTGACGGCGGTGACGTGCTGGAAGGCCTTGTAGCGCCGGTCGTCGTGGAAGGCCGCCACCATGGGCGACAGCGACACGTCACCGGCGGGCAGCGGCTTCAGGAAGTTCCAGTGGCCGTTGGAGTGCATCAGCCACGTGAAGCCGCGCTCCCGGTTGTAGAGCAGGTACTCCGACCACGGGTAGCGCACGCCCTCCACGGTGGTCGAGCGCTCCAGGTAGCCGATGCAGATCCACTCCGTGCCGTCGAGCTTCCCCTTCGTGCCCAGCGGAACGAGGGGCGCGTTGGCGGGCTTCTGCAGCAAGCGGAGGAAGGACAGCTTGCCCTGGCTGACGTCCAGGAGCGCGCCGCAGTAGGGGCACGCCACGCGCAGCGACTTGTCCGGCGCGCGCAATTCCAGCGGGCCGTTGCAGTTGGTGCAGCGCGCCTGCTTCAGCTCCACCTTGCGCACGCGCGGGCGGAGCTGGCCGGCGGGAATCCCGAGCTGCTCCAGCTTCAGCGCCTCGCCGAGGAAGACCTCCGGGTCATGCCCCCGGGTGCCGAAGTCCAGCGTGAGGAAGCTGCCCTTGGGCCCGGTGGCGTCCACGTACCAGGCGTCCTGGGTGGGGTCCACGTCGCTGGGCAGCTGCCCTTCCGCGGACACCACCTTGCCGTGGCCGCGCTCCTCGATGACCCACGCCTTGTCGCGCAGGTGCAGCCGCTCGCCGGGGTGCAGCTCCTCCAGCGTGAGCCCCTCCTCGAGGCCCGCGTCGAAGAGCAGGTGGAAGGCGCCCTCGGACTCGCTGATCCACCCGGTGCGGCCGTCGTCGAACTCGACGTACCACTCGTCCCAGGGGCCCGCGCCGTGGTCCTTCTGGAGGTGGCCGACGATGCGGTAGCCCTTGCGCTGGAAGCGCCCCTCCGCGCCGACCTGGAGCGGCGAGTCCGTGGGGACGATGCGGCCAATCTTCCCGTGGTCCTCGAAGGTGTCGCCGCTGCGCGCCACCACCGTGTTGCAGTGGCCGCACACCACCACCTGCGCCGAGCCGGCGGTGAACTCGATGGGTGCGCCACACGAAGGACACTGCCCCTGCTGCGTCACGCCGTCACCCCCCGCTTCAGCTCACGCACATGGCAGGACGCCGCGCCCAGGTGCCGGGCCAGCAGCGCCTCGAAGTCCGGCCGCGCGCGGGTGCGGCAGCAGTAGACGTTGAGGGCGGCGAAGCCGTGCTCCGGGAAGGTGTGGATGGTCAGGTGGCTCTCCGCCAGCAGCGTCAGCCCGGTGATGCCGCCGGGCTCGGGGAACACGTGCCACTGGGGCTGTCCGACGACCTTCAGGTCGAGCAGGACGATGAACTCCTCGAACAGCGCCGCCAGCGCCGCCGCGTCCTTGAGCCGCTCGGGCGCGCAGCCGCTCGCGTCTACCAGCCATTCCTGTCCGGTGGTGATCGTCTCACTCCCTCCTGCGTGGGGGCTTCTTATCATGGGCCCCGTCCCCTGGGGCCCGTCCGCTTCGGCCGTCCGGGCAGGCGTGGCCGGCCCGTTGGCGCGCCCCGTCATCTTCCCGGTACGCTGCGGAACGAGATGAGGCAGTCGCTTCCGGACGCTCCGCCGCCGCCGCTCCCGAGCCCCACCCCCACGCCCGCGCCGGCCCGAGAGGCCAACGCCATTGTCCGGCTGACCCGCTCGCTGCGGGGCCTGCCAGCCGCGGACCGCTGGTGGGGTCCCGGCTGCGGGGGCCTCGCGGGCTGGCTGAAGGCCGCCGCGGACGGGCTGCCGGCGGAGGACCTCACCCCGCGCTTCCGGGCGCTGCACGCGCGGGTGCGCGAGGGCGAGCCGGTGCTTCCGGACGAGGCGAGGCGGCACCAGTACCTGCTGGTGCGGGGCATGCTCGGGGACGAGCTGCCCGGCTACCTGCTGGACAACGTGCAGCGGCTGGAGCGCCGGGGCCTGGACGTGCGCGAGGTGCCAGTGGACACGGAGGGGCTGCTGGCGGACAACGTGGCCCTGCTGCGCGAGGCGCTGCTGGACGCCGCGCACTTCGGCCGCTCGGTGGTGATGGTGGGCCACAGCAAGGGCGGCGTGGAGTGCACGGCCACCCTGGCACTGCACCCGGAGTTGCGCCGGGTGGTACGCGCGGTGGTGACGCTGCAGGCGCCCTATGGCGGCTCGTCGATTGCCCATGACCTGGCCACCACGCCGGAGATGCGGCGCCTCATCGACTTCGCCTTCCCGTTGCTGTTCCATGGCGTGTCCCGGTCCGTCGAGGAGCTTTCCTATACAAGTCGGATGGCGTTCATCCGAAAGCACCCCTACCCGGCCGGCATTCCCACCGTGTCCCTGGCCACCTCGCGCCTGTCGCGCCTGTCCAGCCTGTACCCCCTCCAGCGGTATCTGCATGACAGGTACGGCTACGCGTCCGACGGCATGGTGACGGCCGTGGACGCGGAGGTGCCGGGCGCGGCGGTGGTGCGCCTGGACGACATGGACCACGCGGAGGCCGCCATGTGGGGCCTGCCCGGCTTCGCCCGCTACCACCCCGGCGACGTCACCGAGGTGATGGTGGCCCTGGCGCTGGGCGCGCGTTGAGGGCCCTACGGGCTCACGGCGCCGGCGCGGTCAGCTTCACCTTCTTCATCACGTGGTCGACGGTGGCCAGGTGCAGCGCCAGGTCGTACAGCTTCCGGGCCAGCGCCGGGTCCTCCTTCACCGACCTGCCCAGCTCCTGCCGGGACACGTTGGAGAGGGAGGCCAGGTCGTCGATGAGCGCGTCCGTGGCCTTGCGGTCCGGCTGGACGCCGTCCCGCTCGGCGATGGCGCGCAGGATGAGGGCCAGCGCCAGCCGCCGCGCCGCGTCCGCGCGGGTGAGCGGGTCGTTCAGCCAGCCCTCCAGCGCCTCCTGCAGCTCGTCCGGCTGGAAGTCCTTGCGGGCGAGGATGGGACGCTCCGTCTCCGCCCAGCGGCGGCGAATCTCCTCGTCCACGAGCTTCGCGGGCAGCTCCACGTTCGCGCGCTCCACCAGGACGTCCAGCACCCGCTCCTGGGTGCGGCGATCCATCTCCTCGGTGTGCTCGCGGGCCAGGTCGTCCGCCAGGTGGCGCATGACGTCCGTCAGGGTGCCCATGCCCAGCCGCTTCAACAGCTCCGGCGAGTCATCCTCCAGGAGCTTCAGCTCACGCGCGGCCTTCACGTCCAGCAGGAAGCGCGCCTGCTGCCCGCGCAGCGACTCCACGGGGTAGGTGGCCGGCAACGTCAGCTCGATGCCGAAGGACTGGCCCACCTTCGCGCCGACGAGGGCCTCGAAGAAGCCGGGCAGCACGGGGTCCGGGGAGACGTGGACCCACCAGTTCTCCCGCGTGGAGAAGGGCATCAGCTTGCCGTTGGCGAAGCCGAGGATGTCCAGCAGCACCTCGTCGCCCGCGCCCACGTCCTCGCCCGGCTGGCGGTCGCGGCGGTTGGCGTGCTGGTGGCGGAGCGCGTCGAAGCGCTCGACGAGGTCCTGCTCCGTCAGCGGCTCCGGAGGAACCAGCGCCACCGTCAGCCCCTCCAGCGAGGGAGGCAGCACGAAGGGCAGGTCCACCGGCTCGGTGCTGTCCAGGGAGTACGCGGCGGGCATCCGCTTCATGATGCCGAGCGCGTGAAGCTCGGCCAGCGAACGCGCTCCGCCACCGCCCTTCGAATCGTCCTTCGTCGTCATGGTCTCTGGCTCCGGAAGCTTCGGATACCACACCCGTCAGGGCGACCGAAGCTCCGGAGCGGCGGAGCCCGTACGGCGAAGTCTCCTAGAAGAAGGAGCCGACGAAGCTGGACACCGTGGAGACGACGGCGCCCGCCTGGCTGACCACCGGGATGTTGGTGGCGGCGGCGATGGAGCCCAGCGCGGTGATGCCAGCGGTGATCTTCTTGCCCGGGGAGGCCTTCGGGTCGGCGATGGTGCTCACGGCCACGGCGGTGTCCGCCACGGCGATGGCCACGTTGAGGCCGGGGGCGAAGCGGCCGGCGGCCTTGGCCACCGCGGTGCCACCGCCGTGCAGCGCGCCGCGGGCGGCGTTGGCGCCCAGGCGGGCGGCGCTCTCCAGGCCTTCACCCGCCACGCGGGCGGCGGCGGCGCGGACCACCTGGCGCGAGCCACCCTCCACCGCCTCGCGGGCGGCGGTGCTGGCGACGCGGTTGGCCACGGCGCGGGCGGCCTCCGGCGCATTCTGCGTGAAGGCGGTGCGCGCGGCGTTGGCGGCGGCGCGGTAGTTGCTGACGTTGCCCGCCAGCTCCAGGCCGCCCTTCACCACGTTGAGGCCGGTGGAGGCGGCGCTGGCCAGGGAGCCGGCCGCCTTGTTGGCGGTGGCGCCCGAGGGGTTGCGGAAGAAGTCACGCGTGTCGCGGGCGGCGAGGTAGGCCGCGCCCGGCAACTGCGCCACGCTGGCGGCGGTGCCAGCGGCGCCCGCCCAGCGCGCACCGCGGGTGTTGACGGCCTCGACGGTGGCGTTGTTGGCACGGCCGGGAATCTCCCAGGGGCCGAACTTCTGCGGGCCCGGCGCGCGGCGCACCTGGGTGTTGGCCACCGCGTCGGACACCGACTTGGCGCCGTTGGCCACCTGGCTCACGCTGTTGTGGGCCTGCTCGAACCGGTCCGCCTGCTGCGGCTGGGGCTGGGGCCTCGGCGCCGGCTTGGCCTCGGCACGGGGCTGCGGG
>NZ_JABBJJ010000243.1 GCF_012933655.1 Pyxidicoccus fallax | reverse complement strand
CTGCTGCCCGAGGACTCGGCCGCGGGACGGGGTGGGCTGCTCGCGGCGGCGGGACGGCTGCTGTCGGAGGTGCCCACGGCGCGGCTGGTGTTCGCGCGCGATGCCTCGGCGGCGGAGGTGGTGCGCGGCGTGCTGGAGGCGGGAAATGGCTGAGGCGGGGGAAGGGAAGCCGCTGCTGACGGTGATTGCCGGGCCGACGGCGTCGGGGAAGACGGCGCTCGCCATCGAGCTGTCGCGGCGTGCGGGCGCGGAGATTGTCAGCGCGGACTCGCAGCAGGTGTATCGACACTTCGACATCGGCACCGCGAAGCCCTCGGCCGAGGAGCTGGCCTCGGTGCCTCACCACCTCGTGTCCGCGGTGGAGCCGATGGAGACGTTCTCCGCCGCCGAGTACCAGCGGCGCGCGGACGCGGCCATCGCCGACATCACGGGCAGGGGCCGCCCGGTCATCGTGGTGGGCGGCACGGGGCTGTACCTGCGCGTGCTGCTGCACGGCGTGGTGGACGCGCCCGGTGCGCTCCCGGAGCTGAGGGCGGAGCTGGAGTCCCTGGCGGCGGCCCAGGGCCGCGAGGCCGTGCACCGCCGGCTGGCGGAGGTGGACCCGGAGACGGCGGCGAAGCTGCCTCCCCAGGATCTGGTCCGCGCCGTGCGGGCGCTGGAGATCCACGCGCAGACCGGCGTGCCCGCGTCGGAGTTCCGGAAGGCACATGCCTTCTCCGCGGACCGCTACCCCTTCCGGCTCTACGTGCTGGACCCGCCGCGCGAGGAGCTCTACCCGCGCATCAACGCACGCACGGAGGCCATGTTCTCCGGCGGGCTGGTGGAGGAGACGCGCGAGCTGCTGGCCCGTGGCTACGCGGACGCGGCGCCCATGCGCAGCGTGGGCTACGTGCAGGCCCGCGCGGTGGTGGAGGGCAAGATGACCGTGGCCGAGGCCATCCACGACACCGCGCAGGAGACCCGGCGCTACGCCAAGCGTCAGCTCACGTGGTTTCGCAAGGAGCCCGGCGCCGTGTTCGTGCCGCCGCCGTACTCAGCGCTGCTCGGCGACGCCTCCTGACGTGGTGGAGTTCATTCACCCAGGACGGATGGCGGGCGTGATGAGGGCGTGACGACAGAGAAGCCGGGAGGCGACCTGCCACCCCCGCCCGTCGGGACGGGGCAGGGGAGGGACGGAGCCGGAAGGCCCGTCGTTGTCCGCGCCCGCGTGTGCGCCCATGTTCGCTGCTGGAATGGACCCGGCACTCCGGGCGCCCGCCTCGCATCAGCCGGACGCAAGGCCTCCTGGCCGCCGGAGTCCCACCTCGCGGGAGCGGACGTCATGGCCATCGACATTCAGCGCAATCGGGAACCCGTCGCGGGCGACACGCCGAGGGTCACCTCGGCGGTCTGGGGCGGTCTCTTCATCCTCGGGCTCCTGATGACGGTCCTCGGCATCGTCGCGCTGGGGACCGCGTTCCTTGCCAGCCTGGTCTCCGCCATCTTCTTCGGCGCGATGCTGGCGGTGATGGGCATCTCGGAAATCGTCGCCGGCTTCCGCGTTCGCAAGTCAGGCGGGCCGTTCTGGCTCTACCTGCTCGGCGGCATCCTCTCCACCGTGGTGGGCCTGTTCGTGCTCGTGTACCCGGCGGCGGGGCTGGCCGCGCTGACGCTCATGCTCGCCGGCTACTTCTTCGCGAGCGGCCTGTTCCACGCCATCACCTCGGTCGTGGACCGCTACCCGCGCTGGGGCTGGGACTTCGCCTACGGCGCCATCTCCATCTTCCTGGGCGTCGTCGTCATGGCGCAGTGGCCCGTGTCCGCCGTGTGGCTCGTGGGCACCCTGGTGGGCATCGGCATCCTCTTCCGGGGCCTCGCCCTCATGGCCGGCTCGCTGTCGGTGCGGCGCGCCCTGCGCGAGATCCACGCCGTCTAGCACCGGGCACCGGGGCCGCCACGAGCGCGCGGCCCCGTGCCCCGACCGCTCACGACGCGTAGCGGTCCGAGCCCACGTCGTGCACGCTCTCGCTGGAGGGAGCGGCGGCCTCCGCCACGGGCGCGTCCGGCACGCGGCCGGTGAGGATGCGCAGCAGCCGCTCCGGGTCCACGGGCTTGGGCAGGAAGGCCTCCGCCCCGGCGTCCAGGGCGCGCTGCCGCACGTGGGGTCGGTTGAGGCCGCTCATCACCACCACCCGGGTGTTGCGCGTGAGCGGGTGCTGCTTCAGCCCCTCGGCCAGGCGCAGGCCGTCCACCCAGTGCAGCACCACGTCCAGGAGAATCGCCGTCGGCGGGCGGCGCGCCACCGCGCAGAACAGGGCCAGCTCGTCCGCGAAGGCCACCACCTTCGCGCCGGTGCTCTCCAAGAGCGCCGTCAGCGCCTCGCGGGCGTCCGGGTCGTCATCCACCACGTAGTACAGGTCGGGCTCCAGCTCGGGCACCACCGTGGGCACGGGCTCCATGGTGGTGCGCAGCCACGAGCCGAACATCTCCCGAAGGCCGGCCCACCGCGCCGCCCCCAGCAGCGCCATGGGCGTGGGCGTGCTCATCCCCAGCACGCCGCCGCCGAACACGGCGCCGGACGTCCGCCGGCCCCTCGCCGCGACGAAGGCCTCCGGGGCCCGCTTGCCCGCGCGGCGCAGCCACGTCACCGCCCGGGCGCCCGCCGCCGCGTCCTCCATCAGCTCGCCCAGGCCCTCGCGCACGTACCGCCGCTCCAGCACGGCCGCTTCCATGCCGCCGTCCAGCAGCGCCACCGCCGCGCGGCTGCACGAGGCCAGCGTCTCCGACAGTCCCACCTGCAGCGGGTGGCCGAAGGCCGCGGGCCCCACCACCACCTGGCCCGGCGCCACCAGCGTGCGGCCCGGCCCGTAGGGCAGGCGCGTCGTCTCCAACGCCGCCAGCTCGAAGCCTTCCTCCACCAGCCCGTCCCGCGCCGCCATCATCAGCGCCTGGCACAGGTCCGCCGGCGTCACCGCGGGCCCGAAGGCCAGCGCATACACGGAGCCCGCGGCCGGCAGCAGGAACAGCCCGTCCACCGTGGGCAGCGGGGCAATCCACAGCCGCGCCAGCGGCGCCAGCTCCAGCCGGGGCGAGGCGTGCCGCAGCCGCGCCTGCACCGCCGCCACCGTCGGCGCCGGGCGGAAGCCCTTGAAGAACGCATCCCCCATCAGCGGCCCCGCGCCCGCCGCCAGCGCCACCGCGTGGTAGCGCTCGCCGCTGCCCTGGGCGCGCACCACCAGCGGCCCGGCCCCACGCACCGACGCGGGCGCGTCCGGCGCCGGCGCCTGCCGCTCCACCCGCTCCACGTGGCGCTCGACGAAGCGCGCGCCCTGGGCGCTCGCGGCCGTGGCCAGCACGTCCCGCACCTGCGCCAGCCCGCCTTCACCGTGCGGCCAGCCATCCACCACCCACAGGCCCCCGGCCGCCGTGGCGAGCACCTCGCGGCGGCCCTCGGCGATGACCTCCACGCCACGCAGCTCGTGGGAGCGCCACTCGGTGGGGATGCGGCAGCCGAGCGCCGCGAGGCGCGAGCGGCACTCCGGCGTCAGCACCACGGGAGGCGCCGTGCGCTCCGACGTACCGCCCGAGTACACCCGCACGTCCAGCGTCAGGCCGCGCGCCCGCCCGTTGAAGAGGAGCGAGGCCGCCAGCCCCGCGCCGGCGATGCCGCCTCCGACGATTGCCACCCTCGAACCGCTCACCAGCCTGTTGCCCTGCATCATCCGCCCTCGTGTGGCCGCCCCGCCGTTACCTGCCTCGCCGCGCTCTTTGCCCTCAGTGCCGCTGTACCGGCGGGGAGTCCGCCGGGCGGCCGAACACCACCACCCTGTCACGGCCTTCCCGCTTGGCCTCGTAGAGGGCCGCGTCCGCCGCCTTGAGCAGCGCGTCCGTGTCCTCCTTCGGCCCTTCCAACGTATGGTCCGCGATGCCCACGCTCACGCTCAGTCCGAAGGGGGCAGGGCGGCCGTCGCTCTTCTGCACCCCCACCGTGCGCAGCCCGGCGCGGATGCGCTCGGCGAACACGGCCGCCTCCAGCGCCGTCTGGTGCGGCAGGATGGCCACGAACTCGTCGCCGCCGAAGCGGGCCGCGAAGTCGGACTCGCGCAGGTTGCCCTTGAGCTGCGAGGCGAGCGCGAGGATGGCCCGGTTGCCCACGTCGTGGCCCAGCCCGTCGTTGATGGCCTTGAGGTGGTCCAGGTCGATGACCACCACGCTCAGCGGGTACTGGTAGCGCTGGGCCCGGCGGAACTCCTCCTCCAGCCGCACCGTGAGCGCGCGGAAGTTGGCCAGCCCCGTGAGCGCGTCCGTCTGCGCCAGAATCTGGAGCCGGCGCTGCTGCTCGCTCTGGCGCAGCGCCCGGTCGATGCGGGCCAGCAATTCGCGCGCGCTCGCCGGCTTGTGGATGAAGTCCACCGCGCCCATCTCCAGACAGCGCTCCAGCGTGGCCTCGTCGGCGTCGCCGGTGAGGAAGATGACGGGCACGGCCTCCGTGCGCGCGTCCCGCTGGAGCGACTCCAGCACCATGAGGCCGTCCCCGCTGGGAAGGAACCTGTCCAGGAGGATCAGGTCCGGCCGGTGCTCGCGCGCCAGCTCCACCCCCGCGTCCGCGTCCGACGCGGCGAGCACGTCGAAGCGGGAGGCGAGCAGGTCCATGAGACTCTCACGGACGCCGACATCGTCCTCGATGACGAGGAGCAGAGACCGCCCCGAGGTCCGGCCACGCCGTTCCATGGACCACTCCGGTTCGCTCGCCTGCTGCGAAATGGCAGGCCGAAAGTCTCGGGTGCCACGCCCTTCCGAGTGCTCCCATCGCCCTTGCGCCCCACGCGCATCCGCCGCCACCCGGTCCTGCAAGCACTCGCCGACTCCCGCAACCTTCACCCGAGACCTCCGGCTGCCAAGCCCGTCCGCCTCCGCGCGGCGGCTCCACGCTCCGCCTGACGCGCGCACGGCCTTGGAGCAAGCCGCATGCCCCGCATGCGACCTGGCCAGCCGGAGTGATTTCGGGCGGTTGCGTGCCCTCTCCGTCCCCCTGTTTTAACGGGTCGGAAGTCGTTCCAGCGTGGGAATGGGAAGCCCGGTAGGAATTGCCGTGCGCGGGCGGACGCTCACACGCCTCGCGCCGGCCAATCAGCGTCGGGTAATGAACTGCATGCGGCGGCCGCCACCGCCCATGGGCGGCATCATCGGCGGGGCCTCGAGGCCGAACTGCCACCACATGGGCTCGTACGGCTTCATCTTCAGCCGCTTGTCGTTCTGAAGCTGGGCGAGGCTCGCCTTGAGCTTCTCGTCCTTGGGGTTCTCCTCCACGCCGCGTGCGAGCACTCGCAGTGCGTCGTCCTTCTCCTTGTTCTGGAGGAGACACCAGGCGTACACGGCCCAGACGATGGACTCCTTCTTGCCGCTCTTCACCGCGGCCTCGAAGGCGGCCTTCATGGCCGGGAAGTCCTTGCGCTGGTAGTACAAGGCCCCCTGCATGGCCTTGGCCATGTAGTTGCGCGAGCTGGCCTTCTCGAAGTGGCTCTTGGCGCCGTCCAGATCCTTCACCATGTACTTCAGCATGCCGATCTGGGCGTGGATCTCCGGGCCGACCAGGAACTGCCACTTGTCGTAGACCAGCCCCTGCTCCAGCGTCTTCACCGCCCGGTCCACCTTCGACTGGGCGTCCTTCTGGCTGGTCGGCTGGGACTGAAGGTCCTGTTGGACGACGGTCATCAGGGCCTGGATGCGGCCGGCGACCCGGCGGGCAAGCAGGACGAAGGTGCCGACGAGGGCGATGATCCCGGGGATGAGGCCCGCCCACAGGGAGAAGCCGGCCAGCTTCACCAGCAGCGCGACCACAATCCCCACGGCCAGGGAAATGAGAAGGTTGTACATGGCGGGCCCCTCTTAGCGATGTGCGTGGGACACCGCAATCTTCGGATGCACGCGGGCGCGGGGCGCGGTATACGTCTGGCCGTTACCGCCACGAGCGGCCCTCTGTCGAAATTGGTAGACGAGGCGGACTCAAAATCCGCTGCGGCTGACCCCGCGTCCCGGTTCGAGTCCGGGGAGGGCCATAAATCCGAAGGCAGGGACGCGCGCGGGGTGACCGCGCCGCCCGTGCCCGAGTCCTGGGGGGCAAGACAGAGAGCGGTCAGGGCCATCGGAGGCTCCCAGTCATGAAGGTGCTGCTGGTCGAGGACGACGCGAGCCTCCGAGAAGGCATGGGCGAAATCATCGCCGAGCTGGCCGAGGTGCGCGCGGTCGGCACCGAGGACGAGGCGCTGGCGGCCCTGAAGGAGGACCGGTTCGACCTGGTCATCACCGACCTGCGCATCGCCGGCCGGGAGCAGGGCGGGCGTGCCGTGCTGGAGGCCGCCCGGCGCCGGCAGCAGCCGGTGGCCATCGTCAGCGCCGCCGCCCCCGATGACGTCTCCCGCACCTTGCGTCCCCACCTGCCGGACGCGGTGCTGGTGAAGCCCTTCCAGTTGGACGACATGCTCACCCTGGTGGAGCGCTTCCTCGGCGTGCGTCGGGAGCTGGAGCGCGTCGCCCAGGAGCGGCGCCTCCCGGCGGACGGGGCCTGGACGGAGACGTCCCCCGGGATGCGGAGCGCCGCCGGCGGCGCGGTGGATCCGTCGCTGGGCGGGGAGGGGAGCGCCTCCTGGGTGCGGCTGTCACCGGGCGGCGGGCTTCCGTGGCGGCCGGGCGGCCCGGGCCGCGAGGCGGTGCTGCTGGTGGAAGGGGATCTGGAGGTGGACGGCGAGCGACACACCGCCCCCCGGTACCTCTTCATGGGGGCCGGTCAGGCGCCCGAGGCCCGCACCCGCGAGGGGTGCCTGGCCATCACCCTGGTGCTGAAAGGGTAGAGGACTTCCTTCCGTGGACTCCGTGTGGCCTTCGACACCGCTGGACGCGGCCCGGCTCGGCCGTCCCTCCCGTCGAGGCGCGACGGCGGCCCTCCAGGCGCACATCGCGGTGCTGCGCGGTGAGCCGCTGAAGGCCGCGCTCGCCGAGGCCCTGCGCGAGGCGGACGGCCTCGGCGGGCAGGAGCGGCGCTTCACCGCCTTCGCCGTGCGCGAGCTGTCGCGGCACCAGCGGCTGCTCGACCTGGCGGCGCGCCTGCTGGGGCACACCATGGGGAAGGTGGGGCTGACGGAGGACCAGGCCCTGGTGCGCTACGCCCTCTGGCGGCGCATCTTCTGTGGTGAGGGCTGGACGCGCATCGGTCCCGAGGTGCGCCTGCCCGGGCCCGTGCGGCCCCGCACCATCAAGGACCAGCTCCTTCAAGAGGTGGTGGAGACGCCGCTGCCAGAGGCGCCCCTGCCGGACTCGCCGGCCGAGCGGCTGGCGGTGCGCTACTCGTTCCCCACCTGGTTCGTGCAGCGGCTGGCCGAGGTGTACCCGGAGGACGAGCTGGCCGGACTGCTGGCGTCCCTCGACGAAGAGCCCGCGCTGCACTTCCGCGTGCGGCCTCCCGGCACGCGCGACGCGGTGTTGGCCGCGCTGGCGGAGGAGGGCGTCGCCGCGGAGCCCGTGGCGGCGGCTCCGGACGCGGTGCGCGTGGTGGACGCCAGCCACCGCATCTTCGAGACGAAGGTGATGAAGTCCGGGCGGCTCCAGGTGCAGGACGTGGGCAGCCAGCTCATCTCCGAGGTGTGCCGGCCGGCAGGGGGCTCGCTCGAGGGGCTCACCGTCGCGGACGTGTGCGCGGGGGCGGGCGGCAAGACGCTGGCGCTCGCGGACTTCGTGGGCCCCCGGGGCCGGGTGCTGGCGGGGGACAGGTCGCGGCGGCGGCTGGCCGAGGCGCGCGAGCGGGTGCGCCACTTCTCCTTGAAGCAGGTCGCCTTCCCGCACCCGCTGCCCCTGTCCGACGCGGACGTGCTCCTCATCGATGCTCCGTGCAGCGGCACCGGCTCACTGGCGCGCGAGCCGGACCAGAAGTGGAAGCTCACCGCCAAGGAGATAGCCAAGTACCAGGCCACGCAGAGCGAGCTGCTGGATGAAGTCGCACGGCAAGCGAAGCCGGGCACACTCATCGTCTACGCCACCTGCTCGGTGATGCCGGAGGAGGACGAGGCGGTGGTGGAGGCCTTCCTGGCGAAGCACCCGGACTTCACGCTGGAGCCGGTGGGAGACGTGCTGGGAGCGGAACGCGCCGCGCTGGCCGCGTCCGGTCCTTATTTGAAGGCCCTGCCGCCCCGCGTCCCCGGAGGCGGCTTCTTCGCGGCGCGGCTGCGGAAGACGGCGCAGGGTTGACAGTCGCCGAGGCCGCACGCTACGCAACCGTTGGAATTCTCAAGGGGTACCGACTTGGCGGCCGACCCGAAGCAGTCCGACGTGGTGAAGCAGATCAACCAGGCCTTCCAGGAGGCTCAGGCCCGCCTGGCCCAGCTGCGCGAGGCGGTGGAGCGCAACACCGACCTGGCCCGGGCGAACGCCAGGGCCACCGTCCTGAAGGACCAGAAGGACAAGGCGCTCAAGGAGCTGGGCGAAGTCGTCTGGCGCCAGGTGCAGAAGGGCAAGCTGGAGCTGCCCGCCGGTTTCGCCTCCGTCCTCAAGGCCGTGGAAGCCGCCGAGCAGGCGGCCGAGGCCCACGCGCGTGAGCTCACGGACATCCTCCGGGAAGGGGAAGAGGTGGCGGAGCGGTTGAAGGTTGGAAAAAACGCCACGAAGCCACAAACAGTTCTGGCCAACGGCGGAAGGAAGCGGTAGAAGGCACCCACTTTCGACGTCGGGGCCGCTCCCCAAAGCGGCCAGCAGGAAAAGACGGGGCTATAGCTCAGCTGGGAGAGCGCTTGAATGGCATTCAAGAGGTCACCGGTTCGATCCCGGTTAGCTCCACTCTGAAATGACGAGGCCCGCTGGGGAAACCCAGCGGGCCTTTTCGTTTTCAGCACGTGTCGAGGGCGGCTCCGCGCTCCGGGCGCTCCCGCGTTGCTCCACGAAAAAGGCCCGCCAGGAGTCTTCCTGACGGGCCTCGGACTGTCCGCGGCGTGGGGCGACTAGCCCCTGGCGCCGGCGAAGATGTTCATCACGTCCTTGAGCAGCTTCACGGACTCATCGTGCGGACGCTGGAAGGCGTTGCGGCCCATGATGGAGCCGAAGCCGCCGCCCGCGTTGATCTGCCGGATCTCCTCCAGCAGCGCCGGGGTGTCCTTGGCCTCGCCACCGGAGAAGATGACGATGCGCTTGCCGTTGAACGCGGAGCGCACCACCTCGCGCACGCGGTCGGCCATCGTCTTGGTGGGGATGTTGGCCTTCTCGAAGGCCTTCTTGGCCTCGGGCTGCTCGATGTGGTCCTGCGGCGGCTTCACCTTGATGATGTGCGCGCCGAGCTGGGCGCTGATCTGCGCCGCGTACGCCACCACGTCGATGCCCGTCTCACCCTCCTTGGACATGTTGCCGCGGGGGTAGGCCCAGACGACGGTGGGCAGGCCGTACTCCTTGGCCTCCTTGATGATTTCGCGCAGCGCCTCGTACTGCTCGTTGCGCGCGGAGGAGCCCGGGTAGATGGTGTAGCCCACCGCCACGCAGCCCAGCCGCACGGCGTCCTTCACGGAGGCCGTCACCGCGGACATGGGCGCGGCGACCTTGGCCAGCGAGTCGGAGTTGTTGAGCTTGAGGAGCAGCGGAATCTCGCCCGCGAACTTGCCGGCGACGGCCTCCAGGAAGCCCAGCGGCGCCGCGTAGGCGTTGCAGCCGGAGTCGATGGCGAGCTGCGCGTGGTAGTCCGGGTCATAACCGGCGACATTCGGACCGAACGAGCGCGCGGGACCGTGCTCGAAGCCCTGGTCCACCGGGAGGATGACGAACTTGCCGGTGCCGGCCAGCGTGCCGGTGTTCATCAGGCGCGCGAGGTTGGTCAGCGTGCCCGGGTTGTCGGACGTGTACCAGGACAGGATCTGCTTGACGCGATCGGTATAGGCCATGTGTGGGGGTCCTCGGTATGCGGGCCCTGACGGCCCGGCTCGGGAACAGGCGCAATCTGCTGCATACGGCACGGCGGACCAACTCCTTTTCTCGCCGGAGTGTCAGCGACGCTACGCGAGCGGATGGGGGACGCATCCGGCAGGACGGCCTCCGCGCCGCCAGGGCAGGGCTCTCCACGCGCCAGGGACGATGGAAATGGAACGAACAAGGCCGATGACGCCGTCTCACGGAACAGAGATGCTGCGCCGCCGCGGGTGACTCGGATATGGGGGCCCGCACGAGGCGGGAGTAATGCGCAGACACCTGGATCGAGGCGTGACAGTAGCGCTGGTGCTGGCGGCCGGACTCTCGGCGGCACAGCTCACCCCGGGGACGGCGGGGCAGGGTAGCAGCCCGTCGCCCGGCACCGGATCGGGGACCTCCACCTCCGGCACGGGGACTTCGGGAACGACGACGCCCGGCACGGGGACTTCGGGAACGACGACGCCCGGAACGGCCACTCCGGCCACGCCCTCTCCAGGAACCGGAACCGCCGGCGGCAACATGACCACGCCCAGCACCGGCACGGACTCTCCGGGGAGCCTGCCTCCGGGCCCACCCGCCATTGCTCCGGCCACGCCGGAATCGGCGGCCTCCGACCCCGTCGGCCAGCCCGTGTCGCCCGCGCCCGCGCGCGAGCCCGCCCAGGAGTCGCAGCGGGCCGGGGAGTCGGTGGCCGAGGCCCCCAGCGGGGAGGCGGCCCGGGCCACCCGGGCGCCGCTCACACTGGCACAGCTGGTCGAGCGGGCCCGTTCCACGGACTCGCGGGTGGAGGAGGCCACCGCGGAGCTGCGGAAGTTCCATGCGCTCTACCAGCAGGCGAAGTGGGCTTGGTTCCCGAGGTTCGAGATCAACGTGGGCGTGGGCGGCCCCGTGGCCGAGGCGCGCTACGACGCCAACGGACAGCTCACCGAGGCGTCCCGCGAGGGCGACCTCAACTTCGGCCGCGTGGGCGTGACGGTCTACTCCACGGGCAACGCCGTGCTGCCGATCTACACCTTCGGCAAGCTGACCGCGCTGGAGCAGGCGGGCGCGCAGGGGCCCAAGCTCGGCGAGGCGTTGCGCGAGCGCGCCCGGGACGAGGCGGGCTTCCAGGCCGCGCAGGCGTATTACGGCTACCAGCTGGCGCGCTCCGGCTTGCAGCAGCTGGAGGACGTGTCGAAGCGGCTGGAGGACGCCGCCGAGCGCATCGACGCGCTATTGAAGGAGGAGTCGGAGCAGGTGTCCCAGGTGGACACGTACAAGGTCCGTTTCTTCCGGCAGCTGGTGGAGGCTCGCAGGGCCGAGGCGCGGCAGGGCCTCGCGCTCGCGCTGGCCGCCATCCGCCTGCTGGCCAACGCGGGCCCGGACGAGCCGGTGTCCGTCGTGGACGAGGACCTGGCGCTGGAGGAGGACGTGGAGCCGCCCACGCTGGAGCGCGCCCTGGGGCTCGCCGAGCAGCACCGGCCGGAGTTCGTCGCCATCTCCGCGGGCATCGCCGCCCGCGAGGCGGAGGTCTTCATCCGCGAGCGCAGCTACTACCCGGACCTGGGGCTCGCCGGCTTCTACGACGTGCGCTTCACCAGCAGCGCCCAACGGCAGACGAACCCCTTCGCGTACGACCCCTTCAACGAGCGCACCTTCGGAGTGGGCCTGGTGGTGCGCGCCACCTTCGACATCCCCATCAAGGACGCGCAGCTCGAGCAGGCGCGCGCGGAGCTGGACAAGCTGCGCGCCCAGGAGAAGCAGATCCGCGCCGGCCTCCGCCTGGAGGTGACGAAGGTGCACAGCGAGCTGGTGGCGGCCTGGGCGCGCGCGAAGGCCTTCACGGAGGCGGAGAAGAGCGCCCGCCGCTGGGTGACGGCCGCCTTCGCCGCCTTTGATCTGGGCACGGGTGAGACGCGGGACCTGGTGGATGCATTCACCGCCTATGCCCAGGCCTCCGGCGACCGCGGCAAGAGCTGGCACGACGTCCGGCTGGGAATGTCCGCCCTGGAGCGCGTCACCGGGACGCCGCCGGCCCCGGGTGAATAACGAGCGCCCGGCCTCTGTCGTTTCTATCGTTCGCCAACTACGGAGCCGAAAACACAATGATCGCATCCCTGCTCGCAGCCGCCCTGCTTGCCGCCGCGCCCGCCGGCCCGCTCTCGGTCGTCAAGTCCGGGAATGCGGACGTGCAGAAGGCCGCCAACGCCCCCGGCGCCACCGCCGCGTCGCTCGCCAGCGTCGTCGAGAAGTTCGTCGACTTCGAGGAGCTGGCGAAGCGTGCGCTGGGTGACAAAGCGTGGGCCAGCCTCACGCCCGCCCAGCAGAAGGACTTCACGACCACCATGACGGGCCTGCTGCGCGCCTCCTACGCCCAGAAGGCCATTGGCCAGGCCCAGGCGCAGGTGAAGTACGGCAAGGAGACCGTCCAGGGGAACGAGGCCACCGTCAACACCACCCTCACGGTGAAGAAGGACCAGGTCCCGGTCGACTACAAGCTCTACAAGGCGACGAAGGGCGACTGGCGCATCTACGACGTCATCACCGACGAGGTGTCCCTCGTGGACACGTACAGGGGCCAGTTCCGCAAGCTCCTCAACGACAAGGGCTTCGACGGGCTGCTCTCCACCCTGAAGAGCAAGCGGGCGCAGCTGGAGAAGGAGAACGCCGCGCAGTCCGCCAAGGCCGGCGCGGGCAACTAGCCGCGCGGCGCCAGGCCGGAAACGTCAAAGGCCGGGAGTCCCTCGCGGGTGAGGGGCCCCGGCCTTCGTGTTTCCGCGCTCTGACGTGAGGACTACAGCGGGCGCTGGTAGATGCGGTACGTCTTGGAGCGCTGGGCGCCCATGGACTCGATGGCGCGGTTGACGAGGTGGTTGTCCTCCAGCGTCCAGGAGATCTCCCCGCCCACGTAGCCCAGCTGCTTCGCGGTGCGCAGGGTGTCCAGGTAGAGGATGGCGTCCAGGCCGCGGCGCCGGTAGCCCTCCTTGATGCCGAGGATGATGAGGCGCAGCCGGTCGATGCGCCGCGAGGCCAGCGCCAGCTTCACGAGGCCAATGGGCAGACCGAAGTGGGTGAGGCGTCCGTCGGCCGCGCGGATGGCCTGGTTCGCGTCGGGGACGGTGAGCGAGAAGGCCACCGGCTCGCCCTTCACCTCGGCCATCAGCGCCAGCTCCGGCCGGACGACCGTCTTGAGGTCCTTGGCGAGGTGGTCGAACTCCGCCTCGGTGAAGGGCACGAAGCCCCAGTTCTTCTCCCAGGCGGAGTTGTAGATGTCCTTGATGCGGCGCACCTCCGCGTCCAGGTCCTTCATATTGACCGGGCGCACGGTGATGCCCTCGCGCACGCGCATCTTCTCCGCGATGCGCACCACCTTCTCCGGCGGCGACGCGGACGAGGACAGCTCGAAGGCGTAGAGGTCCTTCGCCTTGGCGAGGCCGCACGCCTCCATCAGCCCCATGTAGTAGGGCGGGTTGTGCGGCATCATGATGGCCGGCGGGGTGCCGAAGCCGTCGATGAGCAGGCCCCAGTCCTGGTTGGACGAGAAATTGGCCGGCCCGAGCATGGAGTCCATGCCCCGCTCGCGCAGCCACGACGCCGCCATCTCCAGCAGCGCCCGGGCGATGCCCGCGTCATTCACGCACTCGAAGAGGCCGAAGAAGCCCTCCTTCGTGCCGTGCTCCTCCATGTGACGCGGGTTGCGGATGGCGGCGATGCGGCCCACCACCTCACCGCCGCGCCGGGCCAGGAACAGCTCCACCTCGCCGTACTCGAAGAAGGGGTTCTTCTTCGGGTCCAGGAAGTCCCGGCGCTCCATCTCCAGCGGCTTCACCCAGTTCGGGTCGTCCTTGTAGATGCCGTACGGGAAGCGGATGAACTGCATCTTCTCCGCCGAGCCGCGCACGGGCGTCACCTGCACGTCCGAGGGGAGGGGAGGCAGTGAAGGAGCGGGCACGGATGGCTCGGCGGGGAGGGCCATTGGGGCTTTCAGTTCCTGTCTTCCGTCTGAGCACCGTTGGCGCCGTTGGAACCGTTGCGCATGAAGAAGTGGGCGCCCTTCTCCAGGAGCAGGCCCGGCAGCTCGCCGCGCTTCTCCCACAGCTTCATGGGCGCGTTGCCCAGCTTGCGCAGGTCATCCGGCTGCAGGTTGGCGGCGCGCCACGTCAGCTGCTCCACCGCGTCGAAGAGCTTGCCGGCCACCTCGCGCGAGGACATGCGCGACAGCTGCTCCAGGGTGATGCCGCCCTTGTCCGCCAGCAGGCCCGCGGAGCCCGCCGCCCACTTGTCGCTCGCCTTGTTGGAGAGGATGCGCGTGCCGGGCCGGGCGATCTTCACCGGCTCGTACGTGGTGGGGCGCGTCTCCGGAATCACGTTCAGCTTGCGGCCGATGGTCTCGAAGATGTCCAGCACGCGGTCCAGCTGCGCGTCCGTGTGCGTGGCCATGTACGAGGTGCGGATGAGCGCGTGGCCCGCCTCGACGGCCGGCGGAATCACGGGGTTGGCGAAGACGCCGGCCTCGTGCAGCGCGCGCCAGAAGCGGAAGCACTTCACCTGGTCGCCGATGTGCACCGGCACCACCGGCGTCACCGACACGCCCGTGTCGAAGCCCATGGCGCGGAAGCCGTTGTGCATCTTCTCCGCGATGTCCAGCAGGCGCTCGCGGCGCTGCGGCTCGGCCTCGATGATCTCCAGCGCCTTGAGCGCCGCGGCGATGGAGGCCGGCGTCATGGACGCGGAGAAGATGACCGAGCGCGCCTTGTGGCGGATGTAGTTGATGACCTCGAAGGGGCCCGCCAGCACGCCGCCCAGCGACGCGAAGCTCTTGGAGAACGTCCCCATGACGAGGTCCGTCTCCTTCTCCAGGCCGAAGTACTCGGAGGTGCCGCGGCCCTTCTCGCCGAGCACGCCCATGGAGTGGGCGTCATCCGTCATCACCCGCGCGTTGTACTGCCTGGCCAGCTCCACGATGCGGGGCAGGTTGCAGACGTCGCCCTCCATGGAGAACACGCCGTCGGTGACGATGATCTTGCCCGCGTTGGGCTCCGCCTGGGCGAGCAGCTGCTCCAGGTGGTCCATGTCGTTGTGACGGAACTTGCGCTCGGTGGCGAAGGACAGGCGGATGCCGTCCACCAGCGACGCGTGGTTCTGCCGGTCGCTGAAGACGATGTCGTGACGGCCGAGGATGGACGCCAGCGCCAGGTTCGTCTGGAAGCCGGTGGAGATGACGATGGCGGCCTCGCGGTTGAGGAACTTCGCCAGCCGCGCCTCCAGCTCCTCGTGCAGCGCCAGCGTGCCGTTGAGCAGGCGCGAGCCGGAGCACGTGGTGCCGAACTTCTCCACCGCCTTGACGGCGGCTTCCTTCACGCGCGGATCCGCGGAGAGGCCCAGGTAGTTGTTGGACCCCACCATGATGACCCGCCGGCCCTCGATCTCCACCTCGGTGGCGCCGTGCGACGCTTCGATGGCGCGGAAGTACGGGTAGAGCCCCGTGGCCTTCGCGATGCGGTAGTCCTTCCAGTTATGGCACTTCTCGAAGACGTCGCTCATGGGGGATTGGTCTTTCTCGAGGCTGCGTCAGGAGGGCGGATCCTCTGGGGGAACTGCGGATCTCCAGCGGCCAACGCCCATGCAGGGGGCGTTCCGAGCTGGGAAACCTGCGTCCGGCGACCTCCCTCGGGGGACGCGGGGCCGTGAATAAAGAGGGTTAGCGGCAGTGTCAAGGCGCGGACTGTTGCTTGCAGCCCCGGCAAGGGCAGCTGTAGCCCCCTCTGCTTGACAGGACCGCGACTTTGGTGGCACGCCGCCGCCACGCAGCGTCTTCCAGTGGATAGTGCAAGGCATCGTGTGCAGCCGGTTGCACACCCACCGGAGGGCCTGAGAGGGCTGGAAGACTTCTTCCTCGCCGGATGTTTGCGGGGGCCATTGGCTGGCCGGGAACTTGCTTGTTCCGGCCCTTCATCGAGGAGTGGACGGTGGCGAGGTCTCTGCGACAGCGAGGGTTCGAGAGGTTCATCCACCTGGCCGTGTCCCGGCCCTGGCAGGTGCTGCTCGCCTTCGTCCTCCTGGCGGCCGGAGGTATGGCGCTGGCGTCGCGGTTGGAGTTCCGGGGCTCGTTCGTGGAGCTGCTGCCCCAGGGCGCCCGGGAAGTGCAGGATCTGACACGTGTGTCAGAGAAGGCGGGGGGTGATGGGTACCTCGTCATCCTGGCGAAGGGGGACACCCCGGAGCGGCTCGAGGCCTACGCGGCGGAGCTGCAGAAGCGCCTGGAGGCGCTGCCGGAGGTCCGCTACGTCGAGCACCGCTATGACGTGGACTTCTTCCGGCGCCACGGGCTGCTGCTCTTGCCGGCGGAGAAGCTGGCGGAGCTGCGCAAGGATCTGGAGGCGCGCGTCCGCTACGAGCGCCAGCAGGCCAACCCCTTCTACATCGACCTGGGGGCCACGCCGCCGCCGCCGGACTTCGAGGAGATCTCGAAGAAGCACGCGCCCAACGCGCCCATGAAGGAGTACCTGGCGAACGCGGACGGCTCCGAGGTCTACCTGATGATCAAGCCGTCGGGGACGGCGGGGGACCTGGACTTCGCGCGGCGCTTCGTGGAGCTGGCCATGGGGACGGGCCGGACGCTGGCCGCGGAGCGCTATCCGTCCGTGAAGCTGGAGGCCACGGGCAACTTCCAGAACCGCATCGAGGAGGACGCGGTGATGCGCGGCGACCTGGCGCGCGCCGGCATGCTGTCCGCCCTCATCGCGGTGGGGCTCATCCTGCTGGCCACCCGGCGCCTCGCGGCGCTGGCGGTGGTGGGCATGCCCGTCATGGTGGGCGTGGTGCTGACGTTCGCCGTCGCGCAGCTCGCCATCGGCCACCTGAACGTGGTGACGGGCTTCCTCGTCGCCATCCTCATCGGCCTGGGCATCGAGTACGGCGTGCACCTGTGCATGCGCTACTGGGAGGAGCGCCAGAAGCTGTCCGCCCGGGACGCCATCGCCGCGGCGGTGCGGGGCACCTTCAGCGGGGCGCTCACCTCGGCGGTGACGAACGCGGCGGCCTTCTTCGTGCTGCTGCTGGCGCAGTTCCAGGCGTTCAACCAGTTCGGTTTCCTCGCCGGCATGGGCGTGCTGCTGGCGGTGCTGGCCGCGTACGCGCTGGGCCCCTCGCTGCTGGCCATCGCCGAGCGGCTGCGCCCCGCGCGCCGTGACGCGGCGCCCGCTCCGGCCGGGGCGGCCCAGGCGCCGGCCGCGGAGCCGAAGCCCGAGCGCGAGTGGAAGCGCTGGCCCACGCCGATCATCGTCACCATCGCCCTGTCGGTGGTGGCCTTCGCGGTGTTCTCGGTCGTCATCTCGCCCCGGCTGGGGTTCGAGACGGACATGCGCAAGCTGAAGGGTGACTCGCCGGCCTCGCGCCTGGACGACCACGTCACCGAGCAGCTCGGCCAGCCGCTCAACCCGGCCATCTTCCTGGTGGAGGACGTGAAGGAGGCGGCGCAGGTGGAGGACGTCATCGCGGAGGTGAAGCGCCGCAACGGCGCGGACTCCGTGTTCCTGCGCACCGCGTCCCTCAATGACCTAGTCCCCTCGGACCTGAAGCGGCGCGAGGCGGAGATTTCGGGCATCCGCGAGCTGTTCAGCGGCCTGCCCCCGTCGGCGGAGGAGGACCCGCGGCTCCAGGACTTCCAGCGGATGCTGGAGGCGAAGCCCTACGGGCTGGACTCGCTGCCCGCGGAGGTTCGCCGGCGCTTCGAGGCCACGGACGGCAAGGGCACCTTCCTGCTGCTGTTCCCCTCGGTGTCCAACTACGACACGGAGGATTTGCGGCGCTGGGCGGCGCAGATCGACCAGGTGGTGGAGGGCGTGAAGGCGCGCGGCATCGACATGGCCGTGCTGGACAGCAACCGCATCGCCGCGCGCATCTTCGCGCTGGTGCGAGGAGACGGGCCGCTCATCCTCTGGTCCGCGGCCGGGGTGGTGTTCTTCGTCATCCTGCTGAGCCTGCGCAGCTTCAAGCGCGCGCTGCTCGTCACCGGGCCGCTGTTCCTCGGCATGACGTGCCTGGCGGGCGGCATGTACCTCTTCGACGTGCAGCTCAACTTCATCAACGCGGTGGTGCTGCCCAACCTGCTCGCCATCGCTGTCGACAACTCCGTGCACCTGTTCCACCGCTACGAGGAGGAGGGGCCCGGCTCGCTCGGCAAGGTGGTGCGGCACACGGGGCTGGCGGCGGTGGTGGCGACCTTGTCGAACGCGGCCGGCTATGGCGCGCTGCTCGTGGCCAACCACCAGGGCCTGCGCAGCATCGGTCAGATTGCGCTGCTCGGGGTCGTGTGCACCTTTCTGGGGACCACGGTCTTCTTCCCCGCGATGCTTGCCCTGCTGGAGCGGTGGGGCGGGCGGAAGGCCGCCCCGGTAGGGGAGGGTGCTGTCGTTCGGAGCCTGGAGCTCGGCGTGAGTGGTGCGAGCGACGAGGCTTCGGGGGAGCGGAAGTCAGCGTGAGTACCTGGCCCTTCCAGAAGACGCGTGGAATCGTGGTCACCCGGCGCGAGCGGGAGGTGCGCGTGCACCTCAACGCGACGGACCTCATTGTCGTGGTTGCCTGCTCACTGGCCGCGCTGGTGCTCGTGGGCCCGGGCCGTTGGGCGCCCGGGGCCCTGCCCAACGCCGGCCTGTTCGCCTTGATGGCGGCGGGCCCGCTGGTGCTGCGCACGCTGGAGGCCACGTACCCGTCGCGCGCGTGGCTCACCGTGCTGGCGGACTGGTGGTTGCTGCCGGTAGCGGTGCTGTCGCACGGGTGGCTGTCGCCGGTGGTGGACACGCTCAACCCCATCCTGAAGGACGCGCAGCTCGTCGCCGCGGACCAGCAGCTGTTCGGGTTCCAGGCCGCGGTGGAGCTGGGACGCATCGTGCCGCCCTGGCTCAACGACGTGCTGCTGGTCTGCTACTACGGCCACTTCGTCTGGCCGCTGGTGCTGGGCGTGGCGCTCTACCTGCGCGCGGCCGGGCCCACGTCCGAGTTCAACGAGTACCTCACCGGGCTGGGGCTGCTGTTCTTCCTCAACTACGCGGCCTACTCGCTGGTGCCCGCGGTGGGGCCTCGCTACTTCCTCATCGACGCCTTCGACGGGCCGCTGCGGGGCGTGGCGCTGACGCCAGTGCTGGACTCGCTGATGCGCGCGCCGAAGTACGCGCGGGACTGCTTTCCGTCGGGGCATACCGGCACCACGCTGCTGGTCCTCTTCTACGCGTGGCGGTTCTCCCGGCGCACCTTCTGGGTGATGCTGGCGCCGGGCATCGGCCTCATCGTCGCCACGCTGGCCGGGCGTTTCCACTACGCCACGGACCTGGTGTGCGCGGTGCCGATGGTGATGGTGGTGGCGGGGCTGGCCCTGGGGCTGTCCCGAGCCGTCCGCCAGCGTGAAGTGGAGAGGGCCGCGCGCTCCGTGCCGGTGGACGCTATCCTGCGTCCCTGAGCCGGCCGGCCCCCGCCGTTTCTCCCACCCC
>NZ_JABBJJ010000242.1 GCF_012933655.1 Pyxidicoccus fallax | reverse complement strand
GCGTGGTGGAGGGGCGGGTGGGCTTCGAGACGCTGCTGGCGCGCTTCCCCCGGCTCTCGGAGCGGCTCACGGGCTTGGAGCCGGACTCACACGTGCGAGGCGCGGGCCCCCTTGCGCGCGTGGCACGGGCACGCGTGGCGGACCGCTTCGCGCTGGTGGGAGACGCGGCGGGCTACGTGGACGCGCTGACGGGAGAGGGGCTTTCCCTGGCCTTCGCGTGCGCGGAGTCGCTGGGCACGCTGCTACCGGACGCGCTGGCGAAGGGCGCCACGAGCGACGCCCTGCGTCCCTACGAGGAGTGCTTCCAGCGCGTGTTCCGCAAGTACGCCTGGACGACGCGAGCCCTGCTCATGCTGGCCCGCCGTCCGAGGCTGCGCCGTCCCGTGGTGCGCCTGCTGGGGAAGTCGCCCTGGCTCTTCGAGCGCATCCTCCACGCCGTGGTGGCCTGAGCCGGCGCGATGCGCGGACGGAATGTCATTGGGGCTCCAGACCCCCTGCGTTGATGACGCTGAGCGCCTCCAGACCGGTGGCCATCCGCCTGACGACGTCTTCGGAGTGAAGGTTCTCCATCCGCTGCTGGAAGAGCTTCCCGTCACGCTCCCACAGGTCGGTGACCTGGATGGAAACCTTTTCGTGGACAACCCGGTGGATTTCAAAGGAGCCTGAGGATGTCAGAGGTCTGGTGCATGCTCGACACATGAACGAAGACGTCCAGGTGCAGGGGGAAGCGCGGCTTGCGAGGGTGCACGTGGAGCCGCATTCTGGGGACATGGGTGACAAGCCAGGGCCACCGGAAGACGTGTACGCGGAGCTGGAGCGCCTCCCGGAGAACGTCGTCGGTGAAATCATCGATGGCGAGCTGTACGTGAGCCCGCGGCCACGCATCGTCCATGGACGGGCATCCGGACGGCTCTTCAAGCGTTTGATGCCATTCGACGAGGAGCCCGGGCAGGAGGGACCCGGTGGCTGGGTCATCCTGTTCGAGCCCGAACTGCACCTGTTGCGCGACGTGCTGGTGCCCGACATCGCGGGCTGGCGGCGCGAGCGCATGCCGGAGCTTCCCGACGTCGTCGGTGTGGAGCGCGCTCCCGACTGGGTCTGCGAGGTGCTCTCTCCATCCACGGAAAAGCTCGACCGAGCCCGGAAGATGGCCGTCTACGCCCGGGAAGGCGTGAAGAACCTGTGGCTCGTGGACCCGCGCATCCAGACCCTGGAGGTCTACCGGCTGGAGAATGGCCGGTGGCTGCTGCTGGGCACGCACTCGGCGAACGACAAGGTCCAGGTCGAGCCCTTCGAGGCACTTCCCATCGACCTGTCCGGGCTCTGGGCCCGCTGACCTCACATCACCGTGGGATGCAGGAACCCGTGAATCGCCTGCACGACGACGGAGCCCTCGCCCACGCTGGACGCCACGCGCTTCACCGAGCCCGAGCGCACGTCCCCCACCGCGTAGATGCCAGGCCGCGACGTCGCATACGGCGACGCGAGCGCGTGCCCATCCGGGGCCACCCCCGTCTTGATGAAGCCCTTGCTGTCCAGCTCGAGGCAGCCGTTCAGCCACTCCGTGTTCGGCTCGGCGCCAATCATCACGAAGACGTTGCCGATGCGCCGCGTGGTGACCTCCCCCGTCGGCTTGTGCACCCACGTCACCTCGCGCAGCAGCGTGTCTCCACCGAGCGCGGTGATTTCCGTGTGCGTGTGCAAGGTAATCCGGGGAGACGACAGGATGCGCTGCACGAGGTAGTCGGACATCGTCGCGGCGAGCCCTCCGGAGCGCACGAGCAGGTAGACATGCGAGACGGTGTGCGACAGGAACACGGCGGCCTGGCCCGCGGAGTTGCCTCCGCCCACGACCACCACTTCCTCCCCGTGGCACAGGTTGGACTCCATGGCCGTCGCCGCGTAGTGGATGCCCTGGCCCTCGAAGCGCGCCAGGTCGTGCACGTCGAGCTTCCGGTACCGCGCCCCGGTGGCGATGACCACCGAGCGCGCGGACACGGTGCGGCCGTCCTCCAGGCTCAGGCGGTACGGCGTGCTGTCGCAGTCGATGCCGGTGACGGCGCGTGAGATGGCGAGCCGCGCCCCGAACTTCTGCGCCTGCACCTGCGCCCGGCCCGCGAGCGCCATGCCCGAGATGCCCGTGGGAAAGCCGAGGTAGTTCTCGATTTTCGAGCTGGTGCCCGCCTGCCCGCCCGGCGCCAGGGCCTCCAGCACCAGCGTCTCCAGTCCCTCCGACGCGGCGTACACCGCCGCCGCCAGTCCCGCCGGACCGGCGCCCACCACCGCGACGTCATAGGCATGCGCGGCGTCGACGGCTTCGCTCAGCCCCAGCTCGTCCGCCAGGGTGGCGTTGGACGGGTTCCGCAGCACGTGCTCGCACGGCGCAATCACGACCGGGAGCTGGTCGGGAGTCAGCTTGAAGCAGTCGAGAAACCCGCCGGCATCCGGGTCGGCGTCGATGTCGAAGACGCGGTGTGGGTAGCCATTGCGGACGAGGAACCGCTGCAGCCGGAGCGTGTCCGCGCCATGGCCCGCGCCAATCAGCACCACGCCGCCCTGCGAGTGCCGGATGAGTCCCACGCGCCGCAGGATGAACGCGCGCATGATGATTTCACCGATGTCCGTCTCGGTGCTCACCATGCGCCGGAAGTCGGCCCGCTTCACCCGCACCACCCGGCTGTCTCCACGGGTGCGGCCACTCACCAGGATCTGCCGGTCGTTGAAGAGGTCCAGCTCGCCGGTGAACTGCCGCTCGTCGTGGACGGTGATGACGTGGGGCTCGCCCTCGTCGTCGTAGTCGAGAATCTCGATGGCCCCTTCGAGCACGAAGAAGAAATCGACGCTCCGCTCGCCGCGTCTGAAGAGGAGCGTGCCTCCAGGCAGCCGCTCCTCGGTGCCGTAGGTCGCGATGCGCTCCGCCATCTCCGGCGTGACCTGGGGAAAGGTCTGCGCCAGCCGCTCATAGGGGTCCGAGGGGTCGAGCCCCGGCGTGCTCGTGACGGGGAGGGTCTCCATGGGTCGAACGTAAGGAAAGCCTCCCGGGTGCGGCAATGAACCCTGGGGTGACGTGCGAGGACGTTGATGCCCGGCCCGCGGAGCATCCGGGCAATGGAGCCGGAAGTCCGTTGGGGAAGGGAACACTCCGTCAAGGTTCGCCGGCCTGGTACGTCCTGCCGTCAGCGATGCCGGAGGGGCCTCGCAAGCGGGGGCCGCCCCGCCACGGTTGCCGCGGAATGGACGTTCCATTCCGCCCGCTCTGCCGGAGGGGCCTCGCAAGGGGGGCGCTCCTCCACGGTCGCCGTGGAATGGACGTTCCATTCCGCCCGCTCTGCCGGAGGGGCCTCGCAAGGGGAGCCGCCCGCTGCGGTCGCCGTGGAATGGACGTTCCATTCCGCCCGCTCTGCCGGCGGGGCCTCGCAAGGGGGGCCGCCCCGCTGCGGTCGCCGTGGAATGGACGTTCCATTCCGCCCGCTCTGCCGGCGGGGCCTCGCAAGGGGGGCCGCCCCGCTGCGGTCGCCGTGGAATGGACGTTCCATTCCTCCCGCTCTGCCGGCGGGGCCTCGCAAGGGGGGCCGCCCCGCTGCGGTCGCCACGGAATGGACGTTCCATTCCGCCCGGCGTCCGGCGCCCCCGGACGGGGGACACTTCGCGAGGGCGGCTCCGTCGCGGGGCTCCCGCCGGCCATTGGAGCGTCTACGATGCGCCGCGGGCGCTCGCGGTCGGGCCGGGCCCCACGTCGACTTTCCTGGAGCGTCGTACCCATGCGGCACGTGATGATGAAGCGCCTTCACCTGTTTCTCCTGCTGTGCGCGCCGTGGCTGGGCGGCTGCCTCTTCTCGGGCCCGCGCCACCAGGGCCCGGTGACGGACCACTTCGACGGCGAGCAGTTCCACAACCTGGAGCCGGTCCGCCGGCTCGACCCCGGCGACGTGCTGGACGCGCTGCGCACGGAGCCCCGGGGCGCGTGGCGCGACTACGAGGAATTCTCTCCGGGCAAGCCGCCACCGGAGCGGGTGGGACGGGGCCAGCTCCGGGTGACGTTCATCAATCACGCCACGGTGCTGCTCCAGGCGGACGGGCTGAACGTGCTGACGGACCCCATCTACTCGGACCGGCCGAGCCCCATCTCCTTCGTGGGCCCCCACCGCGTGCGCCCGCCGGGCATCCGCTTCGAGGACCTGCCGCCCATCGACGTGGTGGTGGTGAGCCACAACCACTACGACCACATGGACCTGCCCACGCTGCGCCGGCTGGAGGCGGCGCACAAGCCTCGCTTCATCGTGGGGCTGGGCAACAAGGCGCTGCTGGACGGCGAGGGCTTCGCGCGCGTGGAGGAACTGGACTGGTGGCAGTCCACCGAGGTGGCGCCGGGCCAGACGGTGACGGCCGTGCCCGCGCAGCACCGCTCCAACCGGGGGCTCACGGACGTGTCCGCCACGCTGTGGGCGGGCTACGTGCTGTCCACCTCGGGCGGGCCGGTGCTCTTCGCGGGGGACACGGGCTTCGGCCCTCAGTTCGCGATGATGGCCGAGCGCTTCGGGCCCATGCGGCTGTCGGTGCTGCCCATTGGCGCCTACCGCCCCACCGCCTTCCGGCCGGTGCACATGGGGCCCCGCGAGGCGCTCCAGGCGCACAAGGTGCTGCGCTCGTCCACGTCGGTGGCCATGCACTACGGCACCTTCGCGCTCGCCCTGGATGGCCAGGACGAGGCGAAGTACCTGCTCCTGCGGCTGCTGGCGCGCGAGGAGGAGCGCCCGCGCTTCTGGGCCCTGGCTTTCGGCGAGGGTCGCGACGTCCCTCCGCTGACCACCGCGGTGGACTGAGCGCGGTGGGACGGGCTCACCGGTTGAAGGGCGCCTCCTGAATCCAGTTGAAGCCGCGGCTGATGAGCAGGTGGCTGGACTCGTCCACCTTCTTCAGCCGGATTTCGACGGTGCCCTCCTGGAAGGGGCCCTGGAGCACCCAGTGCTCCGCGTCCGGCTTCGAGGAGGTGAGCTCGCTCTTCTTCGCCTGCTCGCCGGTTCCCTCGGTGAAGGTGACCGTCCCCTTCGCGGCGTCTTGCGTCAGGAAGAAGCGCTTCACGGTGCCGTCCATCAGGCGGACGCTGGCGCGGCTGTAGCGGTTGACGCCCACGTAGCGCCACCGCGTGGTGTCGCCCACCAGTGGAGGCAGCACCTGCCCGTCGCGGGTGAAGGACTCGACCTCGTAGAGGCCATGGAGCGGCGGCTTCGGAGCGGAGTCGCCATTCCTCGCGACGTGCTCCACCCGCGCCTCCACGTAGTTCCAGAGCACCACCCCGAGGAACAGGGTCTTCAGGGCGAGCACGCCCCACGCCTCGCGCCGGGAGAGCCGGAAGGGCGTGCGCTGCTCCACGGGCAGGGTGGGGCGGTTGAAGAGGAGCACGTCCAGGAGCCGCCGCACATCCGGCAGCAGCAGGAACACCGCCAGCAGCACCAGGTGCGAGGAGTAGAGCTTGACGGGGACGTCGTAGAAGAAGTTGAGCGCCACCACGTTCACCATCACCGCGATGACGACCAGCGCTCCCAGCGAGGTGGTGCGGCGGAAGAGCAGGAGCACGCCGCCCAGCACCTCCGCGCCGCCGGTGAAGAGGTTGTAGCCGGGCGAGTACCCCATGAAGGTCCACAGCAGGCCCATGGGGGAGAACTCGCCCAGCGGCTGCACCAGCCGCTCCGGGCTGGGGAAGGGGAACTGGGTCTTGAAGACCTTGGCGAAGCCGTAGGACACCATGGTCAGGGCCAGCATGTAGCGGACGTAGACGCGCAGCAGGTCGTACGCCTTGACGTACCGGGTGCGGCGCCGGTCCACCACCGACCAGACGGCGGTCACCCCGGCGGCGAGGACCAGGTGCACGAGGAACAGCACGTAGTTGAAAGTGGTGTCGCCGCTGCCGGTGGTCATGGCGGTGACGTCCTTCTCCATCCCCAGCACGTGCTTGCCCACCCACGGCACCACCGTCTCCCAGAAGGCCTGGAAGGCATTGGAGATGAACTCCAGGCCTCCCACGGCGTCCAGGGGGTATGGGAACGCGTAGAGGACGACGTACGCGAAGACGAAGCGGAAGGCGATGCGCCACGCGAGTCCCCAGGGCGCCGGCTCGGGCGGGGACGGCACCGGCTGCGGCGGGGACGGGGCGGGAGCGCTCGGCTCCGATGCGGGAGGAAGGGAGGCGGCGGTGGTCATGGCGGGCCGAGGCGAGTCTACCCTGGGCGGTAGGGCGCCATGCCGAACGCCGCCGGGCGGCAAGTATTCCGCCAGTGAAAAGGAATGGCGTCGGGTTCAGCGGACGGGCAGGACGCGCCGGGCCACCTCGATGAAGGCGCGCAGGGGCGCGGAGACGCGGGTGCGGTGGGGGTAGTAGAGGAAGAGGCCCGGCACGGAAGGGGCCCAATCCTCCAGGACGGGGATGAGCTCGCCGCTGCGCAGCCACGGGGCGACCTCCAGCTCGGACAGGTAGGCGAGTCCCACTCCGGCCAGCGCCATGCGGGCGACGAGGTCCGCGCTGTCGGTGACGAGCGAGCCCTTGACGGGGATGCGCAGCTCGCGCCGGCCGCGCTCCAGCTCCCAGTGGTACGGCAGCCCCGTGGACGGCGTGCGCCAGCCGATGCAGGCATGCCGCGCCAGGTCCTGGGGTCGGGCCGGGAGGCCGTGGCGCCGGGCATAGGCGGGGGCGGCCAAGACGAGGTAGCGGAAGGGCGGGAGGAGGCGGACGGAGACCATGTCCCGCTCCACGCTCTCCCTCAGCCGGATGCCGGCATCGAGCCCCTCCGAGACGATGTTCACGTAGCGGTTCTCCGCCCGCACCTCCACGCGCACGTGCGGATGGGCCTCGATGAAGGCGGGCAGCACCGGCTCCAGCACCAGGGGCACCGCGAGCAGGGGCACGGTGAGGCGCAGCGTGCCGGTGAGCTGCGTCTCCTTGGCGGACAGGTGCTCCAGCGTGGCGAGCGCCGCCTCGAGGCCGGGGCCGGCGCCCTCCAGCAGCCTGCGGCCGGCGTCGGTGAGGGACACGCTGCGGGTGGTGCGTGACAGCAGTGACTGGCCCAGCCGCTCCTCCAGGTTGCGCACCGACTGGCTCACCGCGGACCTGGAGACGCCGAGCTCGCGGGCGGCGCGGGTGAAGTTCCCGCGCCTCGCGACGGTGACGAACACGGCCAGCTCGTTCAGAGGGGTCAGAGCCATTGTCCAGTGACTCTAAACAGCGAGTGCGTTTTCCGCCTCTACTCCGCGCGGCCTCCGCGCTGCACGGTATGCGCATCCAACGGAGCACCGGAGGCACGCATGACGACGACGAACCGCATCGACACGCTGGCTCGGTATCACCTGCTGGGGCGCACGGGCCTGCGGGTGAGCCCGCTGTGCCTGGGCACCATGACGTTCGGCACGGAGTGGGGCTGGGGCAGCCCGAGGGAGACGGCGCACCGCCTGCTGGCCCGCTACCTGGAGGCGGGCGGCAACTTCATCGACACGGCGGACGGGTACACGGGCGGCACCAGCGAGCAGCTCATCGGCGAGTACTTCGCCCAGCACGGCGGGCGGGATCGGGCGGTCATCGCGACGAAGTTCACGGTGAATACGTCACCGGGGGACCCGAACGCGGGAGGCAACGGGCGCAAGAACATCCACCGCGCGCTGGAGGGCTCGCTGCGCCGGCTGAAGACGGACTACGTGGACCTCTACTGGCTGCACGCGTGGGACGGAATCACGCCGGTGGAGGAGGTGATGCACACGCTCACCGGGCTCGTGCGGGAGGGGAAGGTCCGCTACATCGGCCTGTCGGACGTGCCGGCCTGGTACTATGCGCGTGCGCAGACGCTGGCGGAGCGGGACGGACTGGAGCGCGTGGCGGCGCTGCAGCTGGAGTACTCGCTGGTGGAGCGCAACATCGAGCGGGAGCACATCCCCGCGGCGCTGGCGCTCGGGTCGGCGGTGACGCCGTGGAGCCCGCTGGCGTCGGGGCTGCTGTCGGGCAAGTACACGCGGGACGGCGCCCAGGTGAAGGGGGAGGGGCGGGTGTCCCTCATCCCGAGCCTGGGGAACCCGGGATTCGACAAGCTGCTCACGGAGCGCAACTGGACCATCGTGGACACGCTGCGGGAGGTGGCGACGGAGCTGGACCGCTCGCCGGCGCAGGTGGCGCTGGCGTGGGTGACGCGGCGGCCGGGCGTGGCGTCGACCATCATCGGCGCGACGCGGATGGAGCAGCTCGAGGCGAACCTCCACGCGTTGGACGTGCGGATTACAGAGGCCCAGACACAGCGGCTCGACGCCGTCAGCCGCCCGGACCGCGTGCACCCGTACATCTTCTTCGAGGATGCGTTCTTCACGGAGGGCATGTTCACCGGAGGCACGAAGGTGCGGGCCGAGCCGGAGTGGTTCCGGTCGTCAGCGCGGTGAGGGGCGTCATTCCTTTGGGGGCGTGGCGATGGCGGGCCACAGCTCACCGAGCCTGAGCTCGATGGCATCGAACGGTGCGGCGCGGATGATGTCGTCCTCGCCGTACACGCCCAACTCCAGCCAGTGGCCCTCTCGCAGCTCGCTGACCGAGAGTGTTCTCGCCTCCGGGTCGATGAACCACAGGTGGCGGATGCCGATGCGCGCGTAGAACGGCCGTTTGATGCGCTGGTCGTAGGCGCGGGTCGAGGGGGAGAGGACCTCGCAGGCCCAGTCGGGGACCAGCGTCCACGAGCCATCGGGAAGTCCGTGGGGAACGCGCTCCCTCCGCCAGCCCGCGAGGTCCGGGACGAACTCCGGAGCATTCGCCAGTCGGATGCCAGGCCCGATGTGGATGAGCCACCCGCCCGGGCCTCCTCGGCCCTTGTGGAAGGGACCTATGAGTTCCGTGCCCAGTTCGGCCAGGAGGTCGGAATGCGCGGCCCCCGGCCAGGGATGCACGTACAGCGTCCCATCGATGATCTCGCCCACCACGTTCTCCGGCAGAGCATCGAGGTCGGCGAAGGTGGCGGGACCCTCCTGCTTTCGCGCGCCGTAGGCCATGCCTGAAGTGTGGGGCTATCCGCCGCGTCTGGCAAGCGGCGTCCCACCTGACAGGTCAGCAGGCGGAGTGGACGGGGTGACCTCCACCGGAGCGGGAAGGCTTCGCAGCCCGCGCAGTGGGGTGGGCAGCAGCCCGAGCGCGCACAGCCCGGTACCGAGCGCCGCCAGGAGGATGGACTGCCGCAGCCCCAGCGCCTCTCCCAGCACGCCCCCCAGCAGCGAGCCCACCGGCAGCAGGGCATTCACGAGGAACCGCAGCGCGGCTCCCACGCGCCCGCGCAGGTGCTCCGGCGTCAGCGCCTGGTACAGCGCCAGGACGTTGGACTGGAACAGCGGATTCGTCAGCCCGATGAGGAGCTGCGCCGCCACCAGCAGCGGGAGGGCCGCGGCCTCGTGGAGCCCCGCGGCGGGAATCAGCAGGTCCGCCACTGCCCCCAGCGCCAGGGCGCCCACCAGCGCGGGGCCCACGCCCAGGCGCGCGGTGAGGCGTCCCGCCAGCAGCGCCCCCACGAGCGCTCCCAAGCCGAACACCGCTCCCAGGCTTCCCACCTGTCGCGGCTCCATGCCGAGCTCCCGCGTCACGTAGAGGAAGTACACCCCGAGAATCATCCCGCCGAACAGGTTGAAGAGCCCCGCGCACGTCGCCAGCGGTCCCAGCAGCGGCTGGCGCCAGAGGAAGCCGAGGCCCTCCGCCGTATCCCGCCACAGCCCGCGCGAGGGCCGTGTCACGCGTGGGCCGGACTCGCCCACCCGCAGCCACGCCAGCAGCGCAGCGGAGACGAGGAAGGAGAGCACGTCCACGCCGAGCGCGAGCGGCGCCGTCATCCAGGCGACCAGCACCCCCGCCATCGCCGGGCCCAGGAGCCGCGCCAGGGACTGGCTCGCGCCGAGCCGGGCGTTGGCCTCCACCAGCCGCTGTGGCTCCACCAGGGCCGGGAGGAAGGCCTGACACGCGGTGGTGGCCGCGACGGTCAGGCAGCCCGAGAGGAATGCCACGGCATACAGGTGCCACAGGCGCAGCGCTCCCTGCCACCCGAGCACCATGAGCGGCACCAGCAGCAGCGCGCGGCCCAGGTCCGCGCAGATGAGCGTGGCGCGCCGGGGCAGCCGGTCCACCCACGAGCCCGCGGGCAGTCCGAACAGCAGCGGTGGCGCCATCTGCGCCGCGCCCAGCAGGCCCAGGTCCATGGCCCCCGCGCCCGCCGTACTGGTGGCCAGCAGCGGCAGGGCGAACACCGTCACCTGGGAGCCCAGCGCGGACAGCGTCTGTCCCGCCCAGAAGCGCGGGAAGGCGCTACCCAAATTGCCGCTCCGCCGTGGGGCGGATGACCAGCTCGGTGATTTCCACCGGCGGAGGCCGCTCCAGAATCCAGCCGATGGTCTCGGCCACCTCTTCCGCGAGCAGCGGCCGGTAGGGCCACTTCTCCACCGGCACGTCGCGAGGCTCACGACCCCCCGCCACCGAGCCGAACTCCGTGTTCACCGAGCCGGGGTGCACCAGGGACAGCCGCACCCGGCTGCCCGCCAGCGCCTGCCGCAGCGCCAACGTGAAGGCGCGCAGGCCGTGCTTGCTCGCCGCGTAGGCCGCGCCGTCCGCCACGGTGCCCAGCGCGAAGATGGAGCCGACGTTGACGATGTGGCCCGCGTCGCGCTCGCGCATCCCCGGCAGGAAGGCGCCCACCATGTTCATCGCGCCCACCAGGTTCACCTCCACCACGCCCGGCCACTGCTCCACCCGCGAGGGCTCTGGAGGGCCCCAGCCCCTGCCGTGCCCGGCCGCGTTCACCAGCACCTCGGCGTGGGCCCACGTGGCCACGTCCGCCGCCAGCGCCCTCACGGCCACCGCGTCCGTTACATCGCAGGGCCGCACCTCGACGGTGACGCCCGACGCGCGCAGCTCGCTGGCGAGCGCTTCCAACCGCTCCGTCCTGCGCGCCACCAGCAGGAGGCTGTGGCCCCGCGCCGCCAGCCACCGGGCCACTGCCCTGCCAATGCCGCTGCTCGCGCCGGTGATGATGGCAACCCGTTTCATGGGGGTCCTCTCTTGCCTCCTGGGAGTCGGCTCCACACCACGACGACTGCCACCCGAGCTGGGAAGCCCCGGTCGGGTGGTGCACGAATCGAGGCAGTCCGCTCAAC
The DNA here is from genome assembly GCF_012933655.1 of Pyxidicoccus fallax. Classification (GTDB taxonomy): domain Bacteria; phylum Myxococcota; class Myxococcia; order Myxococcales; family Myxococcaceae; genus Myxococcus; species Myxococcus fallax. The sequence goes on along the minus strand of NZ_JABBJJ010000242.1, from coordinate 8,369 downwards.
ACCCCGCGGATTGCCACCCGAGCGGGGAGAGCCCGGGTGCGGTGTCGAGCGCATCGAGCAAGGCCGTTCAGACGGCGATGAAGGGAACGGGCCAGCAGCGCATGCGGAAGGGCAGCGCCACGCGCCACGGCCCGAGCTCCAGCACGAGCGCTTCCTCCTGGAGATCCGCCAGTGCCTTGCGCGCCTCGGGCTCCGTGTCGAGCGACTCCACCCGCTTCGGAACGGACAGGGCCTCGAACACGCTCCGCGTCGCCGCGTCATCCAGCAGGAACTGCGTGGCGCTGCGTCCCTCGCGCCGGTCCTTGACGAGCATGAAGCCCGGCCCCGCGCGCCAGTAGCATCGGCCGTATGCGTGCGCCTGCCGCCACCGGCGTGCCGCCTCGTCCAGCTCTGGCGTTCCTCCGCTCTCGGGAGGCTCCAGGTGGTACAGCGTCCAGGAAGCGATGGGCGGCCGCGCCGCGCCACGCCAGCGCACGCGCAGGCGGTGGGAGGTGCAGTCGCGCAGGAGGCGGACGAAGTGCGCGGACTGCTCCGCGCGCTGCTCGCCCAGCTCCATCACCCAGGGCACCCGCAGCTCCACGCAACCCAGTGCCACCAGCCGCGCCAGCTGCGCGTCCGTCGGCCAGTCGCCGGGCGCCTCGCCGTGCACCTCCACGGACACGGCCTGCCCGAGGCCATGGGACTCCAGCGCGCCCACCAGCTCCTCCCACTGGCCGGGCGCCACGGAGACCGACAGGTGCCCTGCCTCCTCCAGCGTCGCCTCTCCCGAGGCGAGCTGTCGCAGGGTCAGCGTGGACGGGCCCGACAGGGTGGACACAGACATGGGAAGCGGGCTCATCGGGACTGGGCCTCTTGGAGCTGCGAAATCGAAACGCGGACGTTCTGCGGGTTGGCGCGCGTGGGCAGGGCGACGAAGCGCTCACCTTCCTCGAACACCCACCCTCGCGCCTTCCAGTCGGAGAGCCGCGCGGAGACGTCCTCCGCCGTCACCGACAGGCCGGCCTGCTGGAGGCGCTCGGTCAGCCCGGCGGGGGACATGGGGCGCTGGAGCGCGTGGAAGAGCGTCACGTCGAAGGGGGACGCGAGGACGGAGTCCTGCTCGGGCCAACCCTCGCGCCTGTCCCGGAGGTGGATGCGCCCACGGCTCTCGCGGTAGCTCAGCTCGCTGTTCGCGTGGGCCTCCTTCCAGCGCGCCGCCGCGCGCTCCAGCTGGGCCGCCGCCTCGCCGGTGAGGCCGAGCGACACCGTGTCGAACAGGTAGGCCAGGTCCATCAGCTCGTGCTCGGGCAGGTCGTATACGAAGGGGTAGAAGGCCGCCGGCCGGTGGTCTCCGAAGCCGAGCGACGGGTCCGAGAAGTTGGGGCTGAAGCGCTCGAGCGCGATGCGCAGCGCCCCGGTGGGCGGCTGCAGGTGCACCATGGCGGGCATCTGCTCGATGATGCCGGCGTAGTCCCGTGGCTCCTCGCCGGGAAAGCCATACAGGAGATTCCAGGCCACCGTGAGCCCGTGCTCCTCGCAGTCCCGCAGCACCTGCACGTTCTGGCTGCCGCTGACGCCCTTGCGCATCAGCTTGAGCACGCGGCTGCTCAGGTTCTCGATGCCGGGCTGGACGTGGACGACGCCCGCGGCCTTCAGCGTCTGAATCTGCTCCCGCGTGAGGTTGGACTTCACCTCGTAGTGGATGCGCAAATCCCAGCCTGACGCCGCGACGTGGGGCAGCAGGCCCTTGAAGTATTTCATGTCGATGATGTTGTCGACCATGATGATGTCGAGCGTCTGGTAGCGCTCGATGGCGCGGCCCATCTCCTCCCAGATCAGCTCCGGGGGCTTGGCGCGGAACTTCATCATCGAGCCATTCAGTCCGCAGAAGGTGCAGTGGTGCTTCTCTCCCCACCAGCACCCGCGCGCGCCCTCCAGCACCAGCAGCGGGTGGATGAAGCCATTCACCGACGAGCGCCCCAGTTGCTCGAAGTAGTCGTCGTAGTTGGGCGCGGGCACGTCATGCATGGGGAAGGCGCCCTGACGTTCCACATTGACGCGGCTCACGCCCTTGCCGTCGCGCCAGCACAGGCCGGGGATGGCTTCCAGGCGGCCCTGTTCCGTCAGCGCGTCCAGCAGGTCCACGAAGGTCTGCTCGCCCTCGCCCCGGACGACGAAGTCGAGGAACGGGTGGTTGCGGTGCAGCGCGGCGCCCTGGGGCCCGTCGCAGTTGGCGCCGCCCATGGCCGTGAGCACCTCGGGCCGCCGCTGCTTGAGGACCCGGGCCAGGGCGAGCGAGGGCACGTTCTGCATGAAGGTGCTGGTGAAGCCCACCAGGTCCGGCTCCATCGCCAGAACCTCGTCGGCCAACGTGTCGATGAAGTCCGGCGTCCAGCGGTGCAGCTCGGTGGGGAGCGACGGGTCGAAGCCAACTCCCCGCAGGTACTGCGTGTAGCCTTCCACGTTCCACTCGGGCACGCCGTAGAGCGCTGGGGAGAAGATCCAATCCCCGATGCCATGGAAGATGCCGTTGTTGGCGATGGCGGTGTACTCCTTCGAGGTGACGCGCCCGCCGGAGCGCTCCAGGAGGTATTCGGCCCAACGGACGTGGGCGTAGAGGCCCTTCACCTCATGCGGTTGCCGGCAGCGCCGGGCCCGCTCGTGGAGGATGCCAATGGCCAGGGAGGGGAATTCCAGGGCCTGCCAGGGCATGCATACCAGGACGATGCGCATCGTGACTCCTCGGGAGGGCCGGGGCCCGCCGGACGCGTGGGCGTCAGCGGGTCCCCGGCCTCGTGGCTCAGGCCCGTATCGCGGGACTACTTCTGCTGCGGGGTGGCGGAAGGAAGCGTGTTGACCTCGATCTGCGTGGCGTAGACGAGGCTGGCTTCCGACGCGCCGGTGGTCTGGATCTGCTTCTTCTTCATGGCTGGCTCCTGGTGCTTCAGGTTGCTGCGTCATCGCCTGGTGGCGATCCTTCACATGTGGCGCCGGCCGGGGTGCGCTGCGCCTGTGTCGGCTTGCCGCCGAGCAGGTGGCGCACCCGGGCCTGATGGCGCGACATGAACCAGTGGCGCACGGCGTCTGGGGGCTGGCGCAGCAGCGCGCCCAGCTGTGCGAAGAAGCGGTCGTCGAAGCCGGACAGCCGCAGCGCGAGCTGTTCGTAGGGCGTGGGGTCCCAGCCGGTGCGGCTCCGGTCCTTCAGCCGCCACCGCAGGTAGAGCATGCCCATGCCGACGTGGCGCAGCTCATCCGAGCGCACCCGCAGGTACATGTCCCCCAGCACGTCCCCCTTGAAGAGGCGCGCGAGCAGGGTGAACTCGTCCGCGGCGAGCCACTCCAGCGCGGTGTGGACGAAGAAGAGGCCCAGGAAGTCGTCCACGGACTCCAGGCCCTGCCGCAGCGCCTGGATGGACGGGTCCGGCGGCAGCACCTTCCCGCCGCGCCGCAGGGCATAGCGCGCGAAGGTCTCGCTGTGACGGGCCTCGTCGCTGACGGCGGTGGCGAGACACAGGCGCGCGGGCCCATCCTCCGTCTGGCCCAGCAGCCGGGCGGAGGCGAGCAGTCCGAGCTGCTCGGCGTAGGAGGCCTGGCTGGCCACGGTCCATGCAATTCGTTGCATGTCCGGGGAGAGGGGCGTCGGGCGGTCCCAGTCGAAGTCCGTCTCGGGACGCCAGTCCGCCCGCCGGGCGCGCTCGTAGATGCGAAACAGCCCTTCCTTGAGGTGGGCGGACGTGAAAGTGATCACGGAGGGGGGACCCGGGAGAGAAGTCGAGGAGGATGTCGAGGAGAATAGACATCCATCCGGAGGCGATGAAGCACCCCGCGGGTTCGGCAATCCCTGTCATGCGACACGCGGTGGGATTGTCGACGCCAGTCGTGTCTCTTCCGAGTGAAACATGGCGCGGCGCGGGCCTCGTCCGCTCACGTCAGTTCACCTGCGGGGTTTCGCGACTCCTTCCGAAGTTCGGCGCGGGCGCTCGGTGCTCCGCACTCATAGTGCGGAGCGAGCACTCAGTGCTTCGACTCGAAGTGTGCCGCGAGCGCTCAGCGCGCTGGCGCGGGGAGACGCCGCTCCACGATGGGGGCGATGTCGCCCAGGGACGCCTCGTGCACCCACACGGGAGCCGCGCCGTGAGCGGCGGGCATCCGTGGAGACACGGGGCACGAGTCGCCGAAGAAGCGGTGCTCCAGCGAGAGTCGGTTGCCGCCGAGTAGCGCCGTGGGCTCGTACTGGAAGGGGCGCGTGTTCAGGCTGGAGCCTGGACGGAATCTCAGCGCCTGTTCCCGACCGACTGCCAGAGCCAGCCCAGTCGCAGCTCCACGTCCTCGAACGGAGCCACGCGGATGAGGGCGTCCTCTTCGCCGTAGACACCCAGCTCCGTCCAGAGCCCGTTCACCAGCTTGTTCACGGTGAGCGTCCGCTCCTCCAGGTCGATGAACCACAGGTGCTGGACGCCGATGCGCGCGTAGAAGGGGCGCTTGATGCGCCGGTCATAGCCGCGCGTCGAGGGCGAGAGGATTTCGCAGAGCCAATCCGGAGAGACAGTCCATCGTAGGCCATGCCCGACGTCTGGGGCTACCTGCCACGTCTGGCAAGCAGCGCCCAACCTTCAGGACAGACTCCACGACGTGCCTACAGCTTCATCCGCTTGAACATCGCCTCCGGAATGGTCCGGATGATGAGCATGATGAGCGCCCAGATGCCGGGGACGTAGACCTCGTTCTTGCGCGCATCCGCGGCGGACAGCAGGCCGCGAGCCACCTTGTCCGGCGAGGCGAACAGCTTGTTCTTCGGCAGGTGCGCCGTCATCGGCGTGTCCACGAAGCCGGGCTTCACGGTGACGACGGCCACGCCGGACTTCGCCAGCCGGTTTCGCAGGCCCTGGAGGAACACGTTCAGCGCGCCCTTCGACGCGCCGTACACGTAGTTGCTCTGCCGGCCGCGGTCTCCCGCCACCGACGAAATCACCACGATGGTGCCCGCCTTCTGCGCCTCGAAGCGGTTGGCCAGCACCGTCAGCAGCGACACCGCGCTCAGGAAGTTGGTGCGCAGCACCGCCTCCGTCGCCTCCCAGGACTTCTGCGCCTCCGCCTGGTCTCCCAGCACGCCGTGCGCCAGCACCACCCCGTCCAGCCCGCCCAGCTCCGTGTAGGCCGCGTCCACCAGCCCCTCGTGCGCGTTGAAGTCGTTCAGGTCCACCGCCTGAGACTCCACCTTCGCCGCGCCGCGCGTGGCGGCATCCTTCGCCACTGCTTCCAGGTTCGCCGCGTTGCGGCCCACGAGGTAGAGCGAGGCTCCGCGCGCGGCCAGGAGCCGCACCGTCGCCTGGGCAATGGCGCTGGTCGCGCCGAGGACGATGACTTTCTTCATGGGGTGGGCAATCTCAAGGAGACGTCAGCGAATCGCAAGCAGGGACTGGGGCTGGGCCGCGGCCACGCCGCGCTCCGCCTCCAGCGAGAAGGGCAGGGACACCGGGTTCACCCGGCGCCAGAAGGACGACGAGAAGCCCGGGTCGAGGTAGCGAGCGAACTCGGCGTGCCGGGGGAAGTACGCCGCGAAGCTCTCCGGGCTCATCCGCGCGTCCTTCGCCGGGTACACCGCGCCGCCCGCCTCGCGCGTCAGCCGGTCCAGCTCCTCCACCAGCCTCCACGTCTTCTCGCCGCGGTTGGCGAAGTCCATGGCCAGCGTCACGCCCTGGCGCGGGAAGGACATCCACCCCGGAGACGGAATGTCGCCGAACGTCTTCAGCACCGACAGGAAGCTGGGCAGCCCGCCGCGCGAGCTGCGCTCCAGGATCTCCTTCAGCGCGTCGCGCGCGGTGTCGTACGGCACCACGCACTGGAACTGGAGGAAGCCTCGCTTCCCGTAGATGCGGTTCCACGCGTAGATGGCATCCAGCGGGTAGAAGAACGGGTCGTAGTGCGTCAGCCGCTGCGTCGGCTTGCCGTTCTGACGGTGGTAGTAGAGCCAGTTGAACGCGGACACCGACAGCCGGTTGAGGCAGAAGGCCGGCATGTCCATGGGCACCGCCAGCCCGATGCCATGCGACAGGTGGCTCTTGGCCAGCGGCAGCCCGTCGAACTGTGGCGGCGCGAAGTTGCCCCGGTACAGCAGGCCCCGTCCCACCTTCTTCCCCCGGGCCAGGCAGTCCACCCAGGCCATGGTGAACTCGTAGTCCTTCTCGGACTCGCGGGCCACGACGAGGAACTCGTCCAGGTTGCCGAAGGGCACCGTCTCCTGCAGCACGTACGGGTTGCTGATGGGCTTGAGCTGCACCTCCGCCCACGTCACCAGCCCCGTGAGTCCCAGGCCGCCAATCGTCGCGCCGTACCAGTCCGGATTCTCATCCGGCGCGCACACCCGGCGGCTGCCGTCCGAGCGCAGCAACTCGAACCTCCGCACGTACCGGCCGAAGGTGCCCCCGCGGTGGTGGTTCTTCCCGTGCACGTCGTTGGCGATGGCGCCGCCCACCGTCACGAACTTCGTGCCCGGCGTCACCGGCAGGAACCAGCCGCGCGGCGCCGCCAGCCGCAGAATCATGTCCAGCGTGACGCCCGCCTCGCAGCGCACCACGCCCGTGGACGGGTCGAAGGAGATGAACCGGTCCAGCCCCGAGGTGAGCAGCAGCGTGCCGCCCGCGTTGAGGCAGGAATCGCCATAGCTGCGGCCCAGCCCATGCGGGAGCAGCGGGGTGCCCTCTCGGGGCAGGTTGTCCGTGCGCCACACCAGGGAGTGCGTGCGCTGCTCGACCTGGGGGTAGCGCCCCCAGGACTCCAGTGACTTCATCGCGCGAGTCCTCTCACTTCGCGGCCCATAGCACCAATGCCGACACGAGGCCCACCGCGTAGCTCACCCGGTCCCTCAGGGCGAAGACGAGCGGGTCCTCGTTCACCAGCCCGCGGTGCGCCAGCACCCACACCCGGCCCACCCAGTACAGCATCACCGGGCACAGCAGCCACAGGCGCTCGGGGTAGGTGTACAGCGCCGTCACCTCCTTGGAGGTGATGTAGAGCGCCAGCACCAGCACGGACACCTGCCCGGCGGCCGCGCCCAGGCTCGCCAGCTGCTCGTAGTCCTGCGCCAGGTAGCCGCGCCCGTGCGCCGCCTTCTCGTTGGAGAGCCGCAGCCGGCGCACCTCGGACAGCCGCTTCACCAGCGCCAGCGACAGGAAGAGGAACATGCTGAACATCATCAGCCAGCTCGACGTGGGCACGCCCACCGCCAGCGAGCCGCCGAAGATGCGCACCGTGTACAGGCCCGCCAGCACCAGCACGTCCAGCATCACCACCTGCTTCAGCCGCAGCGAGTACGCCAGCGTCAGCGCGTAGTACGTGGCCAGCAGCGCCGCGAAGGCGGGCGGCAGGAAGAAGCACACCAGCGCGCCGGCCAGGAGCAGCGCGGGCGCCAGGAACACGCCCGTGCTCACCGGCAGCGCGCACGCCGCGAAGGGGCGCTTGCACTTCGTCGGGTGCCGCCGGTCCGAGTCCAAATCCAACATGTCGTTCAGCACGTACACGCTGGAGGCGCACAGGCTGAAGGCGGTGAAGCCCAGCACCGCCTGCAGCAGCATGTCCGGCTGCGCGGCCTTGTGCGCGGCCAGCAGCGGGACGAAGACGAGCGCGTTCTTCGCCCACTGGTGCACGCGCAGCGCCTTCACCCAGACGCGCGCGCCCACGCGGGGCTTCTCGAAGACGCGGTGCACCTGGCGGCCCAGCCCGTGCGCGCGCTTCAGCACGCCGGCCGGCGCGTGCACCACCACCACCTGCCGGGACTCGCGCCACAGCGGCATGTCCACCGCGTCATTGCCCGCGTAGTCGAAGGTGCCCAGCGACTCCTTCAGCCGCGCCAGCTTGCGCGCGCCGGACAGGTTCACCGTCCCGTCGCTCGCGTAGACGTCCGAGAACAGGCCCAGGTGGGCAGCCACGCCGTCGGCGATGCGCCGGTCCGCCGCGGTGGCCAGCACCAGTTGGCGGCCCCGCGCCTTCTCCTCGCGCAGCCAGGCCAGCAGCTCCTCGTTGTACGGCAGGCGCGCGGCATCCAGCGCCACCCGCCGCGCCACCTCCGCCTTGAAGAAGGCCTTGCCCTTCAGCACCCACAGCGGCACCAGCAGCATCAGCCAGGGCGCGTGCTTGAAGAGGGCCAGCAGGTTCTCGTGCAGTGTGTCCGTGCGCACCAGTGTCCCGTCGAGGTCGACGGCGAGTGGGACGTCCGGTGGGTCGGCTGGAAGCGGTTTTTCGGGAAGCATCGGAAGGGGCGACAGGCTAGCGCAGCGGACCCACGCATGCGACGGGAAGGGCCGCCCGCGGGTGTGACGCCTCCTGGGTGGGACTCAGTCCGGCCGGGCGAGCAGGAGCGTCTGGAGGGGGAGGTGGCGGATGGGGCGGGT
>NZ_JABBJJ010000241.1 GCF_012933655.1 Pyxidicoccus fallax | reverse complement strand
GAGCTGGTGGTGTGCGTGGACACCGAGTGGGACGTCATCGCCCGCCAGCCGACGAGCAATCCCGCTGGCCGGGTGGGCGGCGGCAACCTGGCATACGTGATGTTCACGTCGGGAAGCACGGGCAGGCCGAAGGGAGTCGGGGTGCCGCATCGAGCGGTCTCGCGACTGGTGCTGAGCGCGGACTACGCCCGCTTCGGGCCGGAGGAGGTGTGGCTGCAACTGGCCCCCATCTCGTTCGACGCGTCCACGCTGGAGGTCTGGGGCGCGCTGCTGCACGGGGCGAAGCTGGTGGTGTACCCGGCGGGCAAGCCGTCACTGGAGGAGCTGGGCCGCAAGCTGGAGGAGGCAGGCGTCACCTCGCTGTGGCTGACGGCCGCGCTCTTCGCGCAGATGCAGGCGCACCAGCCCAAGGCCCTGGGCCGGGTGCGGCAGGTGCTCGCCGGAGGCGACGTGCTGCCGGTGCAGCAGGTGCGCGAGCGGCTGGAAGCCGGCGGTGTGCTCATCAACGGTTACGGCCCGACGGAGAACACGACGTTCTCCGCCACGCACCGGATGGCCACGGTCCGGGAGGCGGGGCCGAGCTCGGTGCCGATTGGCCGCCCCATTCCGAATACGTCCGCGTACGTGCTGGACGGGTTCATGCAGCCGGTGCCGGTGGGAGTCCCGGGCGAGCTGTACGTGGGAGGTGAGGGTCTGGCGGTGGGGTACGTGGGCCGGCCGGAGCTGACGGCGGAGCGCTTCGTGCCCAGCCCGTTCGGGCGAGGGGAGCGGCTGTACCGCACCGGCGACGTGGTGCGGTGGAGAGCGGACGGGACGCTGGAGTTCCTCGGCCGCACGGACCATCAGGTGAAGGTGCGAGGCTTCCGCATCGAGCCGGGCGAGGTGGAAGCGGCGCTGCGCCAGCAGCCCGGAGTCGAGGAAGCCGTCGCGGTGGTGAGGGAGGACACGCCGGGCGACAAGCGGCTGGTGGCGTACGTGGTGGCGCCTGACACGGACGCGATGGCGCTGCGGGAGTCCCTGCGCCAGAAGCTGCCGGAGTACATGGTGCCCTCGACGGTGGTGGCGCTGGACGCGCTGCCCCTGTCGCCCAACGGGAAGGTGGACCGCAAGGCCCTGCCCGCACCCGACTCCCACGAGTCCGCGCGACACGAGTTCCTCGCACCGAACACCCAGACGGAGCAACAGCTCGCCGCGCTCTGGACGGAGGTGCTCGGCACGCCCCGGGTGGGCCGCGGCGACAACTTCTTCGAGCTGGGCGGGCACTCGCTGCTGGCCACGCAGCTCGTCTCCCGCGTCCGCGCCGTGCTGGGCGTGGAGCTGCCCCTGCGCACGCTGTTCGAGGCGCCTGTTCTTCAGGCCCTCGCCCAGCGCATCGATGCCGCGCGCCAGCACGGCGTCGCGCGCGATGTCCCGCCCCTGGTCCCGGTGCCCCGCACCGAAGCGCTACCGCTGTCCTTCGCGCAGCAGCGCCTGTGGTTCATCGACCAGCTCTCCCCCGGGAGCGGTGCCTACAACGTTCCCTTCACCTTGCTCGTGGAGGGCACACCGAAGCTGGACGCGCTCCGGCAGGCGTTCTCCGCCCTCATCGCGCGGCACGAGTCCCTGCGCACCACCTTCGCGATGCACGAGGGCCAGCCCGTCCAGGTCATCCACGCGCCCGCGGACTTTCCGCTCGCCGTGGAGGACCTGAGCACACTGCCTGACGCCGAGCGCCGGGACGCGGCCCGCCGCCTCGCCGTGCAGGAGGCGCTGCGCCCGTTCGACCTCGGGAGCGGTCCGCTCCTGCGCGCCTGCCTGCTGCGCCTGTCCGCCCAGGAGCATGTGCTGGTGCTGGTGCTGCACCACATCGTCTCGGACGGCTGGTCCCTGGGCGTGTTCGTGCGCGAGCTGGGCGCGCTCTACGCCGCCTTCTCCGAGGGACGGCTCGCGTCCCTTCCCGCGCTGCCCGTGCAGTACGCGGACTACGCGGTCTGGCAGCGCCAGTGGCTGAGCGGCGCCGCGCTGGAGGCGCAGCTCGACTGGTGGAAGCAGAAGCTGGCTGGAGCGCCGTCGCACCTGGAGCTGCCCACGGACAAACCGAGGCCCGCGGTGCTGTCCCACCGGGGCGCCACGGTGCCGGTGCGGATGTCCCGCGAGCTGAGCGTCGCCGTCACGGCGCTGGCCCAGGGGGAGGGCGCCACGCCCTTCATGGTGCTGCTGGCGGCCTTCCAGACGCTGCTGTCGCGCTACTCGGGACAGGAAGACCTCAGCGTGGGCTCGCCCATCGCGGGCCGCCGGTATGCGGAGACGGAGAGCCTCATCGGCTTCTTCGTCAACACGCTGGTGCTGAGGGCGACGGTGCGGCCCCGGGACACGTTCCGCGAGCTGCTCGGGCAGGTGCGCGAGACAACGCTGGGCGCGTACGAGCACCAGGACCTGCCCTTCGAGAAGCTGGTGGAGGTGCTGCAGCCGGCGCGCGACCTGAGCCGGAGCGCGCTGTTCCAGGCCCTCTTCGTCCTGCAGAACGCGCCCATGGAGGCGCTCGCGCTTCCCTCGCTGTCGCTGAAGCCGCTGTCCACCGAGGGCGCGGAGTCGGCCCGGTTCGAGCTCACGCTGAACCTCACCGAGACGCCGGACGGCTTCGCGGGCATCCTGCTCTTCAACACGGACCTGTTCACCGAGGCCACGGCCGCGCGCATGGTGGCCCACCTCCAGGTCCTGCTGGAGTCCATCACCGTCAAGCCGGACCAGCGCCTCTCCGAGCTGCCGCTGATGACGCCGGCCGAGCGGCAGCAGGTGTTGAGCGCGTGGAACGACACCGCCGGGGTCTTCCCGGCGGAAGCGTCCATCCACCGCCTCTTCGAGGAGCAGGCGGCCCGGACGCCGGATGCGCCCGCGGTGTCCTTCGAGGACTCGGTCCTCACCTTCGCACGGCTCGATGCCCGGGCGAACCGGCTCGCCGGGTGGCTGCGCTCGCGCGGCGTCGGCCCCGAGGTTCGCGTCGCGCTCTGCCTGGAGCGCGGCGTGGAGATGGTGGTCGCCCTGCTCGCCATCCTCAAGGCGGGCGGTGCCTACGTGCCCATGGACCCGGCTTCTCCCCGCGAGCGGCTCGTCTTCATGTTGGAGGACTGCGGTGCCCGGCTGGCGCTGACCTCGCGCGAGCTCGCCTCGCGGTTCGACGGCGCCTCCGCGGAGGTCGTGTGCCTGGATGACGCGCGCATCGAGGAGCAGCCCGCCCGCGAGTCCGAGGGCCCTCCGTCCCACGTCACCTCGCCGGAACATCTGGCCTACGTCATCTACACGTCCGGCTCCACGGGCGTGCCCAAGGGCGTCATGGTGCGGCACCGCTCCGTGCTCAACCTGCGCCATGCCCTGGCGCGCACCGTCTACGCCGGCCAGCCGTCCGGTCTGCGCGTGAGCGTCAACGCGCCGCTGGCCTTCGACGCCTCCGTCAAGCAGCTCATCCAGCTCCTCGACGGCCACTGCCTGTGCATCGTCCCCGAGGCCACCCGCCAGGACCCCGACGCCATGCGGGCGTGGCTGCATCGCCACCGCGTGGACGTGCTCGACTGCACGCCCTCGCTGCTGCGGCTGCTGGTGCACGCGGGACTGCTGGAGGCCGACTCCGCCCCCCGGCTGCTGGTCCCCGGCGGCGAGGCCATCGACGAGGCGCTCTGGCAGCAGCTCGCCGCCGCGCCCCGCACGCGCACCTTCAACGTCTACGGACCCACCGAGTGCACCGTCGACTCCACCGCCTTCGCCGTCCGGCCCGGGAGCCGTCCCACCATCGGCGGTCCGCTCGCCAATGTCCGGGTGTACGTGCTGGATGACGGGCTGCGGCCCGTGCCCGTCGGTGTGCCGGGAGAGCTGTTCATCTCCGGCGAGGGACTCGCTCGCGGCTACCTGCGCCGTCCGGAACTCACCGCCGAGCGCTTCCTCCCCGACGCCTTCAGCACCACGCCGGGCGCGCGCATGTACCGCACCGGTGACAAGGTGCGCTGGCTGGCGGATGGCACGCTCGACTACCTGGGCCGCACCGACTTCCAGGTGAAGCTGCGCGGCTTCCGCATCGAGCTGGGTGAAATCGAGGCCGCGCTCGTCGAGCATCCCTCCGTGGAGCAGGCGCTCGTCCTCGGCCGCGAGGACGTGCCCGGCCTCGCGCGCCTGGTGGCCTACGTCGTCGCCGCGCCGGGAGCGACGGTGGATGCCGACGCGCTCCGCGCCAGCCTCCGTCAGCGGCTCCCCGAGTACATGGTGCCCACGGCCTTCGTGCCACTGGAGGCCTTCCCCCTCACGTCCAACGGCAAGGTGGACCGCAAGGCGCTGCCCGCGCCGGATGCCTCGGCGCTCGGCTCGGCCCGCATCCACGAGCCGCCCGCGACGACGCTGGAGGAAACGCTGGCCGCGGTCTGGACCGAGGTGCTGCGGGTCGAGCGGGTGGGGCGGCGCGACGACTTCTTCGCGCTCGGCGGCCACTCGCTGCTGGCCACGCAGGTGGTGGCGCGCCTGCGCGCGGTGCTGGGCGTGGAGCTGCCGCTTCGCGCGCTGTTCGAGGCACCCACGCTGGAGGCACTCGCCCTCCGCGTGGAGCAGTCCTCGCGAGGGCCCGTCCTTCCCGCCCCGCGCCCGGTGCCTCGCGAGGGGCCGCTGCCGCTGTCCTTCGCGCAGCAGCGCCTGTGGTTCCTCGACCGGCTCCAGCCCGGAGGCACGGCCTACAACATGCCGGCCGCGTTCCGGTTGGAGGGCACGCTGGACGTGGCCGCGCTGGAGCGCGCCTTCACGGAGCTGGTGCGCCGCCACGAGTCCCTGCGCACCACCTTCCATGACGACGGCGGCACCCCCGTCCAGGTCATCCATCCGCCGGCGCTGTTCCCCCTGCGCGTGGTGGACCTCTCCGGGCGCGAGGACCGCGCGGCCGAGGCGCTCCGACAGGCCCGCGAGGAGGCCGCGCGCGCCTTCGACCTGGCGACCGGTCCGCTGCTGCGTGCCCGCCTGCTGCGGCTGGCGGAAGACGCGCATGTGCTGCTGCTGGACATGCACCACATCGTCTCGGACGGCTGGTCCATCGGCGTGCTGGTGCGGGAGCTGGCCTCGCTCTACCACGCGCTCTCCACGGACCGGCCCGCGGTGCTGCCTCCGCTGCCGCTCCAGTACGCGGACGTCGCCGTCTGGCAGCGCGCGTGGATGACGGGCGAGGCGCTGGAGACGCAGCTCGCCTGGTGGCGCGCGCACCTGGAGGGGGCTCCGCACGTGCTGGAGCTGCCCACGGACTTCGTCCGGCCTCCGGTGCGCTCCTTCCGTGGCGCCTCCGTCCCCGTCCGGCTCTCGCGGCCGCTGTCCGACGCGCTGCGGGCCTTCTGCCGCGAGCAGGCCGTCACTCCCTTCATGGCCTTGCTGGGTGCCTTCCAGGCCCTGCTGTCGCGCTACTCGGGGCAGGAAGATTTCATCGTGGGCTCGCCCATCGCGGGCCGCCGGTTCGCGGAGCTGGAAGGGCTCATCGGCTTCTTCGTCAACACGCTGGCCCTGCGCGCGCGCCTGGGCGGCGGCCCCAGCTTCCAGGACGTGGTGGCCCGCGTCCGCGAGGCGACGCTCGGTGCCCAGGCCCACCAGGACATCCCGTTCGAGAAGCTCGTCGAGTCGCTCGCCTCGGGCCGCTCCCTGGAGCGCTCGCCGCTGTTCCAGGTGTTCTTCGCGCTCCAGAACGCGCCACGCCCCGCGCTGGCCGGAGAGGGGCTGTCCATCCACCCCGTCGAGGTGGAGAACCGCACCGCGAAGTTCGACCTGGAGCTCTCCCTGACCGAGCTGCCGGAGGGCTTCGACGGCCAGCTCATCTACAGCACGGACCTGTTCCTGCCCGCCACGGCGCGGCGTCTCGCCGAGGGCTTCACGCACTTCCTGGAGGCGCTGCTGAGCCAGCCCCGACGGCCCGTGTCCAGGGTGCCGCTGTTGTCCGCGGACGCGCTGCATTCGCTCCTCGTGGACTTCAATCGCGCGCCCGCGGACTTTCCCACCACGGAGACGATGCCGGGCCTCTTCGCGCGTGTCGCCGCCGAGCGCGCCAACGCCATCGCCGTGGAGTTCGGCGCTCAGCGGCTCACCTACGCGCAGCTCGACGCGGCCTCCAACCAATTGGCCCACCTGCTCGTGGCGCGGGGCGTGCGGCCGGATGCTCCCGTGGCGCTCGCGCTGGAGCGCTCCGTCGAGCTCATCGTCTCGCTGCTGGCCATCCTCAAGGCGGGTGGCGCCTACCTCCCGCTCGACACCTCGTATCCGCGCGAGCGACTGGCCGCGATGATCGAGGACGCGCGGCCCGTGCTCCTGCTCACCTCCCGCGCGCACCGGGACGCCGTCCCTGCTGCCGGGTCGCTGCCCGTTCTCCTCGTGGAGGACCTCCAGGAGGAACTCGCGGGACGGCCCACGCACGCGCCCTCGGTGGCGTTGTTGCCGCAGCACCTCGCGTATATCGACTTCACCTCCGGCTCCACGGGCCGGCCCCGGGGCGTGGCCATCACCCACCGCGCCGTGCTGCGCACCGTCGTCAACACGCCCTACGCGGACGTCTCGGCGGACCAGTCCTTCCTGCTCATCGCGCCCATCTCCTTCGACGCGTCGACGCTCGAAATCTGGGGCCCGCTGCTCAACGGTGGCCGGCTCGTCGTCTTCCCCCCGACGTCGCCGAGCGACCTGGACCGGCTCTCCGCCGTGCTCCAGGAGCACTCCGTCACCACGCTCCACCTCACCGCGGGCCTCTTCTCGCAGATGGTGGATTCGCACCTGGACGGGCTGCGGGGCGTGCGCCAGCTCCTCACGGGCGGTGACGTCGTCTCAGCGCCCCATGTGCGCCGCGTCCTCGACACGCTGCGCATTCCGGTGACGGCCTGCTACGGCCCCACCGAGGGCACGCTCTTCACGTCCTGCTTCCGGATGACGTCCTCGGAGCAGCTGCCCGGCGCCGTGCCCATCGGCACGCCCATCACCGCCACCCGGGTGTACCTGCTGGATGCGTTCCTGCAGCCGGTGCCCGTGGGCGTGCCGGGCGAGCTCTTCATCTCCGGTGAAGGCCTGGCGCGAGGCTACGTGGGAAGCCCGGCGCTCACCGCCGAGCGCTTCCTCCCGGACCCCTTCGCCTCCGAGGCGGGCGCGCGCATGTACCGCACGGGAGACCTGGCGCGCTGGCGGCCCGACGGGGTGCTGGAGTTCCTCGGCCGCAAGGACTTCCAGGTGAAGGTGCGTGGCTTCCGCATCGAGCTGGCCGAAGTCGAAGCGGCGCTGCTGGCCTTCCCGGGCGTGCGCGAGGCGGTGGCCCTGGCGCGCGAGGACGTGCCCGGTGACAAGCGCCTCGTTGGCTACGTCGCGGCGGAGTCGTCGCTGGACGTGGGCGCGCTGCGCTCGCACCTCCAGCGCCGGCTGCCCGAGTACATGGTGCCCTCGGCCCTGGTGCGGCTGGACGCGCTGCCGCTGACGGCCAACGCGAAGGTGGACCGGAGGGCGCTGCCCGCGCCCGAGGCACGCGTGGACTCGCGTCCCTTCGTTCCCCCGAGGACGCCGACCGAGCAGCGGCTGGCGGCGCTCTGGGCCGAGGTGCTGCGCGTGGAGAAGGTGGGCCTGCACGACGACTTCTTCGAGCTGGGCGGGCACTCGCTGCTGGCCACGCGGCTGGTGGCACGGGTGCGCGCGGCGCTGGGAGTGGACCTCCCGCTGCGAGCCCTCTTCGAAGCGCCCACGGTGGAGCGGCTCGCCGCGTGGCTGGAGGGCACGAGGCCCGAGGGCCCCGAGCGCCACTGCGTGACGCTGCAGTCCGAGGGCACGGGCACGCCGGTGTTCTTCGTGCACGCCGTGGGGGGCGCGGTGGGGCCCTACCGCGAGCTGGCGCGGAAGCTCGGTCCGGGGCGGCCCTTCCACGGGCTCCAGGCCTCCGGATTGGACGGGCGCGAGGCTCCGCTGGAGTCGGTGGAGGCCCTGGCCCTGCGGTACGTGGAGGCGCTGCGCGCGGTGCGACCCGAGGGGCCCTACGTGCTCGGCGGTTGGTCCATGGGTGGCGTGGTGGCCTTCGAGATGGCGCGCGAGCTGGAGCGGCGGGGCCAGCAGGTGGAGCTGCTGGTGCTGCTGGACAGCTTCGCGCCGGTGGACGGAGGGACGGTGCCGGAGCCGGAGGGCACGCTGCTGCTGGCGGGCATGGCCATGGACCTGGCGCGCACGGCGGGCGCCGAGCCGGCGCTGCGGCCGGAGCTGCTCGCGGAGCTTCCCGAGGACGAGCAGCTCGCCTTCGTGGCCCGGCAGGCGCATGAGGCCGGCTGGCTTCCTCCGGAAGTGGGGGAGGCGGAGCTTCGGGCGTGGCGCGACGTGACGCGAGCGAACATGCGCGCCTTCGCGGGCTGGCGTCCCGGTTCCTACGGTGGGCCCGTGCTGCTGCTGCGCGCGAAGGACGCGAAGCGCGAGCACACCGTGGACCCCACGCATGGCTGGGCGCGCTGGGTGACGGGAGGGCTCACGGTGGAGGACGTGCCGGGAGACCACTACAGCGTGCTGCGGGCGCCGCACGTGGACACGCTGGCGCGGCGGCTGGAGGCGCACGTCGCGGACGCCGCGGAGGGCGATGACAGGCGCGAGGAGGGCTGAGGCTGACAGGGCCGGGGGCAGAGCGACGGGGCCTCCGGTGGCGGCCTCCGCTCAGCGGCCGCTCACGGTTGTGCCGCCGCGCTGGACTCCGGTGGCGCCGTGGGCGCGAGCGCGTCCACCAGTCCCTGGGCCACGGCTGCGGCGAAGGCCTCCAGCGTGCGCTCCTCGCGCCAGCGCGCGGCTTCCTCGAAGTCGAGCGCGTGGTGCGTCTCGATGATGACTGAGGGCAGGGTGGGCCGGCGCAGCACGAAGATGCGCCGGTGCGTGGGCTCGCTCACGCGCGAGACGAACACGCCGGGCTGGGCGGAGTCGGTGGCATACAGCCCCTCGTAGTCCACGCCGTCATAGTGACGGAAGCCGGCCCGGCCCAGGTGCCGCGCGATGGCGCGCGCCAGCTCCGCGCGCCGGGTCCGCAGCGGCGCATCGGCCTCCTCGGACCAGAGCACGCTGAACCCCGGAGACGCATCCTGCCGGTAGCACTGCTGCCCGGGTGAGGGCTCCCAGGGCGACGCCATGCCGCGCGCGTCCGAGTGCAGGCTCAGCAGCGCATGGGCGTTCCACTTCCGCGCGGCGTTGAGGCGGGAGGGGTAGGGGACACGCTCGCCCGACTTGCGGCTGAGACGTACCTGGAAGTGGCCAGTGGCCTCCAGCCTCCGCGCCAGGTCCTCCGCGACGCGCAGGGTGAACGCCTCCTCGTCCTCACAGGTGACGGAGCGGTTGCCCGTGTTCCCCTGCGCACCATGCCCCGCGTCCAGGTAGATGCGCCGCGTTCCAAAGCCCTTGGGAAAGCGCACCTGGGCCACGCTCAGCGGAGCGCCCGGCGCGGGCCAGGCGGGCGGGGTCATCGTGACGGGACGGGACGCGGACGTCTCCTGCGCGAGGGCAGGCACGGAGGTCAGCCCGGTGAGCAGGGCGAGTCCCAGTCGCAGCGAGGCGGTGGCTCTTGGCACGACATGCTCCGGCATCCCGAGGGGATGGCTGCTCGAAGGGCGGCCGGGGGCCTTGATGCGCGAGCGCATTCTCCCGGGGCCTCCCATTCCACGAACTGTACTATGCGCGGCATGAACCCTTCGTTTCCAGCGGGCGGCCAGCGGGCTTCCTCGCCTGCCAGCCCGGATGACCCCGTGCCGCTGGATGCGTTCGTGGACGTGCTGGGCTTCGACGTGCCGCCGTCGCAACACGCGCGCTGGGGCGGCGCCATCACCCGACTCAAGCAGGTGGCCGTGGTGGGGCTCGGGCCGGTGCAGCAGGCGTTGCTGGCGCGGCAGGCGCGCTTCAATGCCCTGCTCGCGGAGCTGCTGCGCGAGCCGAGGCCCTCCGTGCCGGCGCGGGTCCGCTCGGAGCTGGCGCCACTGACGGAGCCGGCGGCTCCGGAGTCCGGCCCCGCATCGGGCGTGGGGCAGGCGATGCTCGGGCAGGCGCGGCGGTGGCTGCGCGAGACGTGGGGCGAGGCCCAGCACGCGTGGAATCTCGAGGTCGTGGGGCTGCTGTCCGGTCCCTCCTGGCCGCCGCGGACGGAGGGCGCCCGCGCGCGGCTGGACGCCCTGGAGGCGCGGTGTGACGTGCTGGCGCGGGCACGGCCTCCGCGCGTGTTGCTGCCGCTGCTGCGCGAGGTGCTGCGCCGACAGGTGGCCTTCAACCATGCGTGTGTCCGGAAGCTGCGCCACATGCTGGGCGCCGCCCGCCCCGTCATGTGCCTTCCACGACCGGAGGCCTACGCGCGTCAAGCGTACGCACAGGAAGCCCGCGACGTCCCGGAAGCCGTTGCCGCGCTCACGCGGTTGGAGCACAGGCCTCTCTTCAGCCTCGTGACGCCCGCGTGGGAGACGCCGGCCCCGGTCCTGCGCGCCTGCATCGAGTCCGTGCTCGCGCAGGTGTATCCCCACTGGGAGCTGTGCATCGTCGATGACGGGTCGCGCAGTCCCGAGGTGGAGGCCGTCGTCCGCCGGTTCGCCGCGGAGGATTCGCGCATCCGCTTCGCGCGGCTTCCCTCCAATCAGGGCATCGCTCGCGCCACCAACGCCGCGCTGGAGCTGGCCACCGGCGACTTCATCGGCTTCCTCGACCACGACGACCTGCTGGCGCCGCACGCGCTCGCCGAGGTGGCACTGCGGCTGGCCGCCGCGCCGGACACGGACGTCCTCTATTCGGACGAGGACAAGGTGGACGAAGCGGGAGCGCGCTTCGCGCCCTACCTGAAGCCGGAGCTGTCTCCCGAGCTGCTGCGGGCGGTGAACTACGTCTGCCACTTCCTCGTGGTGCGCGCCTCCCTGATGCGGGACGTGGGCGGCATCCGCCCCGGCTTCGAGGGCGCGCAGGACCACGACCTGGTGCTGCGCCTCCTGGAGCGGACGCGGCGCTTCGCCCACATCCCCAAGGTGCTCTACCACTGGCGCACGCTGCCCGGCTCCACCGCCACGGATGCCAGCACGAAGCCCGCCGCCTCCGAGGCGGGACGCCGCGCCGTGGTCGAGCATCTCGCGCGACTGGGCGAGGCGGGCGAGGTGGAGTCCCAGGCACCGGGCCTCTACCGCATCCGCCATCCGCTGCCCCGGCGCGCGAGCGTGTCCGTGCTGCTGACGGGCCCCGGCGCGGAGGACTCCGCCACGCTGGCGGCGCTGCTGGACACGGCGGGCGACGTGGACCTGGAGGTCCTGCTCCCGCGGTCCGGGGATGCGGCCCTCGATGCGAAGGAGGGTGGCCGCGCGCGCCATGTGAGGGTCTCCGAGGGATTGTCGCCGGGCGCCGTGGCCAACCACCTGCTGCGGGAGGCGCGCGGCGAGGTGGTCTTGCGCCTGGAGGCGGGCATGGTGCCCACGGAGCAGGGGTGGTTGACGGAGCTGGCCTCACAGGCGCTGCGCCCGGACGTGGGTGTGGTGGGCGCTCGCATCGTCACTCCGGCGGGCACGTTGGTGCATGCGGGCCTGACCCTGACTCCGGACGGCGGCGTGGCGCGCCTCTTCTCCGGGCTGCCGGACCCGTCGCTGACGGCGTTCGGGGGCTCGCACTGGCCCCGCGAGCTGCTGGCCGTGTCCGGGGCCTGTGCCATGAGCCGCCGCGAGGTGCTGGAGCGGCTCGGTGGCTGGGACGAGGGGCTTCTGTCGGCGGAGGCCTGCGCGGTGGACCTGTGCCTGCGCGCGGTGGGCATGGGCCTGCGGGTGGTGTACACGCCCCAGGCGCGGTTGGTGAGCACGGTGGAAACGCCCGATGGGGCCTGGGACGCGGCGGACCTCGCGAGGCTGCGGGCGCGTGCCGGCCCCTGGCCAGGCACGGGGCGGGGAGACCCCTTCGGCAATCCCCATGTCGTGTCGGGTGGGGCCGGGGGCATGGCGTCCCGGGAAGGCTGAGTCATGACGGAGCGGAAGGTGGGCAAGGCACGGCGGGACTTCACTCGCATGGCGGCCGGGCAGTTGCGCCAGGTGCGCAGGAGCGTGGTGCGCCGGCGGGTGCGATTCGTGGGCGTGCCCGGGCGTGGCGCCTCGCGGGTGGAGGGCGGACGCTTCGGCTGGGAGGCGGACGGGCCTGATGCCGTGCTGGAACTGGTTCCCGAGACGGGGACGCTGCCCTCGGGCTGGGTGGAGCTGTCCCTGACGCTGGAGACGGAGGACGCGGAGGCCGCCTCGCCCGTGCTCCAGGTGGACGCCGGCGGAGCGAGCGCCGCGGTCAGCATCCGCCTGCCCATGGCGCCGGATGGAAGGGTGCGGGCGCTGGTGCGGCTGCCCGACGCGGCGCGCGCGCTGCGGTTGGGGCCGGTGACCCGGCGCACGCGCTTTCGCATCGCGGACGCGCGCGCGGTGGAGCTGGGTCAGGCCGAGGCGACGCTGCGCATGGCCTGGCCCCTGGCGCTGCGCCTGCTGCGCGAGCCGGAGCGCATCGGCCAGGTGGCGCGCCGCTACATGGGCATGCTGCGCTCCGAAGGCCTGCGGGGCCTGGATGGGATGCTGGGCGAGAAGTCCCGCGGGCAGCTGTCGCTGGAGCACTACGAGGACTGGATTCGCCAGTACGAGACGCTCACCGACGCGGCCCGCGAGGAGCTCCGCGGCGCGGTGGCGGCGCTGCCGTATCAGCCGCTCGTGTCCGTGGTGATGCCCACCTACAACACGCCCGCGGTGTGGCTGCGCCGGGCGCTCGATTCCGTGCGGGCCCAGCTCTACCCCCACTGGGAGCTGTGCATCGCGGACGACGCGTCTCCCAGCCCCGAGGTGCGTCAGGTGCTGGAGGAGTACGCGCATCGGGACGAGCGCATCCGATTCGTCGTGCGGCCCGAGAACGGGCACATCTCCGCGGCCTCCAACTCCGCGCTGGAGCTGGTCCGGGGCGAGTTCGTCGCGTTGCTGGACCACGACGACGAGCTGTCGGTGGACGCGCTGGCCCGCGTGGTGGAGGAGCTCAACGCGCATCCGGACGCGGACATCGTCTTCAGCGACGAGGACAAGCTGGACACCCAGGGCCACCGCTACGACCCCTACTTCAAGCCGGAGTGGAACCTGGACCTGTTCCGCTCGCAGAACCTCATCAGCCACCTGGGCGTGTACCGCACGGAGCGCCTGCGCGAGGTGGGCGGCTTCCGCCGGGGCTTCGAGGGCAGCCAGGACTATGACCTGGCGTTGCGCGTGGTGGAGCGCACCACGCCCGAGCGCATCCGGCACATTCCCCGCGTGCTGTACCACTGGCGCGCCATTCCCGGCTCCACCGCGCTGGACGTGGGCGAGAAGGACTACGCGAGCACCGCCGCGCGCCGCGCCCTGCAGGAGCACCTGGACCGCACCGCGAGCGGCGCGCGCATCGAGCCGGGGCCGCAGGCCGCCCTCCACCGCGCGCGCTACCCGCTGCCCTCGCCGCTGCCTGCCGTCACCGTCATCCTCCAGACCCGCGGCGGCGCGGACGCCTCCCCGCGCCAGCAGGCACTGCGCCTCGCGACGGACTACCCCACGGTGGAGTGGCGCTCCGCCGCGCCGGCCGCGAGTCCCTCCGAGGCCGCCAACCTCGCCGCGCGCGAGGCCCGGGGCGAGGTGCTCGTCTTCCTCGACGCGGACCTGGAGCCCCAGGCGCCCGGCTGGCTCGCGGAGCTGGTGTCCCACGCGCTGCGGCCGGAGGTGGGCGCGGTGGGGGCGAAGCTCTGTCACGCCGATGGGACCGTCGAACACGCGGGTCTGGTCCTGGGCATGGGACCCGAGGGCCTCGCGGGCTATCCGCACCGGGGGCTTGCGCGCGCCGCGCCCGGCCATGTCGGCAGGGCGGTGGTCATCCAGCAGTTCTCGGCCGTGAGCGCCTCCTGCCTCGCGGTGCGCCGCGCCCACTTCGAGGCGGTGGGAGGCTTCGACGCCGAGCACCTTCCGGACGTGTGGCGGGACGTGGACCTCTGCCTGCGACTCCGAGAGCGCGGCCTGCGCACCGTCTGGACACCGTACGCGGAGCTGACGTGGCGCGGGCGTCACGGCGCGGGGCAGGAGGAGGGTGACTCGCGGGTCCGCGCCGGGGCGTGGCTCCAGGCCCGCTGGGGTGAAACGTTGCGCCGTGATCCCTTCCACAGTCCCAATCACGCGCTGGACTGGGAGGATTTGCGGCTCGCATGGCCTCCACGTGTGAGACCTTCCGGCGGGGCGAACGTTCCCTGAGCGGGCAGGGGAGTGGACGGTGTCCCCCTGCCCTGAGAAGGAGGGGGGCCACCACCTTGACCCTGCCCACGTCGGGTGCCATGGAGGAGCGTTCAAGCACACCGCACTTCGACCATGCATCAACTGCTCAATCCGCTGGACCATCCGCTCTGTCTGTCCACGCCTGGCCGATTGCTGGCCTCCTCCGCGTGGCTCGAGCACGTCCCCTTCGCGATGTTCCTCGTGGACCTGGTGCGGCCAAGGGTCCTCGTGGAGCTGGGGACCCGCTCCGGGGTGTCCTACTGCGCCTTCTGCCAGGCCGTGTCCGAGCTGAAGCTGGAGACGCGGTGCCACGCGGTGGGCCGCTGGGCGGACGAGGACGAGGTGCTGGCGGACCTGCGCGCCCATCATGACACGCGGTACAGCGGCTTCTCCCAGTTGCGGCGGATGACCTCCGATGAGGCCGCGCGGACGTTCGAGGACGGCTCCATCGACCTGCTGCACCTCGACGGTGGCGGAGACCCCGCGCAGGCGCGCGCGGACTTCGAGCAGTGGCGGTCGAAGCTGAGCCGCTCGGGCATCGTCCTCCTCCATGCCATCCGGGAGCGGGACTCCGGCGCGCGGAAGCTCTGGGCGGAGCTGCGGGAGCGCCATCCCTCCTTCGAGTTCGAGCACGGCCACGGCCTGGGTGTGCTGATGGTGGGCGACGAGCCGTCCGAGAGCATGCGCGCGCTGGCGGCGCTGCGCGGCGAGGACGCGGCCCGCTTCCGTGCCTTCTTCTCCGAGCTGGGGGCGCGGCTGTCGCTCCGGGGGCGCGGCGAGGCGCTGAGCGCGGAGGTGGCCCGGCTCGCGGCGCGCGACGCGGAAGCCAGCCGCCGTGCCGCCGCGCTCCAGGAGGAGCTGGCCGCGGTGGCACGGCGCGCGCAACTGGACGCGCGGACGCTGCGCGAGCGCGAAGTCCGGCTGGAGCGGGCCGAGTTCGCCCAGCGTCAGCTCCGCAGGGAGCTGGCCCAGCGCGACGCGCAGGTGGCCCAGTTGGACGGAGTGGTGGCCCACCAGCGCGAGCAGCTCGCGCAAATCTCCGGCAGCATGGGCTGGAAGCTCGTCAACCGCTACTGGGCCATGCGCGAGCGCGTGCTGCCCCCGGGGACGAAGCGCGGCCACTATTATCAGGTGGGCAAGCGCACCCTGAAGAAGGTGGGCTCCGGGCTGGTGAAGCTGCCGAAGGCGGACTGGCTTCAGCGCCGGGCCACCGCGGCTTCGGTGCCCGCCACGGCCCAGGCGTCCACACCGGCCGCGGTCTCCAAGCCCGACCCCCGCTTCCCCTGGTCGGCGCCGCTCACGCAGCGCTCCCAGTCGAGCTTCGGGCGGCGCATCCTCCTCGTCGCCGAGCTGTCGCTCCCCCAGTGCAAGCGCTACCGCGTGGACCAGAAGGTGGAGATGCTCCACCGCCTCGGCTACGAGGTCACCGTCCTCCGGTGGAGTGACCACGCCGAGTGCAAGGTGGCCCTGCAGTTCCACGGGCTCGTCATCTTCTACCGGGTGCCCGCGGTGCCCTTCGTGGTGGAAGTCATCGAGGAGGCGAAGCGGCTGGGCCTGCCCAACTTCTTCGACGTCGACGACCTCATCTTCGACGTCGAGGAGTACCAGCGGAACAGCAACGTGCAGCGCCTCCCGCAGGAGGAGCGCGACCTGCTGCTGGAGGGCGCGCACCTGTACCGCAAGTCGCTGAGCCTCTGCGACAACGCCATCGCGAGCACGCCAACCCTCGCCGAGCACATGGCCCGGGTCGTTCCGGGCAAGGTGTACGTGGTGGAGAACTGCCTGGACCCGGGCATCCTCGCCCTGGCCACGGAGATGGAGCGGCGCCCGCCCGCGGTGGACTCGCGGATGGTCACCATCGGTTATGGCAGCGGCAGCAAGGCGCATGACGTCGACTTCGCCATGGCGGCGGACGCCATCCTCAAGGTCATGGCGCGGCACGGGAACGTGCGCCTGGCCATCCATGGCTACCTGCAGCTGCCCGCGGGGTTCGAGCGCTTCTCCGACCGGGTGTTCCGCATCCCCTTCCTGGAAGCGGATGACTACCTGCGCGCGCTGGCCTCGTGGCAGATCAGCATCGCGCCGCTGGAGCGCACCGTCTTCAACGACGCCAAGAGCAACATCAAGTTCATCGAGGCGTCCGTCTTCCGTGTGCCGACCGTGTGCTCCGGCTCGGGGCCCTTCCGCGAAATCGTGGAGCACGGCCGCAATGGCATGATTGCCACCACGCCCGAGGAGTGGGAGGCCGCGCTGACGGCGCTGGTGGAGGACGCGGGCCTGCGCCAGCGGATGGGCGAGGAGGCGCACCGCTCGGTGATGGCGCGCTACGACCCGGCGGTGGTGGCCACCGAGCGGCTGCTGCCCGTGGTGAAGCACCTGCCGGAGCCTCCGCCGCCGCGCCTCAAGGTGATGGAGGTGAACATCCTCTTCGCGCCGCTGAGCTTCGGGGGCGCCACCATCGTCGCGGAGCAACTGGCCCAGCGGCTCCAGGCGGAAGGGTGCGACGTCACCGTCTTCACCGGCATCCTGGAGTCGCCGCTGCCCCCGTACAGCGTGGTGCGCTACGAGACGCAGGGCCTGCCGGTGATTGCCGCGCAGCTGCCGCCGGGAGGGGACCGCACGCAGGACTACCAGAACCCGAAGATGGCGGAGCTGTTCGCCCAGGCGCTGAAGTCCGTGCGGCCGGACGTGGTGCACTTCCACTCCATCCAGATGCTGAGCGCGTCGCTGGCGTCGGCCTGTGTCGCGGAGGGCATCCCGTACACCATCACCCTGCACGACGCGTGGTGGCTGTGCGAGCGGCAGTTCATGGTCCGTGAGGACCACACGTACTGCCACCAGAAGACCATCGACCTGCGCGTGTGCTCCAAGTGCGTGCCGGACTCGCGCTTCACCTTCAAGCGCACCTTCACCCTGCGCAAGGTGCTGGACGACGCCGCCCTGCTGCTCACCCCGAGCGAGTTCCAGCGCCAGCTCTACATCGCCAACGGCGTGGCGCCCGAGCGCATCGTGGTGAACAAGAACGGCGTGCTGCTGCCCACGCGCTCGCGCAACGCCCGCCCCGAGGGCGCGCCCGTGCGCTTCGCGTACCTGGGCGGCAACGCGGCCCACAAGGGCTACTTCTTCCTCAAGAGCCTCTTCGAGTCGCTGCCCGAGGACAACTACGTCCTGAAGATGACCGACATCCTGCTGCGCCTGGGCAAGCGCTCCATCGACGCGCAGGCCTGGACGGTGAAGGGGCGCGTCGAGGTCGTCCCACCGTATGACCAGGAGCGGATGGACGACTTCTTCGACAGCATCGACGTGCTGCTGATGCCGTCCCAGTGGAAGGAGAGCTTCGGGCTGGCGGTGCGCGAGGCGCTCGCCCGGGATGTCTGGGTCATCACCACCGCGGCGGGTGGCGTGGTGGAGGACATCGTGGACGGCGTGAATGGCAACGTCGTCGAGATTGGCGACGAGGAGGGCTTCCGCCGCGCGGTGCGCGAGCTGCTGGCCCATCCGGAGCGGCTCGCCCGGTACCGCAACCCGGCGCGGGGCACGGTGAGGGACTACGTGACGCAGGGCGCGGAGCTGCGCGGACTGCTCGCCGGCGTCGTGGCGCGGCCGGTGCAGGAGCGCGCCACCGGCTGAGCGTCCGCGGTGGACCCGCCGTCAGGCGCTTCGGGAGTCGCCCAGGAGTTGGGTGGCGACGGGCACCGCCGCGGGGACTGACGGGTGGCGGCGCTCCTGCTCGGCGGCGGCGAGGATGGCCACCTCCTGCGCCAGGCGCTTGATCTGCTGGCGCTGGTCGGCGACCTGCAGGCTGAGCCGGTACACCAGCCACAGCAGCGTCGTGCACGCCAGGAAGAACAGCGCGGAGGGCGGGTAGTAGATGCCCATCGCGCGGGCGAGGGTGTCGACGCCGTCGCGCCACAGGGACAGGCCGGCGACGATGGCGGCCACCATCAGCCAGGCGAACGTGTGCCGCTCACTGGTGCGCCGACGGCGGGCGGAGAGCAGGACGGTGAGGGCGAAGGCGGTCGCGAAGGCCACGCCGATGAGACTGGAGCGGAACATGGCAGCTCAGACGGGGCGCGCCCGTTCCATGAGAAGGGCGAAGGAGACCTTCGCCATGTAGAAGGCGGACTTCCAGGCCGTGAGCGAGCTGGTGCCCGTGAGACGCGGGCGCATGCGCACCGGCACCTCGGCAATCGTCAGCCCCTGGCGCGCGGCGATGAGGACACTCTCCGGCTCCGGGTAGTCATGCGGGTGGGTGCGCGCGAAGAGGCGGATGGCGCGCGGGCCGAAGCCGCGGAAGCCCGAGGTCGGGTCGGTGATGCGCTGATGGCTGAGCGACGACAGCAGTCGCGCCAGGAAGCGGTTGCCGAAGCGGCGCAGCCACGTGGAGCGGAAGCTGGTGATGCCGGCGAAACGGCTGCCGATGACGAGCTCCGAGCCCGCGTCCAGCGCCTGCAGCAGCGCCTCCACCGAGGACGGGTCGTGCTGTCCGTCCCCGTCCATGCGGATGACGCGACGGTAGCCGTGGCGGGCGGCATAGAGCAGCCCACTGGCCTCCGCGGCGGCGACGCCCAGGTTGAAAGGGTGCGTCAGGACGTAGGCACCCGCGGACCGGGCCTGCACCGCCGTCTGGTCGGCCGAGCCATCATCCACGACGAGCACATCCATGGCGGGCAACAACTGCTTCAGCTCCGCCACGGTGGACGCGATGCACTCCTCTTCGTTGTAGGCCAGCAAGACGATGAGGCCGCGAGGGTTTTCCATACTTCCCCCAGTGAAGCTCGACGCGCGTTCTATCCGTTTCCGGGGTGAGGAGAAAGGTAGCTGTTCCCTGCTGGCCTGAAGGGTGGGGAGGCGGCTTGCGGCGCCGATGTGGGCCTCGGATTTCCGTGGGCGGCTCGCGGGCGGGATGGGAGTCGTTCGGCTGCCCTCTCGGGGAGCGCATTCCGCCTGTCTGCCCTCGGCCCCGGGGGGACCGGCGTGCAAGCGCGAATGTTGCCTTACCTTGACGCCGCTCCCCCTGCTCCGATACGGAGGGCCCTTATCCCGTTATCCGTGGTGAGTACGTCGATGAACGTCCTGGTGACAGGTGGTTGCGGCTTCATTGGTTCGAACCTCGTGAAGTACCTGCGGCGCGAGCGGCCGGACTGGAAGATCGTCAACCTCGACAAGCTCACGTACGCGGGCAACCTCGAGAACCTCTCCGACCTGGAGGGCGACCCCCGCCACGTCTTCGTGCGCGGCGACATCGGCAACCGCGAGCTCGTCGAGCACCTGATGGCGGTGCACTCCATCGACGCCGTCATGCACCTGGCCGCCGAGAGCCACGTGGACCGCTCCATCC
>NZ_JABBJJ010000240.1 GCF_012933655.1 Pyxidicoccus fallax | reverse complement strand
CCCCCAGGAGCCATACTCCTCCGCCCCCCCGACCGCTTCCCAGCGGCCCCTCACCACCGTGGAGACAGCTTCATGCGAACCTTGCCGATGACCCTCATCCTCGTCGCCCTCCTGTCGGGCTGCAGCGAGTCCTCCGGCCCCACGGGCGGCACACCTCAAGCTCCCGAAGACGCGGGCGTCACACCTCAGAACCCCGAAGACGCGGGCGTCACACCTCAGAACCCCGAAGACGCGGGCGTCACACCTCAAGACCCCGAAGACGCGGGCGTCACACCTCAAGACCCCGAAGACGCGGGCGTCCCTCCGGAAGAGCCCCTTCCCAGCGGCCCTCCGGTTCCCACGGGCCCTCCGAACGTGCCCGAGTTCCAGCCGGCCTTCCCCGGTCAGACGCGCGCCCCGGCCATCCAGTCGAAGACGGCCGTCCAGGTCACCGAGATTGCCTCGGGCTTCAGGAACCCCTGGGCCATCGCCTTCCTGCCCGACCAGCGCATGCTCGTGACGGAGAAGCCCACCGGCTCGCTCTACATCGTCACCGCCCAGGGCGCGAAGTCTCCCGCCGTCTCGGGCCTGCCCCCTGTGGATGGCCGGAACCAGGGCGGCCTGCTCGACGTCGAAATCGGTCCCGACTACGCCCAGAGCCAGCTCATCTACTGGACCTATTACGAGCCGCGCCAGGGCGGCAACGGCCTGGCGGTGGCGCGCGCGAAGCTCGTCGACGGCGCACAACCGCGCGTGGAGAACGTGCAGGTCATCTTCCGCATGATGCCCACCCTCGAGTCCACGATGCACGCGGGCGGCCGGCTGGTGTTCGCCCCCGACGGCACGCTGTTCGTCACGCTCGGGGAGCGCTCCATTCTCGCGGGCCGGGCGCAGGCCCGGGACGTGAAGAGCCACTTCGGCAAGGTCGTCCGCATCCATCCCGACGGCTCCGTGCCCCGGGACAACCCCTTCGTGAACACCGAGGGTGCCAAGCCGGAAATCTGGTCGGTGGGCCACCGCAACATCCTGTCGGCGGCGCTCGACGCCCAGAAGCGGCTGTGGACGGTGGAGATGGGGCCACAAGGGGGTGACGAGCTCAACCGCCCCGAGGCGGGCAAGGACTACGGCTGGCCCACCATCGGCTACGGCGAGGAGTACTCGGGCGCGCCCATCCACGACAGTCCGCGGGGCCCGGGCATGGAGCAGCCCGTGTACTACTGGGATCCGGTGATGTCCCCCTCGGGGATGACCATCTACACCGGGGACCTGTTCCCCGAGTGGCGGAACAACATCTTCATCGGAGGTCTGTCCAGCCAGGCGCTGGTGCGGCTCATGATGAGGAATGACCGCGTGGTCGGCGAAGAACGTCTCCTGACGGAGCTGCGCGCGCGCATCCGCGAGGTGGTGCAGGGCCCCGACGGCGCGCTCTACCTGCTCACCGACGCCACCAACGGCAAGCTGCTCAAGCTCACGCCGCGCTGAGTCCCGGCGCACCGGTGACGGCGCGCGCTCCACGCTCCCCGAGGAACTCGGCCCTCGGGGAGCGTGCGGGTGTCCGACTACGGAGCCACCCAGCAGGAAGCCCATCCGATATCCGCTGGCCCGAGCAGACTGACGGAGCGGAGCGCGAAATCGGTGGCTCCCATCGCGCTACCGGTTTGAAGGATGAGCGCAATGAAGTCGATGTCAGCGCGGTCTGCTTCGGGAATCAGGAACTTGCCGAGCGGGAAATCGATACAGAACGGACGATGTTCGGGGGTCGTGTTGATGCCGAGTGAGTAGTGGCGCCCCCCCGCGGCGAAGAGGACGATGTTGAAGTTCTCCGATACATCGCAACCATCGAACCAGACCCTGATCCGGTCGTAGCTGCGCGTATCGAGATTGAGCGGAGCCTGATTTCCAGCGGCATCCCTCCCATAGACGAGCTCCAGGCGATGATTCACCTGGAAGCCGGTCTCCAGAATCAGCGGCCCGCCGGGCGGGATGGAGAGTGACGCGGGGCGCTGATGCAGGGGAAGCTCGGGGGCCGCGAGGACGTAGGTGCCTCGGACTCCGCCAAGCATCGTTCCGCTCGAATAGTGCAGGTCCGGAGAGCCAGCGTAGGCGTCGACCTGATATGCGCCGGTGGAAAAGTCATCGACCAGGAGTGACTGTGCGAGCACTTGCGTGGGTGCGAGCACGATGGCGGCAATTCCAACGCACAGTCCGGCAATAAATTTATGTGTATGCATTTGTTCCTCCCCGGTTGAGCCGAGGAGTCCAATCTAACGACTGCGCGTGGTGCACTTCAATGACTACGGGTGAACCCTGCATAGGAGCAGCCCGCCACGTGCGAAGCAGGAACAAAGGCCAACGGGATGCCGATGCAACGGTTCATGGTTCTCCCAGCCGGCCGGCATCATCCGTGTTTGATATCACCCGCCCGCGGGACAGCCTGGGCACGCACGAAGTCAGAGGCGTGCGCCAGGCCATCGAGAGGCGGTGGGCTCAATCAGGCTCCGGGCTAATTCTGCACGGTGCCGCGGCCCGTGAACGGCACACCGCCGATACCCGTCGCTCCGGGCCCACTGTAGGGCGTGGCCGTGATGACCAGGTTGCCCACGCCCAGCGGGACGGTCTGCCCGCTGTCATCCTGGCCGTCCCCCAGATAGTACGGGTACGTGCTGCGGATCCGGGTGACGCCGTTGATGACGAAGCGCACGCTGCCCACGTTCTGCGGATAGGTATTGGCGCGCACGATGAACTGCGTATGGCCCCGCGCCGCCAGGTCGCTGAAGTCGAGCACCATGCCGTTGTGGATGGTTTCAAACCCGGCGATCGGCTGCTTCGTGTACGCATCGAGGAGCGTGAAGCTGTCCACCCGGCTCACCGCGTTGGGCAGCGCGGGGCTGGTGGCATTCACCGTCACGGTGTTCCCGCCGAAGGTGCGCACCTGGAAGCCCTGGAAGGGGGTGCCATCGCGCAGGCGCTCGGGATACAGCCGCGACCAGTCCTGGAGCGTGCGCAGCGCGTAGAGTTCGCCCAAGCGCAACGCGTTGTCATGGTCGCTGCGGTAGTGCACGCCCGCGAAGAGGCGCGCCATGCCGACGTTGGACGTCAGCTTGTCCAATTCGTCGAACATCATCAGCGTGCCGCTGTAGGGCACCAGCGCGGTGCCATCCGCGTTGGGCACCTGCGGGTTGATGACAGGGAAGTCCGCGTAGAAGGCCTTGAGCGCCGTCACTCCCGCGCCGATGTACGTGGAGTGGCCGGAGCCGTAGGCCGGGTGGAGGGGGCTGCCCTCGGGAAAGGTCTGGCTCAGCAGGTACGTGCCGTCCGAGCCCAGTCCCCGCGCCACGTTGCGCTCCAAGTTCCGCTGAAACACCCGCTGCAGCACGGGCGCGTTGAGCAGCTCTTCCGGGATGGGGTAGGTGCGCTCCCCCCACTTATGGATGTGGACGAGGCCGCCGTACTCCTCGGGACGCAGCCGCCGGTGCACCTGCCACTTCTGGAACCACTGCGCGCGCAGCGTCGTGTTCGTCACCAGCGAGGTGACGGACTGCACGTCGCTGTTACCGAAGGTGACGAAGGGCTCCTGCTTCGCGTAGGTCCGGTAGGGGTTGTTGGGGTCCTCCGCGCGCGGGGAGGACTTGGGGTCCGGGTCGTACCTGCCATCCGGCAGGAAGTCCCCCTGCCGCGCCAGGAGGAAGGCCGCGTTGAGGCTGGACTGAAGCGGGTAGTCGAAGTGCACCCACTCGGCCAGGTCTCGCCCGTTGCGGATGTAGCGGCGGACCGGGTCGAAGTCCTCCAGCGTGTCCGTGGGGTCCGCGGGCAGCGCGCCATTCTGGATGGCGCGCCACTCGTTGTATGCGGTGACACGGTCGTCCCCGGCGAAGCGCGTCCAGATGCGCTGCTCCATCGGCTGGTGCGCCGTGGGCTCCACGCCCACGGGAGGCGGGTTCGTCTCCGACCCGATGGCCAGCGGGCCGCCGCCGACGGGCACCGTCTTCAGCAGGAACTGCGAGACGTACGGCCCCTGCACCGCGCCGGGAAGGTCCGCCCGGAAGAGGGTGGCGGGCCTCACGAAGCCACCGCTGTCGCGAGCCCCCCGGTAGACGCGCGCCTGGGTCAAGGCAATCGCGGCCGAGGAGATGTCACCGTCGCCGCCGTACTGGTCGAAGCGCACATCGCGCACCTGCGACATCCAGTACAGCTCGATCATCTCGCCAGAGACCTCGGCGCTGTTGAAGTCGGGCGCCGGCCCCAGGGTGATGGCCTGCGGGTCCGCGCCCTCCAGCACGTAGGAGAAGCCCGCCTGCGGATTGACGAGCTTGCGTGGACCCTCGAGCACCACCGCCTCCAGCTTCGCGGGGTCCCCGGTGAGCAGGGCATCGAGCAGCGCGTCGAACTGCGTGACGCTGGTCTCCCCCACGGTGTTGTGGTTCAGGCCCTTGGTGTAGACGGCCCACCTGCCGAAGTCCTGCAGGTCGTTGTTGTTCTGGTGGGTGGCCTGCGGCTGGCCCCGCTGGAAGGCGGAGGCGGCGTCACGCACCGCCTTCGCCTTGTCCGGCCGCGTCGAGTCATTCACCACCTGTGCCTGCGCGGCCGGGGCCAGCAGCGCGAGCAGCAAGGGAGTCACGCCAGGGTTCAATCGCATCAGGGGCTCCTCGCAGTGAGAGAGCCGGGCCGATGGTTGCGCGAGATGTCGGTTCGGGAGGCCCGGGGCGGGCGCTCCCTACCGGGCCTTCGCGCCCTCTGGCACTCCAGGGTGAGTCACCGCCGGACGCATGACATTCGCGTGTTGAGAGATGCGACAGTCGGGGCGGAAACTGCCGACCCGTGCACAATCCTCCAGGAACAGGTGAGGAGCGCGACATGAACCCCGTGGACCCCAAGACGCGAATGGCGCGTGCCCTCGTCTCGCTGGACGGACTGTCCGTCGGGGATTCGTTCGGCGAGCGATTCTTCGTTCCGCGCGAGCTGGCACAGTCGATGGTGGAGCAGCGTGACGTACCCCGCGCGCCGTGGAGGTACACCGACGACACGGAGATGGCGCTGGCCATCGTCCAGGTGCTGGAGGACCACGGCCACGTCGACCAGGACGCGCTGGCGCGCCTCTTCGCGACCCGCTACCGCAAGGACAAGAACCGGGGCTACGGCGGGACGGCGCACGACATCCTGCAGAAGATGGGCCTCGGGATGCCGTGGCGCGAGGTCTCCGGCGAGGTGTTCGAGGGCCAGGGCTCCATGGGCAACGGCGGGGCCATGCGCGTGGCGCCGCTGGGGGCATACTTCGAGGGAGACATGGGCCGGGTGGTGTCGGAGGCGCGAGCCTCGGCGGAGGTGACGCACGCGCACCCGGAGGGACAGGCGGGGGCGATTGCCATCGCGGTCGCCGCCGCGTGGGCGTGCCAATGGCCGGACACCCGCGGCTCGCCGAGGGAGCTCTTCGACGTGGTGCTGGACCTCACGCCGGACGGAGCGACCCGTCGGGGGATTGAGAAGGCCCGGGCCTGGTCGCTCGATGCGAGTCCCTCCTCGGCGGCGCGCGAGCTGGGCAGCGGGCAGAAGGTCATCTCCGAGGACACCGTGCCCTTCGCCCTGTGGTGCGCGGTGAGGCACCTCGACTCCTACGAAGAGGCCCTCTGGACCACGGTGGCCGGCTTCGGAGACCGGGACACCACCTGCGCCATCGTGGGTGGAATCGTCGCGCTGAGCGCAGGCGCCGCATCCATCCCCGCGACGTGGCGCTCCGCCCGGGAGCCCTTGCGCCGGCGGGTGTGACGGGCCTCCCGCGCAGCGGAGCGCGGCACCTTCCGGCCGGTGCCCGCTCCGGTTTCAGGGCTGTCGCGAGGGGTCAGGTCTCGATGGCGATGGACTGGATGCCAACGAGGTCGCCGCACGAGGTACGTCCGACGAGGAAGACCCGCACCCGGGCCTGGTCGGGGCTGCCCGGCGGCGCGTGCAGCGCGACGTAGATGACGTCGGTGAGCTGGGTGTTGAACGCATTCTCGATGTTGGCCGCGGCCCACGGGTCCGCGCTGCTGCTCGACGGCTCCAGCGCACGGAAGTAGTTCGAGACCACGCGCACCTCGGCGGTGTAGCCCCACGGCACGTCGGCCAGCGCCAGCACCGTGGCGGCGGTCGGCGCGCTGCCGCCCTCTCCCGGCCACGACACCAGCTCGACGGGGAGGTCGCTCTCGCTCATGAGCAGCACGTGCGGCAGCTGCGGCGACACCGCGTTCGACCACATCGAGGTGCAGGTGGAGGGGCCGCCCTGCGCGTAGGTCTTGAGCGCGTTCATCGTCACCGGGCCGATGCCGTCCGTCGCCGCCACCGCCGCCAGCGACGTGTACGGGCGCCCGGCGATGAGGTCATTGGCCTGCGCGCCAGCGACGCCGTGCGAGGTGAGCTGCGCGTACGTGGCCTGATTGGCGAGGTCCAGCGCCGTCACCGCGGTGGGCTCGTCGAACGTGATGCCGTCGAACGTGCCGGCAAGGCAGGTCTGGCCATGCAGGCAGTTCCACCACGGCAGCGCATGCGCGCGCAGCTGCCCGAGCGTGGCGGAGCCGACCCAGGAGACAGCCCCCATCTGCGCCACGCGGGTGTACGGGCGCCCCGCGTACAGGTTCGTCGCGGCGCGCGCCTCGAAGAGGTTCTGGAGCGTGGCCGAGTCGGCGTGGTTGACGCCCCACACCACCGACTCCACCTCCCAGCCGCGGAAACTCACGCCTTCGACCGTCTCGCCCGTCGGCGCCGGGTGCACCGCCGAATACGTGTCGAGCTGCTGCAGCACCGTGTCATCGACGTAGGGCACCGCGTCGAGCTCGGCGATGGAGGAGAAGAAGGCGTCGTCGCCTGACGGAGAGACACCGTCCGCGCCGTCACGGTGGGCGGTGATGGCGACCGCCGCCCAGGGGTGGATGCCCACCTGGTTCTGGAGCACGCCGACGACGTTGCCGGGGTAGTTGACGAAGTCGAGGACGCGCGCCTGGGCCTCGGGCGAGAGCTGGAGCGCGGCGGCGGAGCGGGCCGTCTCAGGACCGTCCAGGGGTGCGACGTCGGAGCAGGCAGCGAGGGACAGCAGGGCGAGCGGAACGAGGCGTCTCATGGCGGAACTCGATTGTGTCGGGACTGTCACGGGATGCGCGAAGAGCGCGCAACCGTTCCAGCCTCAGCGGACACGCGAGCCGCTGTCAACGCCACGAGTATCGTCCCGCGCGCCTCACCGGGTGCCATCACGCGCGCCAGGTGCAACAGGGCGCCTCCCGGTCCCACGGTTGAACGGACCGGGAGTGCCCTCGGAGTCTCACTGAATCGACAGGGCCCAGGAGTAATTGCCGTTCGTCCCGATGGAGGTCAGCGTCGCCTTGCAGGTAGCGGACGTGGTGCCCCGTTGGGTGCCCGTTCCCTTCGGCGTCCAGTACCCAGAGGTGCCCAGAATCGGGTTGGGGGGTGTGTAGAGACTGCTGAGATTGAAGCTGCAGGTCTTGATGCCGTCAGAGTAATCGAAGGCGACGGCGGTGTTGTTGCCACAATTCGTCTGGTGCGCGACCGAAATCGAGTTGGGGGGAACCGAGCCAAGGCTCGGGATGATCGCACCACACGTATTCAGTCGGAGAGGGCTGATCGAACCGGTGGTGATCTGGTTCTGGATGGTGAAGGTGATGGTCGCCGCCTGAGCAGAGCCCATGCCCAGTGCGGCCACCGAGAGCGCGGCGAGCAGTTTGATGTTTTTCATGGCTGGTCTTTGAACAGAAGGAGCCTGCCTCCCATTCAAAAGCCAGACATCTTCCAGAAACCCCTGCTCACCCAAGCCACCCTGTTGGATATTTACAATGACACACACCACCCGAAGGGTGATGCCAGGGAAGACAAAGGAGCCAGCTGGACCGCGGGAGGACAGCCTGACCCGTGGAGCGTCTGGCTGCCTGAGCGCTCCAGTTCCATGGCGCGCGCTCCACGCTTCCCCGATGACTCGGACCACGGGGCGACGAGGAGGGCCGCGGCCAGCGCCGCCCGAGCCCGCTCGATGGCGTCGACATGCCTTTGCGCACCGTCTGGCACTCGGTCCCCCGGAGACACACGCTCGGGTAACGTGACCGCTCCCCACTCGACGCCCCGGGAGGTCTCCGCCGTGCCTGGTAAGCCCCCCGCCGAAATCGACCTCACGCCAACGCTGGTGCACGCCCTGCTCGCCGAACAGCACCCCGACCTCGCCGGGCTGCCGGTGCGGTGGGTCGCGCACGGCTGGGACAACGCGACGTTTCGGCTCGGGGAGGACCTGGCGGTCCGGCTCCCCCGCCGTGCCTCCGCCGCGCCCCTGGTCGAGCACGAGCAGCGCTGGCTGGGCGTGCTGGCCGCGCTGTGCCCCGTACCGGTGCCCGCGCCGGTGCGGACAGGGCGGCCGGGTGCCACGTTCCCGTGGGCGTGGAGCGTCGTGCCGTGGTTCATCGGGCGGCACGCCGCGGACGAACCGGTCGCCGCCCGCACCCCGTGGGCGGGCACGCTCGCGGAGGCCCTGGCCGCCCTGCACGCGCCCGCCCCGGCCGAGGCGCCGGTGAACCCGGTGCGAGGTGGCTCGCTCGCGGGGCGGTCCGCGGCCCTGGCCGAGCGACTGGCGGGCGGACACCTGGACCGGGTGCTACCCGACGCCCGCGCGCGCGCCGAGGCGCTGTGGCGCGACGCCCTCGCCGCGCCCGCCTGGCCCGGCCCACCCCTGTGGCTGCACGGCGACCCACACCCCGCGAACCTGCTCACCCACGACGGGCGCCTGGCAGCGCTCCTCGACTTCGGGGACCTGACCGCCGGGGACCCCGCGTGCGACCTCGCGACCGCCTGGCTGACATTCGACGCCACCGGTCGAGCGGTGTTCCAGGCGCGCAGCGACGCGCTGGCCGACGCCGCGGGCCCGCCCGACCCGGGCCGATGGCGCAGGGCCGCCGGCTGGGCGCTGATCATGGCATCAGCGATGGTCACACACGGCGACGACGACCCGGTGATCGCCGCAATCGGCGAGCACGCACTGCGCGACCTGCTGGCCGGCTGAGCACTCACCGCGCCGCGCTGAGCGGGCCATGCACCGAGAGCCGGGGCTGGTGAACCCGGCCCCCGGTGCTCACCGCCGGGAGAAGCCATTCGCCCCACCTCCGGACGGGCTTCAGGGTCTTGCGGTCCGTCGCCTCTCAACTACAGACGTCGGAGCAGGCGCTGCTGATGGTACAGCCCTGGGCTTCCTGCTTGCTGACGGCGTCCTCCCGAGCGAACCGGCAGGCCTTCTTGCAGCCCCCCAGGAACGTGGTGGAGCCGAACCCGACGATGCTGCACGACGTACCGTCGGCCCTCACGCCCGGGCACGTGGACTGGCAGTTCCTGGCCATCTGATGGACCTCGCCGTCCTCCTCCGACGTCACGTCGTCGGCCGGACGAGGCTCCGTGGTCGGGTCACCAGCCTGGGGTGCCGGCTCGTCCATCGCGGGACCGCAGCCTGCACCGAAGAATCCCAGCACACCGAAGACGGCCCACAGCATCACGTGTCGCTTCATGGCTTCTCCCTATTCGCTGGTGAAGGGCGTGTTTCCAGAACGCCCGTCAACCCGGATACACGGAGAGTGAAGTAGACTCAATGACTGCGGGTACGAGTTTGCAGTTGTCACTCGATTGTGTTTGCTTCCTGATTTCCCGGATTTGCTATTGTTTGATTCTCGATATCCGTGCCTGGCGCTCCCGTGACGCTCCCGCCGCCGGTGGGCGTCACGCCGCCTTCCGCACGGGAAGCTGCTGGAGCGCGCCCACTTGCTGCTCTCGTCCCGGAATGTCCTGGGCGATATCGAGCGCGCGCTGGAGGTCCTGCCAGGCGTCCTCCGGCCTCGGGCCCTGCACGGCCTTGGAGGCCCGCTCGAACAGGGACCGATGAAGGCGTACATGGCCCCCCTCTTCGGAACGACCTCCATCCCAGGCTCTCGGAGGAATGGGGCGTGTTGAGGGTGCGAGCCCGCGGGACAGCGCGGCGCGCAGTGCGGTCGCTCGTGACTCAATTGTCCACTAATCGACGAAGTCGGTACCGTGAGGTTATCCCCGGTTCAGCGTTCGCCCCTGGCGCTGGACCTCTCTCCTACGGGCCAAGACATCTCCGCCATGTACATCTTCGACGAATCACTCTGGCCGCTGGTCCTCATCCAGCGCGTGGACTCCACGACGGATGAGGAGATGGACAGCATCCTTCGGACGCTCACCCGGCTCATCAACCGACGCGAGCCCTACGTCCAGGTGATTGATTTCACCCGGGCGCGTCCGCTGACCCATTCCCAGCGCATGAAGCTGGCCGAGCATCAGGAACAGAACGCCGCCGTGGCCCGTGAGTACTGCAAGGGCTTCCACGTGGTCATCAACTCGGCCACCGCGCGACTCGCCAGGGCCGTCACCAGCTTCGTCCGGCCGTCCCTGGACCAGCCCGAGGAGTTCTCGTCGCTGGCCGATGCGCTGGAGAAGGCCGCGGTGAGGTTCGAGCAGGCAGGCGTTCCCAAGGGGGCGCTCGTCGCCCGCAACCAGTTGCGACGGCTGAAGGCCCCCCAGGCCCCGAGCGGCGCGGGTTCCGCTCACGGGTGATCACCGCAGTCATCCGAGGAGCCGGGGCCCCCGGGTCAGGACCCGAGGGCGCCCCAGAACAGCACCGCGAAGCCCCCGAGCTCACCGGCAATCAGCGCGACCATGGAGGCGAACATCATCGCGGGCGGAAGCTCGGCCCGCCCGAGCTTGTGGGGACGCGCGAACTGGTTGTCCGTGTCTCGCAGGACGCCGTGGACGACGTAGCTGGAGAGCCCGAACGCGAAGAAGCCAATCACCGAGACGACGGCGGCCAGCTCGACGCGTGCGTCCAGGGTGCTGAGGACGACGAAACGCTCCACGACGAGGCACGCGAACGAGTACAGCAACGCGGCCCGGTGCGCGATGTCGACATAGGTGGAGGCCTGGGCCTTGGGGCTCCGCGCGATCTGCGCGTACTTCCAGACGCCGAACGACAGGCCGGCCAGCAGGAAGCCGCCGGCCGCGAAGACTGAGATTCTCTGGGCGAGGTCCATGAGGCGAGTGTGGCGACTCCGCGCTCTCGGTACTTGTACGAACCGGCTACGCTGCGGCGAATGATTCGAGCGCGCATCGAGCTGTGGAGCGACAGGGTGCTGTCCATCTCGCGGCTGGGACGCGTGGCCGTCCATGCGCACACGGGCGCGGCGCTGCTGGTGGGCATCGACGGCCCGTTCGGCTTCCGGCTCGGGCTGCCCGGCGAGAAATGGCGGACCGTCGAGCACATCGTCGTCGCACCCGGGTGCCCACACGAGCTGGAGTGTGGTGAGACACTCATGGGCGTGCTGCACCTGACCCCGGGCCAGATCGACCACCGTCAGCTCTGCGAGCATGCCGAGCTGCCAGCCTTCGAGGGACTCCACGTGCTGGGCCCACCCCGGCGGCGGCGTGAAGAGCTGCGGGCCATCTTCGCGGGTGAGCTGTCCGCCGCCGAGCTCGAGGCCTGGGTGGCGCGACAGGTCGGGCCTCCTCCGGGGCGATATGCGAGCGACGCCCGGGTGGAGGAGGTGGCTGCGTTGATTTCCAATCAGCCGGATGCCCTGTGGCGGCTTCCCGCGCTCGCCGCGCGCACGGGCGTCTCCGCGTCACGCCTGCAGCACCTCTTCCGCGCCGAGCTCGGCGTCACGCCACGTCAACTGCGCACGTGGCAGCGCCTGCGTGAGGTCTGCCGGCGATTCGCCGAGGGCGAGAGCCTCACGTTGGCGGCCCACGAGGCCGGGTTCGTCGACTCCGCGCACATGAGCCGGGCGTTCCGGCACCTTCTCGGCATCGCGCCCTCACGCGTGCTGTCGGGAGGGACGCGCCTGCGGGTACACGAGGGTTGAGGCGCGCCCCACTTGAGCCCACTACAGGCAGACGCACGTCCGGGTCGAGGTGCTGCACCTGCCGCCCGACGAGCCGCCGCACTGGCTGTCCGCGGTGCAGGTCTTGCCCCGGACACAGGCGAGGGGGCCGCAGTCCGGGTCCGAGAAGCACAGTTCGGAACAGCAGCCATCCTGGCCACAGCCGCACACCTGGAGGATGGGGCGGCAGGCCGTCCAGACCCCGTTGCACGTCACACCGCCCAGCGAGGTGGCAGTGGCGGGAGTAATCGAGCACTGGCCCTCCGTGCCGCTGCACGTGGTCCAGCTTCCACAGTAGATGCTCGCCTTGCAGTCCCCATTCGAGACCGCGGACTCCTGCGTCCGCTCGTGCTCCTCGGAAAGCGTGGCCGTCTCCTGGGGGGCCGGGTCCATGTTGGGCCCACCATCACAGGCGCTCAGCATCATCCCCAGCGCGACAAGAATCCCGGCGACAGCTCTCATGGACGGCTCCGTTTCATGACTGGATGGATGACCGCGGTTCATCCCGCGGCCTCGCCCGCGTAGGCAGACGCCGTGCCAATCCGGAGCCCCTCGAAAGAACGTGGTGCGGCAACGGAGCTTGTGACCTGCCCCGCAACAACCCAACTACATCTGTAACATGCAGGGCTACACGTTCTTCTCGACGTCCCACCGCGTGGTCGAACCTGGCCCCCCGGCGTGAAGTCGACCGCGCTGCCCTGACACGGGGCGTGCGGCTCAGCTCCCCGCGCGCAGCCGGGTAATGGCCTCCGCCACGGAGCCGGGCGCGGGCGTTACGCCGAAGAAGCGCGAGAGCTCGGCCTGGGCCTCGCGGGCTTGCGTCGCGCTGATGCGCCCCTCGCGCTCCAGCCTCGCGATGATGACGCTGGCGCGGGTGCGCAGGGTCTCCGGCTTCTGGGCGGGCAGCCAGCGGCGTGGGGCGGGCAGCATGCCCGCGAGCATCGCGCTCTGCGCCACGCTGAGCGCCCGCGCCGAGGTTCCGAAGTGCTCGCGCGCCGCCGCCTCGATGCCGTACACACCATCGCCCCACTCCACGACGTTCATGTACAGCGTGAGGATGTGCTGCTTGGACAGGTGGGTCTCCAGCCGGCGGGCGAGCAGCAGCTCCTTGGCCTTGCGCAGCAGGCTCCGGTCCGTGGAGAGGTAGAGGTTCTTCGCCAGCTGCTGCGTGAGGGTGGAGGCGCCGCGTCCCAGCCGCGCCTCGCGCACCGACTGCTCGAGGGCGTTCTCCACCTCAACCCAGTCCACGCCCTCGTGCCGGTAGAAGCGCGCATCCTCGGAGCTCAGCACGGCGTCCACCACGTACGGGGACACCGCGTCCAGGGGCACCCAGGCCTGGCGCACTCGGGGCTTCTTGCCCGCCTCGCGCGCCTCCTCGGCTCGCTGCGCCATGAGCGCGGTGGTGCGCGGGTGCTGCGTCAGCAGGAGGCTCACGTCGGGCAGCCGCGCGTACTCCACGCTGAGCCAGAGGACGAGCAGCAGCCACCCGCCGAGCGCCCAGCGCCCCCAGCCCGAGCCGGAGCGCTTCGCCACGACGCGCCGGGCGCCGGAGGAGAGCTGCTTCGTCTTCTGCGTCCGGATGGACGAGGCTCGCGTGGGGGGCGGACGGGAGGCCATCGGTGTAGGCACATGTGCCCCGAGAAACGGCCGCTGTCCAGAAGACGGCCGGAGAGGCACGCGGCAGTCCGTCCTGGCCAGGACGCCGTGCCCGGACGCTCACTTGAACATGGAGATGAGCTCGGTCTGCTGTGCCTCGCTGAGCAGCGGTCCGGTGCCACCCTTCAGGTTGTCCGCCTGTCGGTTCGGCTTGCCCGTGGCGGGGATGACGGCGGTCACCGCGGGGTGGCTGATGGCGAACTTGAGGAACAGCTGCGCCCAGGAATCGACGCCGACCTCGGCGGCCCACCCCGGGAGTGGCCGGTCCGCGACCTGCGCGAACAGCTTCCCGTCCTCGAAGGCGCGGTTGACCAGCACCGCCACGCCGAGTTCTTGCGCCATCGGGAAGAGGGAGCGGGCCGCCTGGGGCGAGGCCACCGAGTAGTTGATCTGCAGGAAGTCCGGCTTCTCGGCGCGCACGATGCGCTCGAGCTCGGCATGGCCGTTCTCGCGGTAGTGGGTGAGGCCGATGTA
The DNA here is from genome assembly GCF_012933655.1 of Pyxidicoccus fallax. Classification (GTDB taxonomy): domain Bacteria; phylum Myxococcota; class Myxococcia; order Myxococcales; family Myxococcaceae; genus Myxococcus; species Myxococcus fallax. The sequence continues at coordinate 5,615 of NZ_JABBJJ010000240.1, read as the reverse complement.
CTTCGTCTTGCCCTGCGCCTTGAGCTCTCGGGCGTAGGGCAGTTGGATTTCCCAGGCGCGCAGGTTGTGGACCTGGAGCAACTCCACGCGGTCCGTCTTGAGCCGGCGCAGGGACTCGGCCCACTGCTCCTTCGCGCTGGCGAGGTCGTCGGCGGCGATCTTGGTCGCCAGGAAGCAGCGCTCGCGAGAGCCGCCCTCGGCGAGCAGCGCCCCCAGCACGGTATCGGCCGGGCCGTAGTTGGGCGAGGTGTCGATGAGGCGTCCGCCACCGTCGAAGAAGACCTTCAGCACCTGCTTGAGCGCGTCGTACTCCGGCGTGCCGGCGCTCACCTCGAAGCTGCCAGAGGTGCCCATGCCGATGACCGGCACCTGCTCGCCCGTGGAGGGAATCGCACGGGTGAGCAGCGAGCCACGCGCGGGCGTGGCCCTGGCCGCCTCCGCGGATTGGGTCCGCGGGGCCGTTGGGGCACTGCCGCCCTCGCTTCCGCGCCTGCAACCGGCGAGCGGCCCGAGTGCGAGGCCAGCGAGTGCGAGGCCCGAGGTGGTGAGGAAGTCACGACGGCTGGTCATGGGGAGTCCCGCCTTTCGGGTGGGAGTATCGGAGGAACATCCCGAACTCGCGGGGACAACTCTTCCGGCCGCGCCAACTACTCGACAGGGTCCAGACGGCGCCTCTCGCCGGAGCACTCCCGGCAAGAGGCGATCGAGGCCTGGACGTCAGTCGCTGACCCAGCAGAACCAGGGGTTGGGTGCGCCCTGGCAGTAGCACTCGCCCAGAGCGCCATTGGACCACTGGCAGCCCCTCGACGAGTCAAAAATACAGGACCGGGTCTGGAGATACTCGCAGCTGTCGAGGAGTTCGGCGGAGTGTTGACCGAGCTGCTCACCGCTCTCGGCACCCTCCGTCACTTCCGTTCCACCACAGCCCATCCCGAAGACAGAGACGACGGCGACCATCGCGAGCCCGCGAAGCCACATGATGACACTCCTTTTCCCTGGTGAGGTACTGATGCGACGGCGGCACAGCTGGCGATACGCCGCCTCTCGCCGGAGCGCTCCCGGCGAGCGGCGGCCAGGGCACGAGCCCTACTCGGTCATGCAGACCCAGTCGTTGAAGGGAATGTTCTGGCAGAAGCAATAGCCAATGGTGCCATTGGCCCACTGGCAGCCGATCTCCGTCTCCGGCCGACAGTGGCGGCCCGAGAGATACTCACAGCTCTGAATGAGTTCGGCGGAGCCCTGACCGAGCTGCTCACCGGTTTCGGTGCCCTCCGTCACTTCCGCTCCACCACACCCCATCCCGAAGACAGAGACGACGGCGAACATCGCGAGTCCACGAAGAGACATGATGACACTCCTTTTCGCTGGTGAGGTGCTGATGCAACAGCGTGTAGCAGTGCCGGTCAAGGAGTCTCTGCAATTCGCGATGTCACCGCAAATATTCGCATACAGCGGTCTCAGTGTATGAGATTGCGGAAGGAGGCCGCGCCGCTTGTCTTCGTCCACTCCCCGAAGGGGTCGAAGAAGTCGACGAGGTCTCCCGTCGTCGCATCCCGGTACTCCCATTCGGAGCCCTGCTGTCTGGCACGGGTGACGCGAAGCCACGCGGAGTACTCGCGGCAGGTGAAGGAAACCCCACCGAACGCCGGTCCGAACCAGAGTTCCACCCGGGTCCTCCCCTCTCCTAGAGGAACGGTCTTCACCAACTGGAACACCTTGGGGGGCGCGAAAGCCCGCAGTCGATACTGCTCCACGAACTCCCAGGAGGCGCGGTGGATACCGGGCTCTCGTTCAAACGCTTCGACTCCGGAGAACCGGATGCGGATGAAGGCACGGCAGCCCGCCTCCTGCTTCTCCCAATGGTCCGCAACGACGACGAACGCGCCGGACCCGGGATGGAACTTGTAGTGGATGAGCAGACATTCCTCGAGACAAACCAGCTGCTCGTCATCCAACGCAATGCTCTTGCCACTCACTCTGGAGGCCCTCTTGGATGTGTGTGTCAGTATCTGCCCGGCCCAGCCCGCGCCGGCTCATGACCGGTGAGGCCCACTCCCCTCCCCCGAGTTCCCGATGTCTCCATCCATGCGCGAGCTCATCGAGCAGCGCCTCTCCGAGCTGGACGCCGAGATTCCCAGTTACTGGGAGGAACAGCTCCGCAAGCTCATCCGCCCGGACACTGTCGACGTCTTCATGCAGGTGTGCCATGCGAAGCCGGCGGAGAAGCTGAAGCACCAGGCACAGACGCAGTCACTGCTCTACTTCCTGACGCTGACGTCCAACGGCTCCCACATCACCCAGCCGCTGGGCGTGCGCGCCGTGCGCCAGTGGATCGACGGAGACTGGCGCGAGCCGTGGCCCCTGCCAGAGCCGCTCCCCTCCGAGCCCGGCCGCCTGCGGGAGGCACTGTCTTCTCCCGAGCCCCTCGTCCGCGCCTCCGCCGCGGCGGCGCTCGGGCAGCTCGGCGAAGAGGCGCGCTCCGCCGCCGATGACCTGGTGGCCTGTCTGAAGGACGAGGACGCGCGGGTGCGGCTCTGGGCCACCTGGGCCCTGGAGGGGCTGCGTCCGACGGCGCCCGCCGTGGCCGACGCACTGCGGGCCGCGCTCGGCCCCGCGTCCCTCGTCGAGCGGCTGTGGCTGACGTGGGCCCTGGTCCGGCTGGCCTGCGACGACGAGCAACTCAGCGAGTGGTACTGGCACCACGAGCCCCCGCCCACTGCGGCGCTGCCCGACGGCACGGTGGAGTCCCTTCGGCCCGCGCTGTCGCACCCGGACCTCCGCGTCCGGCGGGAAGCCGCCGACCTCTTCTCGTTCCTCGGCACGGCCGCGCACCCCGCGGCGGAGGAGCTGCTGCGGTTGGTCGAAGACGAGGACTTCGCCACGCGCTACTCCGCGCTCCTCTCGCTCGCCAATCTAGGCCCCGCCTTCCCAGCGTCGCTCCCCCGGGCGCTCGCCCTGCTGGAGTCCGACGCCGATGATTCCGTCCGGGCCGCCGCCCTGGAGGTCTGCGCCCGCTTCGGCCTGGAGGCGCTTCCCGCGCTGGTGCGAGCACTCGACGACTCGGGACTCCGTGCCCGTGCCGCGAAGGCCATTGGCGACCTCGGTCCCGCCGCGGCACCGCTGGCCCTGGACGCTCTCATCACCCGGCTCGACGCTCCGCCCCTGGAAGTCCCCGAGGCGCTGGGCCGGCTGGGCCCCTCCGCCCTCGCCGCGACGGAGCCGCTCGCCCGGCTCGTGGTCCACGAGCGCGATACCCAGGTGCGCTGTGCGGCGGGCGAGGCGCTCCGCGCGCTCGGAGCCGACGAGGTCGCGGCGCGGGCCGCGTGGGAGCTCGCCTCCCGGATGCGGGCCTCGCCTCCCTCCACCTCCCCAGGAATCGTGAGCCGGGGCCACTTCTACGTCCTCGCCGCGCTGGGCGCGCCGGCCGTGCCCGCGGTGCTCGCGCTGCTCGAGGACGGAAACCCGCTGCTCACCCATGAGGCGCTCAGCGCGCTGGAGCGCATGGAGGTGGAGCCGCGCGCGGCGGAGCCCGGGCTCATCGCCCTGGTGGGCTCGCCCGATGTGGAGTTCCGCTACCGGGCCGCGGCGCTGCTGGAGCGCATGACGCCTCCCAGCGACGCCGCGCGCGCGGCCCTGGCGGCGCTCCGCGAGCGCGAGCGCCGCCGGAAGTGACGCTCAGGCCTTGGCGGGCTTGCCCTGCGCGTCCTTGCCCTCGTCGCGGCCGTGCACCGCGGCCGGCGGGCTGGTGGCCTCCACGGCGGAGAACGTCTCCAGCACCTTGTACGTGTGGCTGGAGCCGCGCGGCACGAGCCACGAGTCACCCGGGTTGAGCAGGATGACCTGTCCCTCGATGTGCAGCTCCGCGCGGCCCTTCAGCACGAAGCCCACCGTCTCGTAGTCGCGCGCCGTCGCGGGCGGCGCCTCCCCTGGCGGCTCGTCCTCCCAGAGGCGCATGGACAGGCGGATGCCGGACGCCAGGTACTTCTGCCCCATCTCTCCCTTCGGCGAGTGCCGACTCTCGACCTTCTTCACGCTGGTGTCGCCCATGCCTTCGTCTCCTTCGCCTGCGGCGGGTGGGTGGCGGCGGATGCGCCGCACTCATGCCGACAAGGTAAGGAACGAGGCCGGCCGTCGGCGGGTGGACACCGTGAGTCCGCCTGCTCGCCGGGCCAGGGGCCACAAAGACGAAGGCCCAGCCTCCCTGTGGGAGACCGGGCCTGAACAAGCCTCAAGGGTGGCTTGGTCTCAGCCGCCGACCGCGCGGACGTTCTGGGCCTGCAGGCCCTTGGGGCCGCGGGTGACCTCGAACTCCACCTTCTGCCCCTCCTGGAGGGTGCGGAAGCCATCCATGTTGATGGCGGTGTGGTGGCAGAACACGTCCTCACCGTTGTCCTGCGCGATGAAGCCGAACCCCTTGGCGTCGTTGAACCACTTCACAGTACCGATTGCCATGTGACCTTCTTCTTTCTGCTTGTGGCGGCCCGGACCTTCCGGCCCCCCGTGAGGAGCGGACATCGCCCCAACACCGAGACGACAATCCACCTCGGAGGCCGAAGTCCACCACCCCCCCTCCCCGCTGGGCGAGCAGGCGTCGGGCGGCGAACACTCCAAAGCAGAGCATCGCTCGGTAGGAAAACCTGCCGCGCCTCCCCACCATTCCGAGTCGGGAGGCCTTCCGCTCCGCCTTCACACTTCTTCACGGGGGCGCGGGCGTGCCCTTCACACCCGCCTTCTACCTTCCTGCCTGTCAACAACGCCGGCCCCCGCGACGGTCCGGCCTTTTTCGGGAGCAGGACCATGTTCGGATTCTTCTTCGGGACCGCGTGCCTCGCGGGCCTCATCTACACGCTGCGAGCACGCCGTCACTGGCACCACCTGGGAGGCCGCTGGGGCCGCGCGCGGCTGCGCTGGCTCTTCGAGCGCCTGGAGACGTCCCCGGGCCAGGAGAAGGTCATCCTCAAGACGGCGGACGAGGTGATGGAGGCCTTCTCCAAGCTGCGCGACGAGATGGACCCGAGCCGCGCCGCGCTCGGCCGCGCGATGCGGGGCGAGCAGTTCGACGGGGCCGCGCTGCGCGAGCTGTTCGCGCGCCATGACGTGGCGCTCGACAACGTGCGCCGCACGCTGCAGGGCGGGCTCGCGCAGGTGCACGAGGCGCTGAACCCGCGTCAGCGCCGCGAGCTGGCGGACCTCCTGGAGCAGAGCTTCGGCCACGGCTGGCGGCCCGGCTACGGGTACAGCCATGGCTGGCACCCCAGCTACGGGTACGGCTTCGGCCATGGCCACGGCCGCTGCGGCGGGCGGGGAGGCTGGCACCGGGATGCTCCCCCGATGGTGTGAGCCCCGGCCTCCACCCCGATTCGAACGAACACCCTTCTCGAAGGAGAGAGCCCCATGCGCCGTCACCGCCTGTTGATTGTCCTGCTCGCCCTGGGAACCGTCGGGGGCTATGCCTCCGGCTTCGCCAGCCTGGCCCGCCGCCACCACCACCACCGCTGCCATACCGGCGCCTGGGGAGAGCGCTGGGACTCCCGCTGGGACTCGCGGGGGCACCCCGGCTCCTGGGAGCCTCATGGGTACCGGGGGGATGACGCCCCGCCCGCCCGATTCACCTC
>NZ_JABBJJ010000023.1 GCF_012933655.1 Pyxidicoccus fallax | reverse complement strand
GGCGCGAGGGCATGCGCCGGGCGAGCTCGGGGACGGAGGCGAGGAGCGCGTCGGGGAAGATGAGGGTGAGGGCTTCGAGATGGGAGACGACGCGCTCGGGCTCGGTGTTGCCGAGGAGCGCGGTGCGGAGCTGCTCGAGGGCGGAGGTGTCCGCGAGGCGCAGGCGCCACGTCCAGGCGGAGGTGCGCAGGTCCTCGTCGCGCTCGGGCGTGGGGCCGTGGAGGAGGTCGTCGAGGAGCGTGTCGAGCGTGGCGCAGGGCTCCAGCACGGAGGCCGCGGCGGCGCGGACCATGGGCGTGGAGTCGAGCGAGAGGCGCAGCAGGGCACGCAGGGACTCGCGGCCCTGGGTGGGGGTGAGGAGCTCCGCGGCGCGGGCGCGCATCCACGCGTCGGGGGCTCGGGCACAGGCGATGGCTGCGTGCTGGAGGGCGGTGGGAGGGGCTTCTTCGGCGGAGGCGGTGTCGCCCGTGCTCCGGCGGCCCCGCGCGATGAGCAACTCCAGCGCGGTCCGGCGCAGGGACGGGTCCGGGTCCTCCGTGCAGGCACGCCGCGCGGAGTCGACGTCGAGCACCGCCGCGCGGCTCCACGGGTCCTCGTGTGCCGCTGCCTCGTGGCGCTCCATTTCAGTGAGCAGGTCGAGCGAGGCCAGGGCCCGCAGGGCCACCGCGCGCACGGCCGGGTCCTCATCGTGCGACGCGCGGAGGAGCAACTCCGGCTCCTCCAGGAACATGGCCGCCGTCGCGACGGCGCGCCGCTCCCGGATGGACGAGGCATGGGGCGCGAACTCCACCAGCGCGAGCGCGAAGGCCTCGGCGGTGGATGGGGCCGGGGGCCTGCGCTCCCACGCGGCGATGACCTCCGCGCGCACGCGCTCATCCGGGTCTTCGAGCGCCGAGAGGACCTCGTCGAGGCTGTCCGGGTCGTGGACGAGACCGGAGAGCGCCGCGCACCGGACGGCGGCTTCCGGATGACGGAGGAGCTGACGGACGCGCCCCAGCAAGTCGAGGTGCCCTCGCCGAACGGCGACGCGGGCAGCCCACGCGACGGCGCCCGGGCGAGGCGGCGCGGAGAGGATGCGGGACGCGAGGTCGATGTCCTCCACGTCGATGCGTTCGAGCAGCGCGCGTGCTTCCTCCGCCGCGTGGGGCACGCGGGGTTCATCGAGCCAGCGCGTCGCGAGCAGCAGTGCGTCCAGGTCCTTCCGCTCACGGAGCCGCCGTCGCGCGAGGACGCGCAGGGGCTCGTGCGGGTCGCCCAGCCACTCCACCAGCTCGCGGGCGGAGAGGGCCGAGGCGGGCGTGGCCTCCAGCCGGGCCGTCGTCACCGCCGGGTCTTCGTTGCCGAGGGGCTCGGGAGGCTCCGCGAGCGCACCCCGGACCTGCGAACCAGGCGATTGCGCGACAAGCGCCGCGCCCGCATCCGCCGCGTGCTCGCCACTCCACGCGATGTCGAGCCATTCCACCGCGGAACGAACAGGCCCATTCGGTGCGCGCTCCGCCACCTGTCGCACGCGCTGCTGCACGGGAGGATTGCCCACGCCAATCCACGCCAGCGCCTGCACCGCCGCGTGGCGCACCCGCCAGAACGGGTCCTCCAACGCGGCGAGCAGCACGTCCAGCGCGCCACTGCCCGCGACGGAGGCCGAGGCCCGCACCACCGCCCTGCGCACCCACCACACGGGCTCCTCACGCACCGCGCGCAGCGCCGCGGGCAGCAGCGCCTGTGCACCCAGCCGGGCCAGCGCGCGCCACACCCTGTCGCGCACCAGCGGCATCGGGTCGGCGAGCGCATCGAGCAGCGCCGGAGCGAACCGTGAGTCCCGTGCACTCCCGAGCCGCTGCGCCGCGATGGCGCGGACCTCCGCGTCCTCGTCGGTGAGCAGGGCCTGCCGCAGGGCGTAGCGGCCGGGGAGCGCCGCCGTGTCGACGAGGTCCACCGCCTCGCGCCGCACCAAGACATCCTCATCGAGCAAGCGAACGGCGGCCGGGTCCAGGTCGGGCATTGCCGCGGACTCTATGCGCCCCTGGTACACTCCGCGCCATGCCCGACATGCTGGCCATCATCAGCAAGGCGGTGTTCGAGAAGGAGGCTCCCGGCAAGCAGCCCGGTGACGTGCTCCCGATGGACCGCTACCGCAGCAACAGCAAGTACCTGGAGCCGCTGGCCCAGGGCGGGCGCCTCTTCCTCGTCACCGTGCGGCCGCCCAACGAGGCGCTGTGGCTGGTGGCCGTCCTGGAAGGGCTCAAGTCCGACGAGGAGGGCTGGCGCGCCCGGTCCAACCGCGTCCCCATCACCGACCTCACCGCGCTCATCCCCCAGATTCGCTTCGAGTCCGGCAAGGGCATCCAGGCCGCGAAGGGCGCCCTGGGCATGTCCCTCCAGACGCCGCGAGCCCTGTCGGCGGCGGATGCGGAGCTGATGCTCCAGGCCGCGGGGGGCGCGAACCTCAGTGGCCCCACCAACCTCACGGCCCATGAGGAGCACCCGAAGCTGGCCTGCCTGTGTCGGCGCTGCCTGCCGAACAGCCCCGAGCGCGCCGAGACGGGGGGACTCACCTTCGTGCGCTCGAAGGTGGAGACCGGGGAGAAGGTCCTCTACTACTGGCTGCCCGAGGAACTCTCCGCCGACGCGAAGGTCATCGCCCAGTCGGTGCGCGGCGCGTTGGCCCGGCGCGCCAACCTCTGACACGGCCACGAGCGCGTTCATCACGGGTGTCCACCGCGAGATGACGGGAACGACTTCGCGTCTCGCGTGTTGAGGGGGCCTCCACACCCCTGTCCGGCGTGGCCCTCGCGCCACGGCGCCTGTCCCAGGACGACGATGAACGCCCCGACGCTCCGAAGCGCGCTCCTGTGCCTGTCCCTCTTCGCCGCGTCCTGTCGCGCGACTGCTCCAGCCACCGCGCCCGCGCCCGAAACCCCCGTCACGCCCGCGCCCGCGGCGGACCCGCTCCTCCAGGGACTCACGCGGCTGGCCCAATCCCAGCCCGACAACCCGGTCCTCCTCTACGCGGTGGCGTCACGGCACGCGGAGCGCGGTGAAGGCCCACAGGCCGAGCAGTGGCTGAAGAAACTGGACGCCCTGAACTGGGACCACGCGCTGGAGCCCGGCGACTTCGAGGCCTGGAGCGCCACCCCGGAGTTCCGCGCGCTGGCCCAGCGCTTCGCCTCCCGTGAGAAGCCGGTGTCCGCCAGCCAGCCGGCCTTCAGACTCGCCGAGCGCGACCTCATCCCCGAGGGCATCGCCCATGACCCCGTGACGGACACCTTCTTCGTCGGCAGCATCCACCGGCGCAAGGTGGTCGCCGTGTCGAAGGACGGCACCGCGCGCGACTTCATCCCCGAGGCGAGGGATGGACTGTGGAGCGTGCTCGGCTTGAAGGTGGACGCCACGCGCAGGCACCTCTGGGTGGCCAGTCACGCCGCGGCGAGCGGGAAGGGAATCACCGCCGACGAGCGCGGGCGCACCGGCCTCTTCCAGTACGACCTGCGCACCGGCGCGCTGCTGCGCAAGGTGACGATGGACGGCCGGCCCGGCGCGCACCTGCTCAATGATGTCGCCATCCACGCCAGCGGGGACGTCTTCGTCACCGACAGCGAGGCGGGCGGCGTGCACGTGCTGCGCGCGGGCTCGGACGCGCTCGCGCCGCTCGTCCCCGAGCGCACGCTCATCTACCCCAACGGCCTTGCCCTGACGGAGGACGGCGCGTCGCTGTACGTGGCGCACTACACGGGGCTGGTGCGCGTGGACCCCGCGACGGGCGCGCTGACGCGTGTACAGCCTCCCAAGGGCACGACGCTGGCCGCCGTGGATGGGCTCTCCGCGCATGGCCGGACGCTGGTGGCCGTGCAGAACGGCATCGGCCGGGGGCGCATCGTCCGCTTCCACCTCGGCGGGGACCCGGACCGCGTGGAGCGCGTGGAGGTGCTCGAATCGAGCAACCCGTCCTTCGAGACGCCCACCACCGGCACAATCACGGGAAGCGACTTCGTCTACATCGCCAACAGCCACGTCCGCGAGGTAGGGCCGGAGGGAAAGCTGCCGCCGGTGGATTCACTGAGCCCGCCGGTGCTGTTGCGCCTGGCGCTCTGAGAGGCGCCGGGCGCCTCTTGGTCAGGGAGAGCCAAGAAGGTCTCTCCACGCGCGGCGTCCTGGCGTCGATGTCTGTGATTGGAGCCCGTTCTTCAATACCAGCTGCGGCACTGTCCGAAATACACGGTGGCCGTCTTGTCGCACCAGGCCCAGAGGCCGCCCATCTCGAAGCACTGGCAGTCCTCGTAACACTGCGGAAACTCAGGCTGCGGGCCGAACATGTCCGTGAGGCAGATGCCCTGGCTCGTGTCGCAGAAGTAGTCGATGGGGCAATCACAGTGGTTCGCGCACTGGATGAGCGGCTGGCTCTGGTTGGCGGCATTCTCGGTGCCGACCGGCTCGGGCTGGGCGCTTTCGCCCGTGCCACATCCGGCCATCACCGCTGCAACGAAAGCGACCGCGAACATCCGGCTGACTGCCTGGCGCATGGTGCTCCTCTTTGCGAGAGACGAGAAGAATGCGTGAAGCAGGGCGCATCCTTGTTTCACGCTCCGTGAAGAGTCAAGAAGGTCTTCTCGCGGGCGGCGCCATGCCGCGGACGTATGTGATTGGGCTGGAGGACGGGACGGCGCCCCGCGGCTACGCCTTCTTCGGCGCCGCACCGCTGGGCGAGCCCAGCTCGGAGCCAATCTGCCGCCACTCGTGCGCATAGGCGCCGCGAGTGAAGGCACGCAGGTCCTCGCCCGTCACCGCGCCGCGCGCCAGGGCGGTGCCGAGCGCGCGGACGACGGCGGTGCGGTGCGGCTGCTCGACGTACGGGTTGCCCTCGCGGAAGACCTCGCCGAAGAGGGCCTCCAGCCGGCCGTCCTGCATCAGGCGCTCGACGATGCGGGCCTGCGAGGCGGGCTCGTCCGCGTGGGCGTGGAGCATGGCGGAGGCGAGGCCTCCCTGTGCGTCCGCCTGGTCGGGGAACTCGGAGAGCAGCGCGAGCTCCGCGTCCGCGTTGGCAATCTGCGCGGAGACCGCCGGCTGCGGCGCCACGGCGCGGGGCGTCGCGCGGCGGTCCGGCTCGAAGTCGCTGCGGCCCTGGAAGGGCTGCACCGCGCGGTGGTTCTGGAGGTCCTTCGCGCCGGCATCCTTGCGCGCACCCTGGGCGGCGGAGTCGGGCCGCTCCGCTCCGGAGCGCACCGGGCCCTTGGGGGAGGACGAGCGGTTGCCACCATCAATGCGCGACATGAGGGAGCTCCAGGGGGATGGGCCCCCGGAGCGGACAGCCCCCGGGATTCCCATGTAGGTTATCGGACGCAACCCTCCACAGTTGCGTCCCTTCCCAGAAAGTGTGGGGCGTCCCTTCGGCCGGCGCACCCCCGGCCCTTCACCACCCAACACTTGGAAAGCCAAGGAACTACCGGCGTTTGGCGGGCGGTGCCGGGTAGAGCCACTGGAGGCCATGCCACAGGTCGTCGCGCCAGGCCGGGTAGTTGTGGCCGCCGTTGTACTCCCGGTATTCCACGCGGTGTCCGGACGCGGTCAGCAGCGGGGCCATGCGCTGGTTGCCCTCCAGGAGCACCTCGAAGCGGCCGCAGTCCATCCACACGTCCAGCGGGCGGCGGGGCGTCTGCCGCGCCAGGTCGAAGACGACGAAGTCGCGCCCGTCCACGGCGAAGGCGCCGGACTGGGACAGCACCCGGCCGAAGGTCTCCGGGGCGCGCAGGCCGGCGAAGAGGGCCATCAGCCCGCCGAATGACGAGCCGAGCACCGCGTGCGCGCCGGGCTCGCGCTTCTCGTCCACCAGGGACAACTCCTCGCGGGCCCGGGGCAGCACGCGCCGCAGCAGCAGGTCCACGGTGTACTCGCTGCACGTGTACTCCACGCTGCGGGCCTCGCCACCGTTGGCGAGCAGGGCCAGGGCCACCGGGCGCATCAGGCCTCGGGCCACGAGCGAGTCCACCACTTCCGGCAGCTTCACGCGGCGCAGGTAGTCATCTCCGTCGAGCACCACCACGAGCGGCACCGGGCCGCGCGTGGGCGGGGCATACAGGGTCAGCGTGCGCCGGCCGCCCACGGCCATGTCCGCCGTCTCCAGCGTGTGACGGGTGACGCGGCCGCGGGGGCTGCCGCGTGGGCGCTGGAGGACCTCGGGAGGGCGGCCCTCGGGCATGTAGAAGCAGTGGTTGAATTCGCCGAAGCCGTTGTCGGACAGGCGCGGGTTGAAGGCGTCCCGCACGCGCCGGCCGCGCGCGTCGAGGAGGGCGTATTCCACATACGCATCCCGGGGCAGCGTCAGCGAGCGCGCCCACAGTCCGGGGCCCACGCGCTTGAAGGGCAGGGGCTTGCCCTGCCAGTCCTGGAAGTCGCCGTGCAGCGATACCGGCCCCCGTCCCTTCCACACGAAGGTCGCCGTGTCCCCGTCGATGACGGGCGTCCCCTCCGCGCGCGCCCTCGCCTCCAGTGTCTTCGCATCCATGGGACGCAACCTAAGTCAGCAAGTCCCGGAGCGCCGCCTCCAGCTCGGGGTGGCGGAAGGTGAAGCCGGCCTCCAGGGCCCGCTTGGGCAGCACGCGCTGGCCCTCCAGCGCCACCTTCGCCATCTCCCCCATGGCGGCCTTGAGCATGAACGCCGGCACGTGCATCACCGCCGGCCGGCCCAGCGCGTGGCCCATGGCGTGCGCGAACTCCGCGTTGGTGACGGGCGTGGGCGCCGTGACATTGACGGGGCCCTCCACCGTCGGGTGCTCCAGCACGTACAGCAGCAGGTCCAGCGCGTCCTCGCGGTGCACCCAGCTGACGTACTGCTTGCCGCTGCCCACCGGCCCGCCCGCGCCCATGCGGAACGGCGGCAGCATCTTGTGCAGCGCTCCGCCCTCCGGGTGCAGCACCACGCCCATGCGCACCACCGCCGTGCGGATGCCCCACTCCCGCGCCCGCATCGCCTCCGCCTCCCAGCCCCGGCACACCTGCGCGAGGAAGTCGTCCCCCGGCGCGCTCTCCTCCGTCAGCGGCTCCGCCCCGCGCGTCCCGCCATAGAAGCCGATCGCCGACGCCGACACGAAGCGCTTCACCGTCCCCGCGCCCCGTATCGCTTCCACCAGCACCCGCGTGCCCATCACCCGGCTGTCGTGGATGCGGTGCTTCGCCTCCTTCGTCCACCGCTGCGCCACCGGCTCACCGGCCAGGTGGACGACCGCCTCCGCGCCCCCCAGGGCGTCCGGCGCCAGCGGCGTCGCCGCGTCGAAGAAGGAGCCCGTCACCCCCTGGGGAAGCCTGCCCAGGGTCCGTCCAATGTCTCGGGCGAGCACGTGCACGTCATGCCCCCGTCCCAACAAACGTTGGACAAAGCCTGGACCCAGGAAGCCACTCGCGCCGGTGACGGCCACCTTCACGGGCGGGCCTCCGGGGCAGCCGGCGCCGCGGCCGGGGCCGTCAGGTCCACTCCCACCAGCCGGCTCAGGGCGACGAAGAACGCCTCCTGCTCCTCCGGCTTCATCCGTCCCGAGTGTCGGAAAACCACTGCTCCTTCGGCGTCGAGCAGCAGCACGTTGGACGTCTTCATCGGCAGCTCCCACGGGGCCGCGCCCAGCGTCCCGTCCAGGTCCACCAGGATGGGCACGCCCACCTTCTTCTCCTCGTCACGCACGTACGAGAGGGCAATCTGCCGAGCCGGAAAGAAGTCGAATTTCTGCAGGTTGGCGACCGCCACCACCCACGCGGCGTTCAACAGCCCCCGCTCCCGTCCCCTGGCGAACAGGGTCTCCTTCAGGGGGGAGTTGAGTGTCGTGGAGTCCTTGTCCTCGTAAAACAGAATGACGGGTTTTCCGCGCCATCGGGAAAGGCGCACCTGCTCCCCGCTGGACGTGCGTAACGTCGCATCCACCGGCCCTGGTGGAGGGGACCCCGCCTGTGCGCTCCCCACCGCCAGGGACACCGTCAGCGCTCCCGCGATCCACGCCTTCATGAGGGGACTCCCGTGTACAAGGTTCTTACAAACCTTAGACATAGCCTTGACAAGCTCTGGACGCAAACGCTACCTCTTGGGGGCAGGGGATCAGGACTCTCGGAGGAACGCCGGATGGCACTCTCGCTTCGCAACGCCGGGCCATTGTCTGGCGCGCTTCCTCTGGAGCAGGCCTGGCTGCAGCTCGTGCAGACAGAGGTGCAGGCCGCGCTGACGGAGCTGTTCGAGCTGCCCGACGAGACCAGCCTGGACGCGCGCTGGACACAGGCCATGGAGCAGGTCCGGGCGTACACCCTGCGGCCGGCCAAGCGGCTGCGTCCGGCGCTGGTGATGGCGGGGCACGCGCTGGCGCGCGGGACGACGACGGTGCCCGACACGCTGTGGCGCTTCGCGGCGGGGCTGGAGCTGTTGCACACCTTCCTCCTCATCCACGACGACGTGGCGGACCAGGCGGAGCTGCGGCGCGGGGGCCCGGTGCTGCACCGCATGCTGGCGCCGGGGCGCGCGGGCGAGGACCTCGCGGTGGTGGTGGGCGACCACCTCTTCGCGCGCTCGCTGGAGGCGATGCTGGCCTCGGGACTTCCCGGCGTGTCGAAGGTCGTGGGGTACTACCTGGGCGTGTGCCGCCACACCGCGGCCGGCCAGTACCTGGACCTGGACCTGGGGCGCGCGCCGCTGTCGGAGGTGACGCTCTTCCAGACGCTGCGCGTGGCCTACCTCAAGACGGCGCGCTACGGCTTCTGCGCCCCGCTGGTGTGCGGCGCCATGCTGGGCGGCGCCCGGCCGGAGCTGGTGGAGGGGCTGGAGCGGGTGGGCCGGCACGTGGGGCTCGCCTACCAGCTGCGCGATGACCTCATCGGCCTCTTCGGCGACTCGAGCGTGGCGGGCAAGGCCGCGGACGGGGACTTCACGCAGGGCAAGCGCACCTTCCCGGTGCTGGCCGCCTTCGCGCGCGCCGACGCCGCCGCCCGCGAGGAGCTGGAGGCGCTCTGGGCGCTGCCGGTGGAGAAGAAGGACGACGCCGCGCTCGCCCGCGCCCGCGCGCTGGTGGAGCAGTGCGGCGGCCGGGCCGCGTGCGAGCGGATGGTGGACCGGGCCTCGCGCGCCGCGCGCCGCTCGCTGCAGTCGCTGCCCAACCCCAACGGCGTGAGGGACTTGCTGGACGCCCTCATCGCCCGCCTGGCGCGCCGCGCCGCCTGAGGACTCCATGAGCGCACGCACACAGGGCAGGCGGGTGGTGGTGGTGGGCGCGGGCGTCGGAGGCCTCGCGGCCGCGGCGCGGCTGGCGCACCAGGGCTTCGACGTCCAGGTCTTCGAGAAGACGGACGGGCCCGGGGGGCGCTGCAACCAGCTGCGGGTGGACGGCTTCACGTGGGACCTCGGCCCCACCATCGTGCTGATGCCGGAGGTGTTCGAGGAAACCTTTCGCGCGCTCGGCCGCCGTATCGAGGACTACCTGACGCTGCTGCGGTGCGAGCCGAACTACCGTGTGCACTTCCGTGACGGCTCGGACGTCACCTTCACCTCCGAGCTGTGCGCCATGGGACGCGAGCTGGAGCGCGTGGAGCCCGGCAGCTACGCGCGCTACCTCGCCTTCCTGGCCCAGGGCCGCGTCCAGTACCGCACCAGCCTGGACCACCTGGTGGGCCGCAACTACGACGGCATCGCCGACTACTTCTCGCCGAAGGTGCTGGCCCGCATCCTCCAGGTCCGCGCGCACCGCCGCATGTACGCGGACGTCAGCCGCTACTTCCAGGACGAGCGCCTGCGCGCGGCGATGACGTTCCAGACGATGTACCTGGGCGTGTCGCCCTTCGCGTCGCCCGCCGTCTACGGCCTGCTGCCCTTCACCGAGCTGGGCGTGGGCATCTGGTTCCCGAAGGGCGGCCTGTACGCCATTCCCCAGGCGCTGGAGCGGCTGGCCCGCGAGGAGGGCGTCCGGTTCCACTACGGAACGCCGGTGGAGCGCATCCTCACCAACGGGGGCCGCGCCACGGGCGTGCGCCTGCCGGACGGCGAGGTGGTGGAGGCGGACGCGGTGCTGTGCAACGCGGACCTGCCCTACGCGTACGAGAAGCTGCTGGACCCGAACGCCACGTCGCTCAAGCGCAAGGAGAAGCTGCGCTTCACGTCGAGCGGCTACATGCTCTACCTGGGCATGAAGCGGAAGTACCCGGAGCTCCTGCACCACAACGTGGTGTTCGGCCGGGACTACAAGGGCTCGTTCGACGACATCTTCGAGCGCTTCCGCGTGCCGGAGGACCCGAGCTTCTACGTCAACGCGCCCACGCGCACGGACGCCTCGCTGGCGCCCGAGGGCAAGGACGCGCTCTACGTGCTGGTGCCGGTGCCGCACCAGAACCCGGGCGTGGACTGGAAGGACGAGGGCCCCCGGGTGCGCGAGAAGGTCTTCGCGCGGATGGCCGAGCTGGGCTTCCCGAAGCTGGAGTCGGACATCGAGGTGGAGCGCATCTTCACCCCGGACGACTGGGCCTCCACGTTCAACCTCGCGCGCGGCAGCGCGTTCGGCCTCGCGCAGAACTTCACGCAGATTGGCCCCTTCCGTCCGCGCAACCAGGATGCGCGGGTGAGGAACCTCTTCTTCGTGGGGGCCTCCACGCAGCCGGGCACGGGCCTGCCCACGGTGCTCATCTCCGCGCGCCTCGTCACCGAGCGGCTGCTCACCTGGGCGCATGAAGCGGGCGTGAGCCTGTCGCCCCGGAGCGCGGCACCGAGCCTCGTCGAGGAGGTGGCGGCGTGAACTCGCACGACGACCGGGCCCTGGTGGAGCGCGGGTATCAGCTCGCCAAGGACGTCACCCGCCACCACGCGAAGAGCTTCTTCTTCGCCTCGTACCTGCTCTTCGGTCAGCGGCGGAAGGCGGCCTTCGCGCTCTACGCCTTCTGCCGGCGGCTGGACGACCTGGTGGACGGCGACGGGCCGAACGTGGTGCCCATCGATTTGTCGGTGCGGCTGGCGAAGGCGCGGCAGATGGTGGCGGAGGTGTACCTGCCGATGCCGGAGCTGGCGTCGCCGGAGCTGGGCTCTCCCGCCGAGCGGCTGATGGCGGCGGAGGCGCAGTCGCCGTGGGACCCGGGCGAGTTCGCCGCGCTGAAGCACACGGTGCGCCACTACCGGATTCCGGAGCAGCCCTTCCAGGACCTCATCTCCGGCATGGAGATGGACCTGACGAAGAACCGCTACACCACGTGGGAGGAGCTGGACCTCTACTGCTACCGCGTGGCGGGCGTGGTGGGGCTGATGCTGACGCCGGTGCTGGGCTGCTCGGACGCGGCGGCGGCGCTGCCAGCGTCGGACCTGGGCCGGGCCATGCAGCTCACCAACATCCTGCGCGACGTGCGAGAGGACCTGGAGCGCGGCCGCGTGTACCTGCCGGCCGAGGAGCTGGCCGCCTTCGGGCTGTCCGAGGAGGACCTGAAGCGCGGGAAGGTGGACGAGCGCTGGCGGGCCTTCATGCGCTTCCAGGTGGACCGGGCGTGTGCGTACTACGCGCGTGCGGCCACGGGGGTGCACTACCTCACGGGCTTCGGCAGCCAGCGGATGGTACGGCTGATGGGCGCCATCTACGGCGACATCCTGCGAGACATCGAGGCGCGCGACTACGACGTGTTCAGCGGGCGCGCCCACACGACGACGCGCCGCAAGCTGGCGCTGGCCACCGCCGCCTTCGTGCGGCCCGGCACGGTGCTGCCCGTCCCCCAGGGCGAGGTGCGGGTGCCGCTGCTGCCCACCGGGACGGGAGGGTGAGGACCTCATGAGCGACGACCGCGTGAAGACGCTGCAGATGATTCGCACCTCGCGCCTGTCGGGCTTCTACCGGCAGTCGCCGGAGCGTCGGCGGGCGCGGCTGGTGGAGGCGCGCTGGGTGGCTCCCGAGGAGGTGGAGTCGCTGGCGGGGCTCGCCGGCTTCGACGAGGCGTGCGCGGACGCCATGGTGGAGAACGTCGTCGGCATCCACGGGCTGCCCCTGGGTGTGGCGCTCAACTTCCTGGTGGACGGGCGCGAGCGGCTCGTCCCCATGGCGGTGGAGGAGCCCTCCATCATCGCCGCGGCCTCCTACGCCGCGCGCCTGTGCGCGGAGGGTGGCGGCTTCACGGTGGAGGCGGACCCGCCCATCACCACCGCGCAGGTGGAGCTGCTGGACGTGCCCTCCCTGGAGGCCGCGCGCGCGGCGCTGCACGCGCACACCGCGTTCCTGCTGGCCGAGGCGGACGCGCTCATCCCCGCGATGTGCGAGCGGGGCGGCGGCACGCGCGAGATTGAAGTGCGGGTGCTGGACGCCACCACGCTGGTGGTGCACCTGCACATCGACACGCGGGACGCGATGGGGGCCAACTGCGTCAACTCGGTGGCGGAGGGCATGGCGCCCCGGCTGGCGGCACTGGCGGGAGCGCGGCCGGGCCTGAGGATTCTCACCAACCTGGCGGACCGCCGGAAGGTGCGCGTGCGCGCGCGCGTGCCGGCCTCCGCGCTGGTGTCCGAGGCCTTCCCGGAGGGCGGGGTGGTGCGCGATGGCATCCTCGCGGCGCACCGCTTCGCGGAGCTGGACCCGTACCGGGCCGTCACCCACAACAAGGGGGTGATGAACGGCGTGGACGCGGTGCTGGTGGCCTGCGGCAACGACTGGCGCGCGGTGGAGGCGGGGGCGCATGCGTGGGCGGCGCGCTCGGGGAGCTACCGGCCCCTCACGTCCTGGCGCGCGGCCGAGGACGGGACGCTGGAGGGCGAGCTGTTCATGCCGCTGGCCACGTCCACGGCGGGCGGCGCGGCGCGCACGCACCCGGGCGTGAAGCGGGCGCTGAAGCTGGCGCGGGTGTCGGGGGCGCTGGACCTCGCGGCGCTGGCGGGGGCGGCGGGCCTGGCCACCAACCTGGCGGCGCTGAAGGCGCTGTCCACCGAGGGCATCCAGAAGGGCCACATGGCGCTGCACGCGCGGCGCGTGGCGGCGGAGGCGGGGGCGCGAGGCGAGCTCATCGAAGTCGTCGCGGAGCGCCTGTCACATGAGCGCGTCTACCGGCCGGAGCGCGCGAGGGAAATCCTCGACGCGGAGCTCGCCCGGCGGAAGGGAGCCCGGGGATGAAGCGCACCCGCGTCGCGGTCGTCGGTGGCGGCATCGGGGGCCTCACGGCCGCCGGCCTGCTGGCGAAGGAAGGCCATGAGGTGACGCTCTTCGAGGGCGGCGCCTCGCTGGGCGGCAAGGCCCAGGCCGTCACCCTGGATGGCATCACCCTGGACACCGGGCCCACGCTGCTGACGCTGCCGGATCTGGTGCGGGGCACGTTCGGTCAACTGGACGCGCTGGACTTGCTGCCGCCGCTCACGGAGCTGGAGCCGCAATGCGCCTACCGCTTCGCGGACGGGTGCGGCTTCACGGCGTACAAGGACCTGGAGCGCATGGCGGAGAGCGCGGGCGAGCTGAGGCCCAGCGAGCGCCGCGGCGTGCGCACCTTCTACGAGGAGTCCGCGGCCATCTGGCGCGCCGCGGGAGAGCCGTACCTGGAGGCCCCGTTCGAGGGCATGGCCGGCTTCATGGCCCGCGTGGCGAAGCGCGGCGTGGGCGCGGTGATGGCGGGGATGAAGCTGAGCACCCTGCATGACCTGGCGATGCGGCACTTCAAGACGGACCACATGCAGCAGTACGTGGGCCGCTTCGCCACGTACGCGGGGGCGTCGCCGTACCAGGCGAGCGCGGCCTTCGCGCTGATTCCGCACATCGAGCATGCCTATGGCGTGCACCACGCGCGCGGCGGAGTGGGCGCGCTGGTGGAGGCGCTGGGGCAGGCGGCGCGGCGGCTGGGCGTGACGGTGCGCCTCAACACGCGGGCCCGCTTCGAGCGCACGGGCCATGGCTACCGCGTGGGCCCGCGCGGGGAGGCGGAGCCGTTCGACAGCGTGGTGGTGAACGCGGACCCGCTGGAGTCGCTGCACCGGGCGGACGAGCCGCTGGCGCTGTCCGGCTTCGTGCTGCTCCTGGAGGTGGACGGGCGTCCGCCGCTGCCACATCACACGGTGCTCTTCGGCCATGACTACCGGCGCGAGTTCGACGAGCTGTTCAGCGGGCAGCTCGCGACGGACCCGACGGTGTATTTCTGCAACCCGTCCGCGACGGACGCCACCATGGCGCCGCCGGGACGCACGGGGCTGTTCGTCATGGTGAACGCGCCCGCGCTGCCCGTGGGGGCGGAGGCGGCGGAGCGCGCGGCGCGGAGTTGGGAGCTGGGCGCGGAGCGCGCGAAGGCGCAGATGTTCGACAAGCTGTACCAGCACTTCCCGGAGCTGCGCGGGCGCACGCGCGTCATCGGCCAGCGCACGCCGGTGGACCTGGCGGCGCAGGGGGCTCCGGGGGGCTCCATCTACGGCTTCCTGCCGCACGGGAAGTTCGGGCCGTTCCGGCGGCCGCGCATCCGGGGCTGCACGCCGGGGCTGTTCTTCGCGGGTGGGGGCACGCACCCGGGAGGCGGGGTGCCGCTGGTGATGCTGTCCGGGCGCTTCGCGGCGGAGCTGGCGTCGCAGCATCTGCGGAGGAGCGCATGATGCCACTCGGGTGCCTGCCCGCGCTGCCGGCCGAGGCCGGCGCGTATCGCTGGTTCTACGCGGACGTCACCGCGGGGCCGTTCAGCGCGGTGTGCATCTTCATGCTGGGCTCGCTCTTCTCGCCGCGCTACTCGGTGAAGGCGCGGCGCGGTGGGCTGCCGCTGGAGCACAGCGCGGTGAACTTCGCGCTGTACCACGAGGGCGTGCGCCGGCTGTGGGTGCTGAGCGAGTACCAGCAGGCGGAGCTGGAGGCGCCGGGGCGGCTGCGCATCGGGCGCTCCACGCTGACGTACGGGGACAGCGGCGCGGACGTGGGCACGGTGAAGATGGAGGTGGAGGACTGGACGGCGCCGTGGGGCCGGCCGGTGCGCGCGAGCCTGACGCTGGAGCCGATGACGCCGGTGGGCGAGGTGGTGCGCCTCATGCCGGAGCTGCCGCACTACTGGCAGGCGCTGGCGCCTCGGGCCCGGGCGCGGCTGGAGGTGCCGTCGCTGGGCGTGGAGGCGGAGGGGCTCGGGTACCACGACACCAACCACGGCGATGAGTTGCTCGGGGCGCGGCTGCCCGGCTGGCATTGGGCGCGCACGCACCGCGACGGCGAGACGCTGGTGGACTACCACCTGCCGGACGGAGTGCCGCCCCTGCGCGTGGTGGCGAGCGAGGGTGGGGTGCGGTGCGAGCGGGGCGAGCCGCCGGAGGCGCGGCCCACGAACTTCACGGGCTGGGGACTGCGGGTGCCGTCCCGGCTGCACGCGGGCAACGAGGTGGTGGGCGAGCCCCGCCTGCTGGAGTCGTCGCCCTTCTACGCGAGGCTGGAGGCGCGGCAGGGCGCGCTGGACACGCTGGGGGAGGTGGCGGACTTCCGCCGCTTCCACTCGCCCTTCATCCGCTGGATGGCGCACTTCCGCACGCGCATGGGACGGGCCGCATGAGCGCGCTCGTCGTCGCTTCCCTCGTCTGGACGGTGTTGGCCACGGGCTTCAGCGGTGTGGCCCTGGCGCGGCTGCTCCGCGCGAGGCGCCCGTCCCCATCGGAAGGCACGCGCCCGCCAGTGTTGCTGCTTCGCCCGGTGGATGCTCCCACGCCGCGCGAGCTGGAGAACCTCGCGGCGCCCATCGACTACGCCGGACCGCTGGAGCAGGTCGTGGTGTCCCCGTACCGCCCGCGCCTCGCGCCTGGCGTGCGCTGGCTGCCGAGCGACCCGCTGACGCCCAACCGGAAGGTGGGCCACCTGCTGTACGCGCTGGAGGTCCTCCAGACGCGCGGCCGCGTGGTGCTCGCGGTGGACGCGGACGTCGCCGTCACCGGCGCGCTGGTGGAGGGGCTCGCCGCCCCCGTGGCCTCGGGTGCCGCCGCGCTGAGCACGGCCGCTCCCACGCCGGTGGAGCCGGAGGACGTGGCCAGCCGTGCGATGACCGGGCTGCTGCGCTACACGCACCACAGCTTCCGCGCGCTCGACGTGATGAGCGCGGGCGCGAAGGCGGTGTGTGGCAAGGCGCTGGGCCTGTCTCCCGCCGCGATGGAGGCCCTGAAGGAACTGGCGGACCACATCGGCGAGGACCTCGAGCTGTCGAAGCGCCTGCACGCGCGCGGCCTGGACGTGGCGCTGAGCGCGGCGCCCGCGCGGGTGCCGGTGGGTTCGGTGGGCTCCTGGTCGACGCCGCTGGCGCGCTTCACGCGGTGGATGCAGGTGCTGGCCAGCCACCGTCCCGCGCTGTACCCCACGGTGCCGCTGCTCTTCACCCCGACGTTGCCGCTGGTGCTGCTGGCCGCGGTGCTGGGCTCGCCCGTGCTGGTGGGTGGGGTCGCTATCCTCGTCGTGGTGCGCATCCTGCTGGCCTTGCGCCTCGCGGCGCTCAGCACCGCCACCGACGGTTCCGTAGCGGGCACGCGTGTGCAGGGCCCACCCAGTTCTCCCACCGGGAGCACGGAGCCGCGAACCACGACAGTGGACACGGGCCTGCCGTACGCCCTGACGGACTGGCTGCTCGGAGAGGCGCTGCTGCTAGCGGCCTTCCTGTGCTCGCTGTGGCAGCAGGGCACGGTGACGTGGCGGGGCCGCACGTACGCGCTGCGTCCCGGAGGCCGCATGGAGCGCGTGGTGCCGGAGCTGAGTGGAGGACCGGGATGACCTACGCACGATTCCTTGGACTGTTCGTGGTGCTGCCCATCCTCTTCCTGGTGTGGCGCTACCGGCGGACCTTCACGGCGTGGAGCCTGGCGCCCATGGGGCTGCTGCTCGTCGTCGTCTACGCGGCCACGTCGCCGTGGGACAACCTCGCCGTGAAGTGGGGCCTGTGGGGCTTCGACCCGGAGCGCATCTGGGGCATCAAGCTGGGCTACCTGCCGCTGGAGGAGTACCTCTTCTTCGGCCTGCAGACGCTGCTCGTCGGCCTGTGGGCGCGCGCGCGGCTGGCGCGGGCGCTCGCGAAGGAGCCGGAGGCGCGCGCCTCGGAACGCTCCCGGGACGGGAAGCTGACGGCCGGGGAGGTGGCGCCATGATGGAGACGAAGTGGGCCTATCTCATCCACCTGCTCGGCTGGACGCTGCCGCTCATCCTCTTCCAGCTCGTGGCCCTGGCGCGTCACTACAAGGAGCGCACGGGCGCGGTGCTCAAGGCGGTGCTGCCTCCGGCCTTCATCATGGGCATCTACCTGGCGGTGGCGGACCACCTCGCCATCTCCACGGGCATCTGGAACTTCGGCGAGGGCAAGCACCTGGGCGTGTACCTGGGCGTGGTGCCGCTGGAGGAGGTGCTCTTCTTCCTGCTGACCAGCGTGCTGGTGTCGCTGGGGCTGGCCCTCTTCACCGCGCTGGTGGACAAGGTGCGGGAGGCCCGGGCGTCTTGATTCGCGCGGCGAAAGGAGGCCCCTTCGGGTGGGTGCTGGACGCGTACATCGGGCGGAAGTTCCGCTCGGCGTTCCGCGGCCTGTGGCTGCGCGGCGAGCTGCCCGCGGACGGCGTGGGACGGCTCGTGTACCTCAACCACTCCAACTGGTGGGACGGCTTCGTGCTGCACCAGCTCGGCCAGGTGACGGGGTGGGACGGCTACTGCCTCATGGAGGAGGAGAACCTGCGGCGCTACCGCTTCCTGGCGCGCATCGGCGCCTTCAGCATCCGCCGCAAGGACGCGGTGTCGTCGGTGGAGTCGCTGCGCTACGCGAAGGAGCTGCTGCGCAAGCCGCGCGCGGCGCTGTACGTCTTCCCCGAGGGCGAGCACCGGCCCTTCGGCGTGCTGCCGCTCCAGCTGGAGCGCGGCGTGGAGCTGCTGGCGCGCGTGTCCAAGGTGGAGTGTCTGCCCATCGGCATCCGGTATGCCTTCTTCGAGCACGAGCGGCCGGACGTGCTCCTGGAGGTGGGCACGCCGCACCCGCCCGGTCCGCTGTCGGTCTTCCAGGACGGGTTGGAAGCGGTGGTGAAGCGGCTGGCGGCGGTGACGACGCTGGAGGGCTTCTCGCGCAAGGTGTCCGGAGCGCGGGGCGTGGCGGAGCGCTGGGACGCCGCCCGGGGGATGGCGCGATGACACTGCGCATCCGCACCATCGCCCGGCTGACGGGCATCCGCGAGGCCACACTGCGCGCGTGGGAGCGGCGCTACGGCTTCCCGCGTCCGCACCGCTCGGAGGGCAACAACTACCGCGTCTACTCGCGCGACGAGGTGGAGGCCATCCGCCGGGTGGCGCGGCTCATCCAGCAGGACGGCCTGTCGGTGAGCGAGGCCATCGCCCAGGTGCGCGCCACGCCGATGCAGGAACTGCCCCAGCCGGAGCGGCTCAACGAGCGCTTCTGGTCCGCCGTCATGGTGCTGGACGGCGAGGAGGTCTCGCGCGTGCTGGACGAGGCGCAGGCCGCCATGGACGTGGAGTCGTACTGCGACCGCTTCCTCATGCCGCTCCTGCGGGAGATGGGCGTGCGGCTGGACATCGCGCGCGAGCACATGGCGTCGGCCTTCATCCGCCACCGGCTGCGGCAGGTGCTGGACGCGATGGAGAGCGAGCCGGACGGGCCGCGCGGGCTGCTGGCGTGCCCGGCGAAGGACCACCACGAGGGAGGACTGCTGGCGCTGGGGGTGCACCTCAAGCGCAAGGGCTGGCGGGTGACGCTCCTGGGCGCGGACACGCCCGCGGACGCGCTTCGTGGGGCCTGCAACCAGATGAAGCCGGACGTGGTGGCGCTGTCCTTCGTGCGACGCCGCGAGCCGGGGGAGTTCCTGGAGGTCCTGGGGGATGCGCTCCGGGCCTGCGCGCCCTTTCCCGTCGTGGTAGGAGGGCCCGGCGCGCGCGAGCACCTGAAGACGCTGTTCACGCTCGGTGCGCAGTACGCGGAGTCCGCGGACGAACTCGTCGCCATCTGGAACCAGGTACGCAACGCCCAGAACCGTCCCTAGCCACCTCCCACCCGCGACATGGCCGAGCGCACCTATCGAATCCACATCGCCGCCGAGCTCTCCGGAGTCCGGGTCGAGCTCATCCGTGCCTGGGAGCGGCGCTACGGGGTGCTCAATCCCCAGCGCACGCCGGCCGGCTACCGCGTCTATACGGACCGGGATGTGGCGCTGCTCAAGCGGCTGAAGAAGCTGACGGACGAGGGTGTGGCCATCAGCGAGGCGGCGAAGCTGCTGCCCCAGCTGCTGGCGGAGCTGGACGCGGAGCCGGCGTCCGCGGCGCCAGGCAACGGCCATGGGCAGAATCTGGAGGCCTGGCTGGAGGCGGCGTTGGCCGCGGCGGAGGCGTACGACCAGGGGCGGGTGTCGGCGGTGGTGGACGAGGTGCTGTCGGCGCTGCCACCGCTGCGGGCCTTCGACGACGTGTTGGCCCCCTTGCAGCGCGAGGTGGGTGAGCGCTGGCATGCGGGGCAGCTCTCGGTGGCGCAGGAGCACCTGGTGACGCAGGTGGTGCGCGCGCGGCTGGTGAGCCTGCTGCACGCGGCGCCGAACGCCGGGCGCAAGCACGCGCTGCTGGCGTGCTTCCCGGACGAGGAGCACGAGCTGGGGCTTTTGGGCGTGGCGCTGCGGCTGCGGCACTCGGGCTTTCGGGTGACGCTGCTGGGGCAGCGCATGCCGGCCACGGACCTGGGGCGCGCGGTGGCGCGATTGCGGCCGGACCTGGTGGGCCTGTCGGCGGTGAACCACCGGGGCGCGGAGCTGTTCCAGGACACGCTGGCGCGAGTCATGGAGGCGATGCCCGAGGGTGTGCCCATCTGGGTGGGCGGACCCGCGGCGCAGGCCCACCCGGACGTGTGCGTGCGCCTGGGCGCGCGCCTGTTCGCGGAAGAGGACGACTGGCTGAAGCTGGTGGAGTAGGGGCCTCCAGGCGCGCTACGGGTGGACCTGTCTCCAGGATTTCGGCTGGAAGGTCCTGCTCGGAGGCTCCCGGGCGATGGAGGGCACATGGAGGTAGTCCACCTCCGTGGCGATGCCCTTCTGCTCGGCGAGCCGCACCAGGGCAAGCCCCTCCACGGAGAGCTGGCCCTCGGTCGCGAGGAGTTCTTCCTCCATATGTCCTCGCGAGGCGACGCCCGCGAGTCGGTCTCGTCGCTCGCGGAGGAAGTCCGTCAGTGCCGCACCGAAGGACTCCGTGTCGGATTCCAGCAAGGCCTTGCACACGCCCAGCCTGAAGTCCTCGGCTCCCCGCAGGGCTTCCTCGTAGCGTTCGAGCAGCCGGTGGCACTCCGCGTCTGGCGTCTCCAGGAAGAAATGCCTCATGAGGAACTCGACGAAGAGGAAGTCCTCCTCGTATTCGAGTCCCTCACCCCACGTCCGCCGTGAGTGCCGGGCGATGCCGTGCGCCGCCTCCAGGTCTTGCACGGCGACCGCGTCGAAGAACGGCAGGGCCCGGCTCGTCAGCGTCGAGCCCTCGTCGAAGCGCGGCAGGAAGTGGGCGTAGCACCGGGCTCCCTGGTGCAGGCGCCAGTGGAAGTCTTCCGGTGTCCCATGGAGAAAAAGGGAGCAGATGCCCGCCATCCGGAAGTTGCGGCAGACGTCCAGCACTGCCTTGGACGAAGGCCGCTCGCCGAGGACGTGGTGGATGAGGCGCTCATTCTCACTCAAGGCCACTTCGCGGAAGAGAGGCAGTTGGAGCGAGGTCATGGCTTCAGCCTTTCGAGGAGATGGGAGTCCGCATGGGCGTGGATGCGCCGAGGAGGATGCTTCCCACCTCGCCCTGCTCGGAGCTCGACAGGACCAGGGCCTCCCCTCGTGCCGCGAACCCTCGCGTCAGGGCATGGAGCGCCAGGCACACGCCTACCGCTCCACTCGCAGCGCCCGTGTCGCCGACGTAGGTGCATGGGTACCGCAGCTCCGGTTCACCGAGCAGGTCCGTCAGCCGGACGCGAGCGCAGCCCCACTCGTTGGCGCGCCAGTGCTCCCCATTCAGGTCCAGGAAGCAGGTGCCCTCGAAGCGGGAGGAAGCGTGGGTCGGAGCGAGTGCCTCTCGGACGCAGTGCGCGAGGCCCGTTCCCGTGTTCTGTCCTCGTGCCTGGCGGTGATTCGCCTCCCGGCCCGTCGCCACGCCCGACACGGTGGCCAGGGCGGTGGCCTTCCGTCTTCGCGCGCTCGCCTCCAGCTCGAGGAGGAAGCACGCACCGGCTTCCCCCGGCATCAGGCCCAGGGGAGCCTCGTCGGTCTTCAGGCGTCTGCCGTCGGCGAGCTCCTCCAGGACATCCAGGTCGAGGTAGGAATCCGCCGCGACGATGAGGAGCCGCTCCAGTCGGGAGCTGGCGAGCAGTTCGAGTCCGCGCTGAATCGCGGCGGCGGCCCCTGTGTGTCCGAAGCTCACGGTTCCCAGCCCGCGCTCGTCGAGGGGCAACCGCGCCGCGGACCGGAGCTTGCGCGCCAGCTCCAGGCCGGAAGGGAACTCCAGCGCTCGCTGCTCGCCCAGCGGACAGGGCGTCGCCACCAGAAGGCCGGTCCTCTCCCAGAACTCCCGGTCGGAGGACGTCGGCACCTCCGGGTGCTCCAGCAGGTCGAGGACACAGCCCAGGGCAAGGCGCAGCCAGCGCCCCTCACCGACGAATCCCTCGGTGTACCCCTGGATGGGATGGCCCACCAGCGGCACGAGTGCGTGGGCTTCCTCATCCAGGACCTTGAACCAGGTCACCTGTCGTGGCCGGGAGATGCCGGCGAGGATGGCCGCACAGGCCGGGGACGCGCTCGGGCCGACGGAGGTGACGGCACCCATCCCGGTGATGACGGTGCGCGTGCTGTTCATGGCCATGATGGCGCTCCGGAGACTCGAGAGGAATCAGCGGCGTAACAGGGCCTCGAAAGGGCTCGCCGAGCCGGTCCACCGCCGCTCGCGAGCACGGGAAAGGCCGGCCCGCTGGGTATGGCTCCACGCCGCCGTCTCGATGTTGGCGGTCCCCTGGCTGCGCACGGCCAACTCCATGGCGAACACGGAGCGATGACACATGGGCGCCTGCGCGAGCGCGAGGAGGAGCGCGTCCGGGGACCAGGGCTGGCCATGGAGGTAGCGAGCGTCCGGAGCGAAGCGCCGTCGTTCCTCCTTCCACCAGTCTTCCACCACGCTCACGTTGACGCGCCAGGGAAGCGCGGGGGGGCCGTCATCGAGGACTGCTTCCTCCTCTTCCGTCTCGCCGCGGAGGAGCGCGGACGCGAGAGGAAAGCCGGTGATGGCGCGGAAGGCGTCGGCGGCGAGCCAGCTCGGCTCGGCCTTCAGCACCTCGAGGAGCGCCTCCGCGGCGCAAAGTCGGCCGCTGAAGCCCAACGCCCAGAGCGCCTGGGTGTGCAGGGCTGGAGTCGCCAGCGCCTGGAGGAGCAGTGCCTCGTGCCGGGGATGTCCTCCGACCGCCAGCAGGAGCAGGGCGAGCTCGCCTTGAGGTTCCTGGTCGCGTACCACGCGTACGCAGCGCGCCCAGGCCGCGCGGTACCCATGAATCAGTCCCGTGAGGATGGAGGCATCCCGAACCTGGGGATGGGGTGACTCGAGCCCTCGCTGGATGAGCCGGTCCGCCCGTGGCTGTGTCGTGAAGCGGGCCGCGTCGAGGCACGCGGCGGCGAGGAGCGGATCGTCCTCTCCGGCGAGCGCCTCCAGGATGGGGCCGGGGTCGACCTGACGGAAGCCGAGGATGGCCAGCAGGACTCGCTGAACGGCAGGGGCCGCGTCCGGGAGGAGGCCTCTCAGGGCGGAGTCCAGCTCCTGCCGCGTGCAGAGCCGCGCGGCCTGCTGGATACCTTTGCGTTGGGAGTCGTCTCCGTGAGCCAGCACGTCCAGGACCGCGGGCAGCAGGTCGGCTTCTCCGGACTCCAGGAGCACCCAGGCCGCGGGAGGGATTCGCGTCTCGTCGGGGCCTTCCAGGGACGGAAGGAGGAGGCGCCTGGTCACGGCCCCGCCGCCGATGCACAGCGCGTCCAGGTGCGCCAGCAACCTGCGCTCGTCGCCCGAGGCCACGTCGTCCAGCGTCTCCTCCGGTGACCGCAGGGAGCGCTCGCGCTGTCTCCACAGGAAGGCGGCCTCGTCGAGGTGCTCCTCAAGGACGTCCCAGGCAATCCTTGGCAGCTTGGCTCCCGGCACGGCAGGACCTCCGCGCTACCGGATCGGGAGCTCAATCAGGACGACGTTGGTGAAGCCTCGCTGCTGCATCTCCGAGGCGAGGGCCTCGCCCACGACATAGGTGCTGGTGTCCCTGGCGATCCGGAACAGTGGCGGAGCGTCCTTCAGCTTCTCACGCGCCAGGATGCGCCTGGCGACGTAGAGAATCTCGTCGGGGTTCTCCTCGTCCCAGTCGATGTCGCTCGCCTTGAAGTCGAGGCAGTCATGGATGCGCAGCGGGTTGATGAGCGTGTAGTCCCGCCCGTACAGCCGCTTGCGGTGGTCATAGATGGAGAGGGGAAGGTACTCGGCGCTGTTCCCGCAGTGCTTCTCGATGGTCTCCTTGAGCTCCCTGGAGACGAGAAGCATGTTCACGGTATTTCCGATGAGCGAGGACAGCTTGATGCCCGGGCTGTCGTCGCTCATGAAGACCTTCGCGTCTTGGGGATAGACGGGTGCCAGCGGCTCTCCCTTGTGGACACGCCAGCCCTTCATTCCGATGCCGTCGACGAAGTTGCGCAGGAGGCACAGGTCGTCGTCGTCGAAGTTCCCCATCGTATTGAGTACGAAGTGGCGCATGCTCGTCCCCAGGCTAGAAGGTGTGCTTCAGCCGTGCCGCGAGTGCCTTGAGGGTATCGTGTGTGCCATTGACCCGGTCTTCCGGAAGGTGCGCTTGCAGGATGGCTTTGCGGAGGCGCCTGGAGAGGACCTTGATGCGCTGGGCGCACTGCTTGTAGTTGGGGGCATCTCCAGTGCCATCGCGGTGGTTGTCGATGGCGTCCTGCATCCCCGAGAAGATGACGTCGAGCTGCTTCTCGACGTAGTCGCTGTACGTGCCATGCCTGCCCTTGTGGTACGGCAGCCGCAGGGCCTTCGCATGGTCCGGATGGGATGGCAGATAGGCCATGTTGTGTTCGTCGTTGATGTTGTAGCCATTCTTGAGCAGTCCCCCGCGAAGCTCCTTCAGCTTGTTGTCATCCGTCTTGTTCTTGTCCCCGCTCGTGGCCGTGCAGAGCGCGGTGGTCAGGCTCTCGAAGGGAACAATGTGGTGTGCCTCACGAGGGTAGTAACTGACGTGCCTCTTGTTGGCGGAGAGGATCCAGTTCTCGGGATCCCACTTCCCTTCAGCTCGGGGCTGCGGTTCAGGGACCTCGCTCTTGGAAGGCCACACATACCGCGCCGCATCCGCGCCCTGAGCCCGCATGAATGCGTGCCAGTGGTAACTGCAGTGATGCCCCTTCTTCTTTCGCCGGTGTGGGGTCAGGCATCCCTTGTTGCTGGCTGCCTGGCCATTCACCAGGTGCAGGTCTTCCAGTTGCTGCGTGTCCCAGCCATGCCACTCTCCAGCGGCTTCTCTATCCATGGCGGTTCCCTGAACGTCGTCAGTTGATCTTGACCTTGCCGCCCTTGATGCGGTGGAGCTCCTGGGCCTCGGTCCGGATGGTGACGCCTCGCAACAGCACCTGTCCGTCCCGCTTCAGGGTGAGCCGGGCCTTGCCGCACTGGAGGATGACCTCCTCGCGGCCCTCGATGACGACCTGCCGGCCGTCCACTCGCGCCTGGGTGGGGACACTGGAAAAGGACTGCTCGAGGACGGCGTCGATGAGAGGCGTCTCGCCGGTGGAGTGCACGAGCCCGAGCAGGATGGGCAGGGTGGGGCAGCCCTCCTCGAAGAGCAGGACGGCCGACTGGCGCGAGGCCACCGCGGCCTGGAGGGCCTGCCTGTCCAGGTGGGTCACCCGGCGCGTCCGCAGGGGGCCTACGGCGCTTCCCTCCAGCTCAACCAGTGGCTCGCCGTCGGCATCCACGCCGACCACCTGGCCTATCCGCAGGCCCGGGGATGGGGGGAGTGCCTCTTCCAGCGCGGCCCGTGCGGGTGCCGGCCGTCCGTCGTCCTTGGGAGATGTCATGACGATGGACTCCCGAGAGCTACCGGAGTTCCTTCTCGCAGTACCGGCACTTCGGCTTCCGGTGCTCCTTGCTGCCGGCCATGACGGGCGGCTGCATCAAGGGCACGGGGGGCGTGTTCTTGTCGTTGTGGAGCATCAGGTCGAACGCTCGCGCGACGTTCTTGCCTTCGATCTCCACGTCGAAGGAGAAGTTCACGAACTCGGCCTTGCCCTTCGTCGCGCCCGAAGCCACTCCACCGCCCGCGGTGCCCGCCTCGTCTCCCGTGCTGGTGCTGAAGTTCGAGTCGTTCAGGCAGACAGGGTTGCCTTCGACGGTGACCTTCTTGCTCCCGCTGGCGGTGTCCGAGGACCGGGCGATGTTGGGGTAGGGGATGGGAAGGGGACTGCCGGGCCCAGGCGTTTTGCAGATGTCTGGGAATGCCACCGTGACACCGTTGCTGTCCTTGGTGACGACGGAGCGCTTGTTGACGCCTACGGAATTGGCCATGGGTCCCCCGAAGTCAGGACGCTCTCAGCCAATCCAATGTAGCCGGTGGAGCAGGGCCCGGCGCAATCCAGACCGGGCGGGCTGGAGACATATCGCGCCACTTCGCTCGCCGATGTCTGTTTGTCGATAGGCGCTGTCGGAAATGGTGCCCCGCGGGGCTGTTGCGAGAGGGGAGCGTTTCATGTCGCCACCCTTCCCAGTTGCGCCTGTCCTACTTCGCGGCATCAGGCGCCGCGCTGACGGTGGTGCCAGCCATCAGCGCCGGAGGAGAAGCGCTCAGCGGACCCACGTAGAGGCGCCCGTGGAAGCCCTCTTCCAGAGGCTGCGCGAACAGCTGCACGCCCGGGGAGACGGTGGACGCCTGCCGCGCCTGCTTCGTGGGGCTGATGGCGAAGACGTTGCACTCCACCGCGTCCCAGACGTTGTAGCGGCAGGAGAACTGGGTGCCACGCGTGAAGCCCACGTCCAGGGCCTTCACGGACGGCAGCGTCTTGGCCAGCCTCATGCCCAGCGGCTCGAAGTCGCCGCCCCGTCCGGCGTTGGTGGTGCGCACGTGGGCGCCACCGGCGAGCACCAGCAGGAAGGCGTCGGGGTTCTGGGAGCGGTAGTCCAGCAGGCGCTGGGCCATCTGCGCCTCGCGCTCGTTGCCGGTGGCCTTCTCGGCGTCGAAGGCGACGAGGGACACGGAGCGGCCGGAGGCACGCAGCCGGCGGGCGTGCTCCACCAGCCAGAGCATGGCGCGGCTGCTGCGGCCGTCCTGGTGCACGCGCCGCCAGAACGAGCTGCCGCTCAGCAGCTCCTGCGCATCCTGGGACGAGCCCGCGCTGGCGAGATAGGTATCGAGCAGCTTCTGCTCGGTGACGGGGAGCGACACGGCGAGCGTCACGGACAGGCCCTTCGCCGAGGCCTCACACAGCATCCGCAGCGCGGCGGAGGGCAGCTCGCGGGTGCCGAGCGGGTCGGCGAGCAGCAGCGTCTGTCCCTGGGCCAGCAGCGGCGCGGCGCCGTCCACGGGAGTCCCGCACTCCGGCGCGGGGGCCTGGGCCGACTCACCGGACTCGCTCCACCCTTCGAGCACCACGGAGCGGGCGGGCACGGAGGTGTTGCCGCCGACCAGCTCCAGCGAGGGCACCATCTCCAACCGCTCCAGCAGCGTGCGCTCGATGTCCAGGTCCCGGTTGCCCCGCACGAGCTGGAAGCGCTCCATCTCCGGAGCGTCCTTGAAGGGGTCGTCCATGTCCATCAACCGACCCGGGCCATTCAGGTCGGGCGCGGTCTTGAACGTCTTGTTGGCGTCGAAGGGGTGTTCGTTCTCGTCGATGAAGAGCTTCCTGTTCAGCTCTTTCAACCCGGCGGAGCCGTACTCCACCGCCCGGTCCATCTCGTTGTAGCTGAGCCGGAACACGCGCACGAGCGTCTGGCGGGGGCCGAGCCGCTCGCCCTTGATGTAGTAGCGCTCGATGGTGCGCAGTCCGCGCTGGTTGTTCCCGGGCTCGTGGGCGGAGGTGTACATCTCCAGGCCGCCCTCCTTCTCCAGCACGTCGTAGCGCTGCTCCTCGAGGATGAGCCGGGTCATCATCATCGCGTCCTCGGCGGGCACCAGGTACACCGTCTCCTGCTTGGGCGTCTCGTACTCGCCGGTCTCCGGGTCGCGCTCCGCGCCAAGGGGCCGCGTCAGGCTCGCGCAGCCCGTCATGCACACCAGTCCCAACCACATCGCGTACCGGCGCATCACGTTCCTCCGGAAAGCCCGGCCGAGGAGTCTGCCACAGCCGTGACCTGGGGCTTCCCGTGGGGGGAACGTCCGAAGCCTCCGGACGTATCGACGGAAGGTGCTCTCGACATCGAAGGAGGACGCCAGAGGCTGGACACTCCACTGCCCTGGGGTCTCACGCAGGACAGTCATCCGAGCTTCCGGAAGGGAACGAATGGCGGCGGCGGACCGTGGCCCTATCTTGGTGTCCTACATGACTGTCGTGGCCTCACCCTCCCTTCGCCTCCCAGGGCAAACGGGCGAGTCGCGGGTGCGAGGGCATGGACGTGGGCCTCGATGACCAGGAGATGTAGGACGTGAGCACGGCGGAAGAAGTCTTCGCGGGCGGTGGCGACATGGGCGCCCTCATGCGCTCCGTGGACTGGGGCACCACGCCCCTGGGGCCCGTGGACCGCTGGCCCCAGAGTCTGCGCTCCGTGCTCAGCATCCTGCTCACGTCCCCCTCGCCGCTCTTCCTGTGGTGGGGGCCGGAGTTCATCCAGTTCTACAACGACGCCTACCGGCCCATCATGGGGGGCCTGCATCCCCGGGGGCTCGGGCAGAGGGGCCCGGAGTGTTGGGGTGAGGCGTGGAAGCTCGTCTACCCGCTCGTCGAGGCCGCCATGGAGCGGGGGCAGCCCAGCTCCATCGCCGAGGGGATGCTGCCCCTGGTGCGCCATGGCTTCGTGGAGGAGTGCTACTTCGATTACACCTACACTCCCGTTCGCATCGAGTCCGGCGCGGTGGGCGGCATCTTCTGCGCGGTGACGGAGGTGACCCAGCGCATCGTCGGTGCGCGCCGGATGCGGATGCTGCGCGAGCTGGCGCTCTCCACGGGCGCGAGCCGGAGCGTCGAGCACGTGCTTCGCGCCACGGAGAAGGTCCTCGCCCAGGCCTCCCTGGATGTCCCCTTCGCACTCCTCTATTGCGTGGACGGGCGGCGCGCGCGCCTGCTGGCCCGGAGCGGCCTGTCCCCCGAAAGTCCCGCCGCTCGGAGCGAGCTGCCTCTCGACTCGGAGGCGCCCTGGCCGCTGGAGGCCGTGGCGCGCTCGGGCCAGGAGGTGCGGGTGGAGGACCTCGGGGCGAGGTTCGGCGCGCTTCCCGCTGGGGCCTGGCCGGAGCCCATCACACAGGCCCTGCTGCTGCCGGTGCCGGGAACCGGAGACGAGGCGACCTACGTCCTCGTCGTCGGGGTGAGCCCACGGCGTCCGCTGGACGAGGCGTACCGCAGCTTCCTGCAGTTGCTGGCGCGTCAGGTCGCCTCCGACCTGTCGAGCGCCCGGGCGTACGAGCAGGAACGGCGGCGCGCCGAGGCGCTCGCCGAGCTCAACGGGGCGAAGACGGCCTTCTTCAACAACGTGAGCCACGAGTTCCGCACACCGCTCACCCTCATGCTGGGCCCCCTGGAGGACGCCCTCCAGGACGGGGCCGAGCCGCTGGGGCCGGCGCAGCGCGAGCGGCTCGTGCTCGTCCAGCGCGGCGGCGCGCGCCTGCTGAAGCTCGTCAACGCGTTGCTCGACTATTCACGGCTGGAGGCGGGGCGGGCCCAGCCGGCCTTCGAGCAGACGGACCTGTCCGCCCTGACCAGGGAGCTGGTGAGCCACTTCGAATCAGCGGCTCAGCGCTCCGGGCTGACCCTCTCGGTGCGGGCGCCGCCGCTCTCCGAGCCGGTCTGGGTGGACCGGGAGGCGTGGGCGCAGGTCGTCTTCAACCTCCTGTCCAACGCGCTGAAGCACACCTTCGAGGGCGGCATCTTCGTGTCACTCGCGTTCACGGAAGACGCCGCGGAGCTCCAGGTGCGGGACACCGGCACGGGCATCCCCGAGAAGGAGCTGCCGCGCCTCTTCGAGCGCTTCCACCGCGTGGAGGGCGCGAGGGCTCGCAGCCAGGAGGGCACCGGCATCGGGCTCGCGCTGGTGCACGAGCTGGTGAAGCTGCACGGTGGGCGCGTGGACGTGCGCAGCGCCCCCGGACGGGGGAGCACCTTCATCGTCCGGGTGCCGCGCGGGTTCGCGCACCTTCCGGCGGAGCACCTGCGCGCCCGGCAGACGCTGGAGCCGGTGTCCGCGCGGGCCAGACCCCATGTGGAGGGCGCGCTGGGCGAGCAGGCGCCGGAGGCGGCGCCGGGTCCGGTGCTGTCACGGAGCCCGGGGACGTCTCACGCCGGAGCAGCGACCGAGGAGTCCCCGGCGGAGCCTCGGGCCCGTGTGCTGCTCGCCGACGACAACGCGGACCTGCGTGAGTACATCGCCGGCCTGCTGCGGCCGTCCTTCGACGTGGAGGCGGTCGCGGATGGAGAAGCCGCGCTGAGCAGGGCGCGTGAGCACCGGCCCGACCTCATCCTGTCCGACGTGATGATGCCCGGGCTGGATGGCTTCAGCCTGCTGCGCGAGGTGCGTGCCGACGCGGGGCTGCGCGCGGTGCCCTTCATCCTGTTGTCGGCCCGGGCGGGTGAGGAGGCCAGCGTGGGCGGGCTGGAGGCGGGGGCCGACGACTACCTGGTGAAGCCCTTCGGGAGCCGCGAGCTGCTGGCCCGCGTGCGCTCCATGCTGGAGCTCGCCCGGATGCGGCGCGAGGCCGCGCGCCAGGAGGCCCTGGCCGTCTCGCTGAAAGAGGCGGTGCGGGCGCGCGACGAGTTCCTCTCCGTCGCCAGCCACGAGCTGAAGACCCCGCTCGCCGGCTTCCGGCTGAACCTGGATCTCCTCCAGCGGGGATTGAGCGCGGAGACGAAGTCCCGGGTCGGCGAGCGCTTCGCCGCCGCGGGGCGCCAGGTGCAGCGGCTGGCCTCCCTGGTGGAGACGCTCCTCGATGTGTCTCACGCCACCACCGGACGGCTCCAGTTGATGTTGGACACGGTGGACCTCGCGCCGCTGGTGACCGAGGCGGTGGCCCGCATGCGGGAGGAACTGGAGCGCGCGGGCTCTCCGGTGACGCTCGACGTGGCGCCGTCCGTCGTGGGCGGCTACGACCGGATGCGCCTGGACCAGGTGGTGACGAACCTCCTTTCCAACGCCATGAAGTACGGCGCGGGCAAGCCCATTGAAGTGGTCCTCGAACGCACGGGTGACCGGGCCCGGCTGCGCGTCACGGACCACGGCATCGGCATCGCACGGGAGGACCGCGAGCGCATCTTCGAGCGCTTCGAGCGCGCCGTCCCCGTGCGCCACTACGGCGGCCTGGGCCTGGGGCTGTGGATTGCCCGGCAGATTGTCGAAGCGCACGGGGGCTCCATCGCCGTGACGGATACCCCCGGAGGCGGTGCCACGTTCCGGGTGGAGCTGCCCGCGGCAGGTGGAAGTCCCGCGGAGCACTGAGCGGAGCCGGCTACGGCGAGGCGCGGGGAGCGGCGCTGACGGCGGTGCCAGCCATCAGCGCCGGAGGAGAAGCGCTCAGCGGACCCACGTAGAGGCGCCCGTGGAAGCCCTCTTCCAGAGGCTGCGCGAACAGCTGCACGCCCGGGGAGACGGTGGACGCCTGCCGCGCCTGCTTCGTGGGGCTGATGGCGAAGACGTTGCACTCCACCGCGTCCCAGACGTTGTAGCGGCAGGAGAACTGGGTGCCACGCGTGAAGCCCACGTCCAGGGCCTTCACGGACGGCAGCGTCTTGGCCAGCCTCATGCCCAGCGGCTCGAAGTCGCCGCCCCGTCCGGCGTTGGTGGTGCGCACGTGAGCACCACCGGCGAGCACCAGCAGAAAGGCGTCGGGGTTCTGGGAGCGGTAGTCCAGCAGGCGCTGGGCCATCTGCGCCTCGCGCTCATTGCCGGTGGCCTTCTCGGCATCGAAGGCGACGAGGGACACGGAGCGGCCGGAAGCACGCAACCTGCGAGCCTGCTCCACCAGCCAGAGCATGGCGCGGCTGCTGCGGCCGTCCTGGTGCACGCGCCGCCAGAACGAGCTGCCGCGCAGCAACTCCTGCGCGTCATGCGAGGTGCCGCCGCTGGCGAGATAGGCATCGAGCAGCTTCTGCTCGGAGATGGGGAGCGACACGGCGAGCGTCACGGGAAGGCCCTTCGCGGAGGCCTCACACAGCATCCGCAGCGCGGCGGAGGGCAGCTCGCGGGTGCCGAGCGGGTCGGCCAGCAGCAGCGTCTGTCCCTGGGCCATCAACGACGCGGCGCCCTCCACGGCCGAGCCGCACTCGGGCGCGGGGGCCTGTTCTCCCTCACCGGTCTCCACCCACCCCTCCAGGATGACGGAGCCGGCCGCGATGGAGGTGTTGCCTCCCACGAGCTCCAGCGAGGGCACCATCTCCAGCCGCTTCAGCAGCGTGCGCTCGATGCCGACGTCCCGGTTGCCGCGCACGAGCTGGAAGCCCTCGATGCCCGGAGCATCCTGGAAGGCGGCGGCGTCCTTGGCCATCTGCCGGAGCCCCTGCATGTTGGGCGCGCTCTTGTAGACCTGGTTCGCGTCGAAGGGGTGGGCGTCCTCGTCCAGGTACAGGTCCTTTTCGCGGCCGGTCATGACCTGGGGCGGAATCTCCAGCACCCGGTTGCTCTCGTCGTAGCGGAGCCGGAAGACGCGGACCAGGGACTGCCGGGGGCCCACCCGCTCGCCCTGGATGTAGTAGCGCTCGAAGGAGCGCGAGCCCAGGGTGTTCTTCCCCGGCTCCCGGGCCGAGGTGAACATCTCCAGCCCCCCTTCCTTCTCCAGCACGTCGTAGCGCTCCTCCTCGAGGATGCGCCGGGTCATCATCATCGCGTCCTCGACGGGCACCAGGTACACCGTCTCCTGCTTGGGCGTCTCGTACTCGCCGGTCTCCGGGTCGCGCTCCGCGCCGAGCCCTCGCGACACGGTCGAGCAGCCCGTCATGCACAGCAGTCCGAACCACATCGCGTACCGACGCATCGCATCCTCCAGGGAGACCGGGCAGGGAGGCCTCCGCTGAGCAGTCCTTCTCCGCAACGAACGAGCGTCATCACCATATCGACGCGCGGGGTGCCCCTCTCGACGCGGGGGACGAGCCGGTGGACGGGTGGGGACGACCCGATGCCGCGGTGGGTCACATGCGCGGCGTCCGGGCTCCACCTCCAGGGTCCCCGGGTCGCACCTCCCGGTTTGGTGCGCGGCCCGCGTCTGTAGTGAACTTCCACCCGTGTCCGCTCCCGCTCTCGCCATGTCCCAGGCACGTCCGGTCGGCCCGTTCCAGCTGTTGGCGTTGGGGGTCAACGGCATCGTCGGCGTCGGCATCTTCTTCGCCCCGGCGGAGGTCGCCGCGCATGCCCCGGGCTTCGGCGCCATCCTCGCCTTCGCGCTCACGGGCCTCGCGCTGGTGCCCGTGGCCTTCGCGTTCGCCGTGCTCGGCCGCCGCTTCGACGCGGATGGCGGGCCGGTGCTCTTCGCGCGGGCGGCCTTCGGCGAGCGGGCCTCCTTCCTCGTGGGCTGGGTGGCCTACGTCAGCGCCTTCCTGAGCACCTCGGCGGTGATAGCGGGCCTGTCGCAGGCGCTCACGTCCTCGCTGGAGCTGGACGGGGCGCTGGGGCATCGCGCCCTGGCGTCCATGCTCGTCACGGTGCTCGCGGGCGTGGTCGCCTCCGGCATCCGCGTCTCCGCGAGGGCCTGGACGGGGCTCACGGTGTTGAAGTTGCTGCCCCTGGCGGCGCTCTTGCTCGCCTTCCTCCTGCTTCCGGGGCCCGCGCCCATGGCGGCGGTGGCCATTGCCCCGGACACCGGGTGGCTGCGCGCGGGGCTGACGGTGATGTTCGCCTACCAGGGCTTCGAAATCGTCCCGGTGATTGCCGGGCAGGTGCGCTCCTCCGAGCGCAGCGTGCCCCTGGCCACGGTGGGCTCGCTGCTCGCCGCGGTGCTCCTCTACGTGGGCCTCGTCTGGGCGTGCGTCGCGGCGCTGCCGGAGCTGGCCGCCTCACCCACGCCGCTGGTGACCTCGGCGGGCGTGTGGGGCGGGGCGACGCTGGCGTGGTGGGTGGCGATGGGCACCAGCCTCTCCGCGCTCGGCATCTGCCTGGGGATGATGGTGACGACGCCGCGCTACCTCTCGGCGCTGGCCTCGGGCGAGCACACGCTGCTCGGCCTGGACGGCATGTCGTCCTCCGGCGTGCCCATGCGGGCGCTGGCCGTCACCTGGGCGCTGGTGCTGCTGTTCCTCAACCTGGGAGATGCGTCGGAGCTCTTCGCCCTCTCCAGCATCGCGGTGCTCATGCAGTACGGCGTCACCGCCGCCGCGCTGGTCGCGCTCTCCCGGAGGCGTGAGCGGGGCCTCGGGCCGCTGCACGCGGTGCTGGCGGTGCCGACGCTCGCGCTCGGGCTGGTACTGGTGGCCTTCGGCGCCACCGGGCGGGAGGTCGCCACCACCGCGCTCACGGCGGTGGCGGGCCTGGTGCTGCTGCGCCTCGCGAGGCCCCGCGTGCGTGCCGGGGCCTCGAGCGGGGCCGGAGCCTAGAACTGGCTCCAGAGGTACTGGTTGGTGACCTCGTGGTGGAACTGGATCTCCGAGGTCTTCACCCGCGTGCCCAGCTGCTTCGGGCAGCGCTCGGCGGAGGCCGTCTTCAGCTCCGCGAACTTGCCCTGCACGTTCTCACCGAGGATGCCGGCCACGAACTGGCTGCCCTTGAAGAGGCGGATGGCGTCGAAGATGTTGTCCGGCAGGAAGCGGGTGCGGCTGCGCTTGGTCTCCGCGTCCTCCTGCGGCTGCGGGCCCTCCAGGCCGGTGCGCAGCAGGGTGTAGAGGACCAGGTACGGGTTGGCGTCCGGGCCCACCGAGCGGCACTCGACGCGCGCGCTGCGCTCGTTGCCGTAGGGGATGCGGACCATGGCGCCGCGGTTGTTGGCGCTGGCCTTGATCTGGTTGGGCGCCTCGAAGTGCGGGTCCAGGCGGCGGTACGCGTTGACGCTGGAGTTGAGCACCAGGCAGATGTCGTTCGCGTTGGTGAGCAGCCGGTCGATGAAGTCCCAGCCCATCTGGCTGAGGCCGTCCTGGCCGCCCTTGTCGTAGAAGAGGTTCTTCCCGCCCTTGGACAGCGACATGTTCATGTGCATGCCGTTGCCGTTGACGCCCGTCACCGGCTTCGGGAGGAAGCAGGCGGTGGTGTCCATCTGCGCGGCCACCTGGCGGCACAGCAGCTTGTAGAGCTGGATCTGGTCCGCGGAGATGAGCGCCTCGCTGTACGTGAAGTTCATCTCGAACTGGCTGGGAGCCACCTCGGGGTGGTCCTTCTCGTTCTGGAAGCCCATGGCGCGCTGGGCCTCGGCGGCCTTGTCGATGAAGGCGCGCAGCGGGTCGCCCGGCAGCGAGTGGTAGTAGCCGCCGGTGGAGATGAACTCGAACTTGCCCGTCTCGTGGTAGTGGCGCTCGGCGTCACGGCCCTTGAAGAGGAAGCCTTCGACTTCGGGGGCGGCGTGGAAGACGGTGCCGTCCTTCTGGTACATCGCCTCGGTGATGCGCTTGAGCTGGCCGCGCATGTCCGCGTGGTACGGCGTGCCGTCGCGCTCCAGCACCTCGCTGAACACCAGCACCTTGCCGGGGCCGAAGATGTCGGACGGCAGCCAGTAGAAGGAGCCCCAGTCCACGTTCAGGCGCAGGTCGCTCTCGGCCTGCTGCGAGAAGCCGCGGATGGACGAGCCGTCGAAGGTGAGGTTGTCGGCGCTCTTGAGGAGGAACTTCTTGTCGTAGTCCAGCATGTGCAGCCGACCCTCGAGGTCGGTGAAGCACACCGTGACGGCCTTCAGGCTGCGCTCGTCGGTGAGGTACTTGATGCGCTCCTCACGGACCTTGTCCGCCGACTCGTGCTTGAGGCGCTGCTCCTTCACGCGGAGGTTGCGCTCCTCCAGCTCGTCGTAGGGAATCTCCAGGAACGTCCGCAGTCCCTTCGTCTCCATGTCCGTGCCTCCCAGGCCGGGTTCCACGCCGCTAGCGCGGCGGGTCAATTCCGTGGGCCCAGGTATTTACATTTGCGGACCAGAAATCAAGCGTAGATTTCAAGCAACGAAGCCTAAAAACGTAGGACTACAAAGCTCAAAGCCCGTTTGCGGACAGTCCGACAGTCCTGGAGGGGGCTCGCGGTGACGTCCGGTGGACAGTGCCACCCCTTCACAGCCCGTACGGCTGGCGGGAGGGCAGACGGGCGGGCTTGCGAGGCCGTGGGCGGGTCCTGAAGATGCCCACATGAGCTCGATGTGGGTCCTGGACACGGCCGCGCCGTCCGCCGATGCGCGCATCTCCTATGGCTCGCTGCCGTACCAGTTCGGTGACTTGAGGCTTCCGGCGGGGCCGGGGCCGCACCCGGTGGTGCTCGTCATCCATGGAGGGTTCTGGCGCGCGAAGTACGACCTGGAGCACGCGGGCCACCTGTGCGCCGACCTCACCGGGCGGGGCTTCGCCACCTGGAGCCTGGAGTACCGCCGCGTGGGCCATGACGGCGGCGGCTTTCCTGGAACGCTGGAGGACGTGGCGCTCGGCGCGGACTTCCTGCGCACCCTGGCGCGTTCGCACCCGCTGGACCTCTCGCGCGTGGTGGCGCTGGGACACTCGGCCGGCGGGCATCTCGCCATGTGGCTCGCGGCCCGGCACCGGCTCCCGCCGGGAGGCCCGCTCCACCCGGAAGACCCGCTGCGGCTGCGGGGCGTCATCTCGCTGGCGGGCGTCGTGGACCTGGAGCGAGCGTTCGCCCACCGGCTCGGTGATGGCATCGTGGAGACGTTCCTCGGAGGCCCTCCCGCGAGCGTGCCGGAGCGCTACCGCACCGCGTCGCCCACGGCGCTCCAGCCGCTCGGGCTGCCCCAGGTGCTGGTGCATGGCACGGAGGACGACACCGTCCCCGTCTCCATGAGCGAGGCCTTCTGCGCGCGCGGTGTCGAGTGGGGAGACCCGGTCCGCTGCGTGACGCTGCCGGGGGCCGGACACTTCGAGGTCATCGACCCCCGCTCGCGCGAGTGGCCCCTCGTGGTGGAGGCGGTGCGCTCCTGCATGTGAGCTGGCTGCCACTGCGTGTGCGGGGGCCCTTGTCACGGCGGGAGTGCGCCGCCACCTTCGCGGCGGCGAGCGCAGGGGCGGAGCGGGGCGGGTCATGGGACGGTGGTGGGCGAGGGCGTTGGGGCTGACGCTGGGCGTGTGCACGGCGTTGGGGTGCGGTGGACCGTCATCGGTCGAGGATGTGCTGGAGCTCGTCCAGGGACCTCAGCGACCGGCGCCGCCGCCGAGCGAGGAGCCGCCGCCGGCGCCCTACGCGCCGCGTCCGGGAGACCCCGTGTGGACGCACCACGTGGCCCTCTCCGGGTACCAGGACCTGGTGGGCCTGGCCTCGGACGGCGCGGGCGGCGTCATCGTGCTCGCGAGGAATCATGCCTTGAGCACCTGGGGCCAGGTCCTCACCGAGACGGGCGGGCTGATTCTCTCTCGTTATGACGGAGCGGGACGGCTGCTCTGGAGCCTGGACCTTTCCTTCGAGCCGACCCCGAACAGCGTGTCCCCGCTGGTGTCCTCCGCGCTCGCCGTTTCGCCGTCCGGAGACATCTTCGTGGCCCTGAAGGTCGCGGGCTGGGGCCGGCTCCCGCTGGTGGAGGACGCGCCCCTGAGTGACCGCTTCCTGGTGAAGGTCGGCGTGGATGGCGCTCCGCGCTGGGTCCGCTCGGGTGAGGCCGAGGTGCTCGCGGCGACCCATGACGGCGGTCTGGTGGGGGCGACACGGGACGGGAGCGTGGTCCGGTATGACGCC
This sequence comes from Pyxidicoccus fallax, assembly GCF_012933655.1. Taxonomy (GTDB): domain Bacteria; phylum Myxococcota; class Myxococcia; order Myxococcales; family Myxococcaceae; genus Myxococcus; species Myxococcus fallax. Next base: position 33,014 of record NZ_JABBJJ010000023.1, on the reverse strand, counting down.
CAGGGCTTCCCGCGGTGGGTGTGGCAGTCGCCCTGGGGCTTCGTCCCGTTCACGACCGTGGCGGTGGACCGCGAGGGCAACGTGGTGACCGCGGGGTTCAGGAGCGCCGGGGGGGCGCTCTCCCAGGGCCTCATCGTGGGGTTGACCGACGCGGGCGCGATACGCTGGCAGACCACCACGCCCGAGCGGGAAGGGGCGCCGGCCTTCACGGACCTCGCGCTCCTGCCGGACGGCGGCGCGCTCCTCACCGGCACCTTCAGCCGGACGTTCCTGTGGGGGAACTACCGGGTGAATCCCTCCTGCACCACCAAGGTCTGCGCCTCCACTCCCTATCTCCTGGCGCTGGACGCGAAGGGCGCGCCGCGGTGGGCGCTGGAGCTGGAGGGGCCGTCGTTGAAGCCCCGCGTGGCGGTGGGGCCGGACGGTGACGCGCTGGTGTCCGCGGACACCGTGTGCGCCTCGTCGCTGCTGTGGCTCTCACCGAGCGGCGAGGAGCTCTGGCGCAACCACTTCAAGTACATGCCCTGCACCACGGACACCGTCTACCCGCGCGACGTGGAGTTCCTCAGTGACGGCACGCCGGTGCGCGCCGGCATGTTCAGCGGCCCGAGTACCTTCATCGGCGGTACGGCCTTCACCGCGGACCAGGGAGACGTCTTCCTCGAGCGCCTGATTCCGTGAGGCCGCGAGCCTGGCGCGGTGGTTCCATGGGAGAGCGGTGGCATACGTTCCGGCAATCCCGCCCCCATGAGGCACTCCTTGACCTTGCCGGCCCTGATCCTGCTCCTTGCGTCACTCGCCGCTTCTCCTCCTACGGTCGAGGTGGTCCCCGCGACATCGCTCACCATCGAAACGGTATCTGCTCCTGAAGCGCCGGGCCTTGTCGGTCAGGAGACCATTGCAGGCAAGGTTCGCACGGGAAAGTCCTTCACCCGGCAGCAGAAGCAGGTCATCAAGCAGAAGAATGCCCAGGAGAATGAAGGCAAGACTCGCTGCGAGAACTGCGACATCGAGACCGTGCCGGCGAAGAAACATGAGAAGGGCGTGACACCTCCGCCCAATGAAACCCAGGTCGACCACAAGGTTCCCAAGTCGAAGGGAGGGGCCGGTGAGGTTGAGAATGGCCAGGTGCTCTGCCGCGACTGCAACCTGAAGAAGGGGAACAAAGAGCCGTCGGGCGAGGAATCGCCATGAGCGCTGCAGGCACCAACGACCGGGTCAAGGTCATCTTCAAGCTGGAGAAGGACGAGGACGACTATCCGCCCGCGGACTACGAGGGGCTCTGGGCGCGTCCTCTTGGAGCGGGGCTGTTCCAATTGGACAACGTCCCTTTCTTCGCGAGGGGCGTTGCCTACGGCGATGTCGTCTCGGCTTCCTCGGTGGAGCAGGAACTCCGCTTCCAGGAGGTCGTCAGGCCTTCAGGGCACAGCACGCTGCGCCTCATCGTTCATGACGAAGAGGATGTTCCGGCGGTCAAGGCACTGCTCGAGAAGCTGGGATGCTCCATCGAACGAAGTCACATCCCAGGCCTCATCTCCGTGGATGTTCCTCCCCAGGTATCCATGGCGGCCTTGAAGCCCGTCCTGGACGAGGGCGAAGCCCAGGAGCGCTGGGGCTACGAGGAGGCCTGTCTCGCCTCCTCGTAGGGTTGCTCCCTCAACGGGTGCGGCGTCAGAACCCGCGCTGCGCCCCGCCGTCCACGGCGATGGACTGGCCGGTGATGTACGAGGCCTGCTCCGACGACAGGAACGCCGCCAGCGCGGCCAGCTCCTCCGGCCGGCCCAGGCGCCGCGCGGGAATCTGCGGCGCCACCTTCTCGTCCGTCAGCCCCAGCTGCGTCATCCGCTCCGTCGCGTGGAAGCCCGGCAGCACCGCGTTGATGGTGACGCCGTACTGCGCCACCTCGTTGCTCACCGTCTTCACCAAACCCAGCAGGCCCGCGCGCAGGCCGTTGGAGATGGTCAGGTTCGGCATCGCCTCGCGCGCCGCCAGCGACGTCACCAGGACGACGCGGCCCCACTTGCGCTCCTTCATCCCCGGCAGCGCCGCCTGGATGCCGTCCACCGCCGCCATCCACAGACTCTGGAAGCCCACCTGCCACTGCTCCGCCGTCAGCGACTCGAAGCCGCCCGCCGGAGGCCCGCCGGTGTTCACCACCAGCACGTCCACCCCGCCCAGCTTCGCCGCCACGTCCTCCACCAGCCGCCGAGCCGCCCCGGGCTGCGTCAAGTCACACGGCACCGCCATCGCCGCGCCCAGCTCCTTCGCGGCGCGCTCCAGCTTGTCCCCGCCGCGCGAGCAGATGGCCAGCGTCGCCCCTTCCTTCCCGAGCGTCTGCGCAATCGAGTAGCCCAGGCCCGCCGACGCGCCCATCACCAGCGCGCGTCTACCCTTCAGTCCGAAATCCATCCGCGTGCTCCTTCATGAAAGGCACCAGCCGGCCGCGGATGAGCTGTCCCGCGCGCTCCAGATTCACGTCCTCCGCCCGCGTCAGTCCCTCGGACAGCTCGGACACGATGCCGCCGGCAATCGCGCCCACCTCGTACGCCAGCCGGTACGGCACGCGGCTGAAGCTCACCAGCGTGTAGCGGCTGACGAACTCGCCCGGGAAGGCGTTGAGCAGCGTCTTCTCCACCGCCTTCTCCAGCAGGAAGCGCGGGCTGCCCGTGCTGTCGCGCATCTCGATGAAGTTCTCCACCGCCATGTCCGCGATGGCGTCCGCGTTCGTCTTCCGCAGCCGCTCGAAGTCCGCGAACACGTCCTCCCACCGCCCCTGCCGGCCCAGCAGCCCGTCCAGCACCACGCAGTCCTCGAAGCCGCAGTTCATCCCCTGGCCGAAGAACGGGACGATGGCGTGCGCCGCGTCGCCCAGCACCAGCGTCCGCCCACCCACGCGCCACGGCGCGCACTTCACCGTCACCATGCTGCCCGTGGGGCGCGAGAAGAACGCGTCCACCAAATCGGGGATGAGCGCCTTCGCGTCCGGGAACTGCTCCTGGAAGAACGCCTCCAGCCGCGCGGGCGTGTCCAGCGACTCGAAGCTCACCGGCCCCTTCCACGGCAGGAACAGCGTGCACGTGAAGCTGCCGTCCTCGTTGGGCAGCGCGATGAGCATGTACGTGCCGCGAGGCCAGATGTGCAGCGCGTGCTTCTCCATCTGGAACGCGCCGCCCGGGCCCGCCGGAATCGTCAGTTCCTTGTACCCGTGGCCGAGCTGCTCCTGTGACGCGGTGAAGCCCGGCACCCGGTCCATCTCCTGCCGCACCGCGGAGCCGGAGCCGTCCGTGCCGAACAGCACGCGGCCCTCCTCGCGGCGCGTCTCCCCGGTGGCATCGTCGTGCACCGTGAGCGAGCCCGTCTCGAAGTCCACGTGGGTGACGCGCTGCTTGAAGCGGATGCGCACGCGGCCGGTGGCTTCCGCCTCCGTCATCAGGAACTTGTTCAGCCACGCGCGCGACAGCGAGTTGATGTGCTGCGAGTCGTCCTTGCCGTAGGGCTGGTACGCCAGCTCGCCCTTCGCGGAGTGAATCATGCGTCCGCGCATGGGGATGGCGTGCTTGAGCGCCTCGGCCTCCAGGCCCACCTGCCGCAGCGCGTGCAGCCCGCGCGTGGAGATGGCCAGGTTGATGGAGCGGCCCGCGTCGATGACCTCGCGGCGCATGTCCGGGCGGCGCTCCAGCACCTCCACGGAGTAGCCCCTGCGGGCCAGGTACATGGCGAGCAGCGAGCCGACGAGGCCCGCGCCCACCACCGTGACGGCTTCCTTCGTCTCAGTCCCGGGCATGGCCTTCCAGCGTCCTCACGAAGCGGTACACGTCGGTGAAGTTGCAGTACAGCGGCGCGGGCGCCGCGCGGATGATGTCCGGCTTGCGGAAGTCGCAGACGATGCCCGCGTCCGCCAGCCGCTTGAGCATGCCCTGCGGCTCGCCCTTGAAGCGCAGCGACAACTGGGCCCCGCGCTGCTTCACGTCCCGAGGCGTGGTGATGCTCACGAAGCCCGGGGGCAGCCGGTCCAGGAGGAACTCCAGGTAGCCGGTGAGCCGCTCGCTCTTGGCGCGTAGCGCGGCCATGGTCGCCTTGTCGAACAGCTCCAGGGACGCGCGCAGCGCCGCGAGCTGGAAGATGGGCGGGTTGGACAGCTGCCACCCCTCCGCGCCCGGCAGCGGCTCGAAGGTGGGCCCCATCTGGAAGCGCGTCTTCTTGTCGTGGCCCCACCAGCCCTCGAAGCGGGGGAGGTCCTTCTCGTGCGCGTGCCGCTCGTGGACGAAGACGCCGCCCAGGTTGCCCGGGCCGCCGTTGAGGTACTTGTACGAGCACCACACCGCGAAGTCCGGCCCGTCATCGTGCAGCGACACCTTGAGGTTGCCCGCGCCGTGCGCGAGGTCGAAGCCCACCATGCAGCCCTTGGCGTGCGCCGCCTTGGTAATCGCGGGGATGTCGAAGGCCTGCCCGGTGAGGTAGTTCACGCTGCCCAGCAGCACCAGCGCCACCTCGTGGCCGTGCCGGTCGATCATCCCGAGGATGTCCTCGGTGCGAAGCGTCTCCTCGCCGGCGCGCGGCTTCAGCTCCAGCACGGCCTCGCGCACGTCGTAGCCGTGGAAGCGCACCTGCGAGGCCACCGCGTACTGGTCCGACGGGAAGGCGCCGCCCTCCATGAGGATTTTGAAGCGCTGCTTCGTGGGCCGGTAGAAGGACACCATCATCAGGTGCAGGTTCACCGTGAGGGTGTTCATCACCACCACTTCCAGCGGCTTCGCGCCCACCAGCCGCGCGGCCTGCTCGGTGACGAGCTCGTGGTAGTGCAGCCACGGGTGGCGGCCCTCGTGGTGGCCCTCCACGCCCAGCCGGGCCCAGTCCTCCAGCTCCTCCTGGATGTAGCGCCCGGCGTTGCGCGGCTGGAGCCCCAGCGAGTTGCCCGCGAGGTAGACCACGGGCTTCCCATCCGGGCCCTTGGGGAAGAGGAACTCGTCGCGGAAGGCGCGCAGCGGGTCCTCGGCGTCCAGCCCGCGCGCGAAGGCCTCGGTGTCCTCGAAGGGGTACGGCGTCGTCATGGTGCGAAGTCCTCGCGCGAGCGTCCCAGCCACTCCAGGGCGTTCTTCCAGAGCAGCCGCTCGCGCGAGGCCGGCTCCAGCTCCTTCAGGGACTCGATGAGTGTGCCCGGGCGGTCCTCGCCCAGGGGGAAGGGGTAGTCACTGCCGAGGGCAATCTTCTCCGGGCCGAACAGCTGGAGGATGAAGCGCAGTGCCTCCGCGTCGTGGACCAGCGAGTCCACCCAGAAGCGCCCGATGTAGTCCCGCGGCGGCACCTTGTTGTCCACCGCCACGAGGTCCGGCCGCGCCTCGAAGCCGTGTTGAATCCGGCCCAGCGTGTGCGGGAAGGCGCCGCCCCCGTGCGCGAAGGCGAAGCGCAGCTTCGGCAGCCGCTCCATGACGCCGCCGAAGATGAGCGAGCAGATGGCGAGCGACACCTCCGCCGGCATGCCCACCAGCCACGGCAGCCAGTACTTCTGCATCTTCGCCTCGCCCATCATGTCCCACGGGTGGACGAAGATGGCGGCGCCCAGGTCGCTCGCGGCCTGGAAGACGGGGAACAGCGCCGGGTCGGACAGGTTCCAGTCGTTGACGTGGCTGCCAATCTGCACGCCCGCCAGCCCCAGCTCCTTCACGCAGCGCTCCAGCTCGCGCACCGCCAGCTCCGGCGACTGGAGCGGCAGCGTGCCCAGCCCCACGAAGCGCTTCGGGTGCTCGCGGACGATGGAGGCCAGGTGGTCGTTGAGGAAGCGCGCCAGGTCGGCGCCGTGCTCCGGCTTCGTCCAGTAGCTGAACATCACCGGGATGGTGGACAGCACCTGCACGTGGACGCCGTGCGCGTCGCACTCCTCGATGCGCTTCACCGGGTCCCAGCAGTTGCTCTCGATTTCACGGAAGAACTTCCCGTCGTCGCGGAGCATCCGCGCGCGGCACGGCGCGTGGTGGTCCAGGGTGATGAAGCCGCCATAGCCATACCGCTCGGCGAAGCGGGGGAGCTTCTCCGGCAGCAGATGCGTGTGGATGTCGACCTTCAACGGGTGGGGCTCCCCTTGGTGACCTTCGTCCCGCACTTCTTGCACGTGCAGTTGTCGGGGTTGCCGTAGAAGTGCTCGAAGATGGGAGGCAGCTGCGTCACGAGGTTCGTGACGTGCACGAACTCCTCGTAGAGCTTCTCGCCGCAGTTGGGGCACAGCCACATGAAGCCGTCCATCTCCTTCGGCTGGCGGCGGCGCTCCAGCACCAGCCCCACCGTGCCGGCGGGGCGCTGCGGCGAGTGCGGCACGTTGGGCGGCAGCAGGAAGATCTCCCCCTCGTTGATGGGGATGTCCTGCACCTTGCCCTCGTCGATGACGCGCAGGGTGATGTTGCCCTCGAGCTGGTAGAAGAACTCCTCGCCCTCGTTGATGTGGAAGTCCGTGCGCGCGTTGGGGCCACCGACGACGGTGACCATGAACTCGCGGTCGGCCCACACCTGCTGGTTGCCGACGGGCGGCTTGAGCAGGTGGCGGTGCTCGTCAATCCACTTCTTGAAGTTGATGGGGGTCAGGCGGCCCATTCACTCGTCTCCGATGGTGGCGATGCACTTGAGCTCGATGGCAATCGGCGTGGGCAGCCGGTTGATTTCGAGCGTCGTCCTGCACGGCGGGTTGTCCTTGAAGTACTCCGCCCACAGCCGGTTGTACGTGGGGAAGTCCTTCTTCATGTTCGTCAGGTACACCGTCACGTCCACGAGCTTCTCCCAGGACGAGCCGGCGTCCTCCAGGATGTAGCGGACGTTGCGGAACACCGAGTGGCACTGGGCCTCGATGTCGTAGGAGACGATGTTGCCCTCCGCGTCCAGCTCCACGCCGGGAATCTTCTTGGTGCCGCGCTCGCGCGGGCCCACGCCGGACAGGAACAGGAGGTTGCCCACGCGGCGGGCGTGGGGATACAGGCCCACCGGCTCCGGGGCCTTCTGGGAATCGACTCGCTCACTGCTGCTCACGATGCGCTCCTGAACGGGCTAGAGGCTCACAGCTTGATGCAGACGTTCTTCGGCTCGGTGAAGAAGCGCAGCGCGTCCCAGCCGCCCTCGCGCCCCACACCCGAGTCCTTCACACCGCCGAACGGCGTGCGCAGGTCGCGCAGCATCCAGGTGTTCACCCAGACGATGCCGCTGTGCAGCCGCGAGGCGAAGCGGTGCGCGCGCTGCAAATCTCTCGTCCACACGCTGGCGGCGAGGCCGTACTTCGTGGAGTTGGCCCAGGCGAGGACCTCCTCCTCCTGGTCGAAGGGGATGAGGCTGGCCACGGGGCCGAAGATTTCTTCCTGGTTGGTGCGGCACGCGGAGTCGAGGCCCTCGACGAGGGTGGGCTCCACGAACCAGCCGTCGCGGCAGCGGCCGGGCACGCTGGCGCGCTTGCCGCCGGTGAGGACGCGTCCGCCCTCCTGCTTCGCCAGGTCGATGTAGCCGAGCACCTTCTCGAAGTGCTGCTGCGACACGAGCGCGCCCTGGTCCGTGCCCGGCTCCAGCGGGTCACCCACCTTGAGGGCGCGGGTGCGGGTGACGAGCGCCTCCTTGAAGCGCTCGTAGAGGGGGCGCTGCACGAAGATGCGCGGGCCGCAGAGGCAGATCTGCCCCTGGTTGGCGAAGGACGAGCGCATCGTGGTGGCGAGCGCCTCGTCGAAGTCGCAGTCCGCGAAGATGACGTTGGGGTTCTTCCCGCCCATCTCCAGCGACAGCTTCTTGAAGGCGGGGGCGGCCACGCGGGCAATCTCGGCGCCGGTGCGGGTGCTGCCGGTGAAGGAGATGGCGCTGATGTCCGGGTGGCGGCTCATGGCGGCGCCCACCTTGGGGCCCAGGCCGTGCACGAGGTTGAGCACGCCCGGGGGCAGGCCGGCCTCGCGGCAGACCTGGGACAGGAGGTACGCCGTCATCGGCGTGACTTCGGACGGCTTGGCCACCACGCAGTTCCCGATGGCCAGCGCGGGGGCAATCTTCCACGTGAGGAGGTACAGCGGCAGGTTCCACGGGGAGATGCAGCCCACCACGCCCAGCGGCGTGCGCAGGGTGTAGTTGAGGGCGACGTTGTCCGTCTGGTGCGCCTCGCTGGAGAACTGGGTGACGGCGTCCGCGAAGAACTCGAAGTTGAGGATGCTGCGCGGGATGTCGACGGTGGAGGCGACGGACAGGGGCTTGCCGGTGTCGATGGACTCCGCGCGGGCGAACGCGTCCATGCGCGAGCGGATGGCCTCCGCGATGCGGCGCAAGAGGCGCGCCCGGTCGGTGGCCGGGGTAGCGGCCCAGGCGGGGAAGGCGCGCGAGGCGGCCTCCACCGCGCGCTGCACGTCCGGCTCGTCCGAGTCCGGGACGAGGGCGTAGTTCTTCCCCGTCGCCGGCTCGGGCTTGTCCAGCCATGCGCCGCTGCTGGCGGGCAGCAGCTCGCCACCGATGTAGTTGAGCACCTTCTCCATGGCCGAGCCCTCCGTGAGTGCCAACCCGCAGGGCCCGGCCCGTGACTCCCACCGGCCCGTGTGGGGCGGGGCGGAATGTATGCAACCGGAGGGGGCGTCACCAGCGCGGCGCGCTCGCGTCGTCCACTCTCACACCGCCTGGATGACGCGTCGCTCCAGGAAGTGTTCCTTCTGATGGGCAACAGTAACCGCGACGACACCGGCCGCTCCGTCAGCGCCCGAGCGTGGGGGCCCGTGACGCCCCCGTGATGACAGCGGCGTGCTGGATGACCTCCCTCGTGGGCCATTCCTTCCGTGGAGGTGAGCGCCCATGGTTGAAGCTGGCGTACCTCGCGTCGTGGCTGCCGGCTGGGGCCGCGAGGTGGGTGTCGCGCGCCGGCTGTCGCGTGCGTGGCGTGGCTCCCGGCCGGAGGAAGGGCACGAGGCTGGTGCCACGCGAGGTGCTTGAGGCCGGCTGTCGCGTGCATGGCGCGGAGTTTGGCGGGAGGAGAGGCTCGATGTCGGTGCAGCGCGAGGTGCTCGTGGTCGGTGCCACGGGACAGCAGGGGGGCGCCGTGGCCCGCTGTCTCCTGGAGCGGGGGCACCGTGTGCGCACGCTCGTGCGTGCGCCGGAAGCTCCCGCGGCGACGGAGCTCCATCGGCTCGGAGTGGTGCTCGTGGAGGGACGGCTCGAGGACGCTCCATCCCTGGTGCGTGCCATGGCGGGCGTGGAGGCCGTCTTCGGTGTCACCACTCCGTTCGAGGGTGTGGCGGCCGAGGCTCCCAAGGGCATGGCGCTGGTCGACGCCGCGCGCGAGGCCGGTGTCGCGCACTTCGTGTTCACCTCCGCCTGCAACGCGGACCGGAACACGGGCATCCCCAGCTTCGAGAGCAAGCGCCGTGTCGAGGAGCACCTCGCCCGCTCCGGCGTGCCCTACACCATCGTCGCGCCCGCGTACTTCCTGGAGAACCTCCTCACGCCCTTCTGCCTGTCCAACCTCCGCGTCGGCTCCTTCGTCCGCTGGATGCCCGTGGAGCGGACCGTCCAGTACATCGCCGTGCGAGACATCGGCCGCTTCGTCACGCTCGTGCTCGAACAGCGCGAGCCGTTCCTCGGACGCCGGATCGACCTCGCGGGCGACGAGCTCGATGGCGCCATTGCCGCGGATATCCTCACGCGTGAGCTGGGGCACGCCATCCACCCCGTGGCGCTGCCCCTGTCCTCCTTCCCGGCGCAGGGCGAGCTGGGACAGAACGTCGCGGCCACGCTCGCGTGGATGGACCGTGTCGGGTTCAGCGCGGACATCGACGCCCTCCGGCGCGAGTTTCCCGACGTGGGCTGGCACTCCTTCGCCATGTGGGCACAAGAACACCGCGAGGCGCTCGGATGCGCGAGCGGAGGCCGACCCGCGGCTACCCGCCCGGGCTGAGCAGCAGTGAGGAGAGCCCACCGAGGAGGGGCGCCAGCACGGAGATGCCCTGCTGGAGCTCCTGGAAGGCGGACTCCCGCAGGCCGAGGTAGGTGCGCGCGGCCTGTTGCTCCTCGAACCGGGCCTTCCAGGGCGCCTGGGCTCCGAGAGATTGTCGGACGAGCCGCTCCGCGAGAGCCTCGCCCACGTCCACCAGGGTCTTTCGTACCGGCAGATAGCCATTGGCCAGGAGTCCGGTGAGGTAGACGCTGTAGCCCACGACCGGTGCCGCCGGGAACAGCTCGGGTCGAGCGGGATGGGCCGCGTTGAGCAGGTTGCGCAGGATGCCCAGGCTCAGCACCGAGGTTCCGACGTTGACCGCGACGAGGCTCAGGAACAGTCGCAGTCGAGCTCGGAGCTTCAAGTACCGCCGCACGTCTTCATCGAGGTCTCCTGCCTCGCACACCGTTCCCCGGGCCGGGGGCGCGGACGACAGCCGGAGAAGCTGCACGTGCACGCAGAACACGCTGAGCGCTTGCAGGACGGCAACCGCAATCCCGATGAGGCTCAGGATGAGCAGCCTCGTCCGAAACGCGGACATCGAAGGGGTGTTCAGCGTTGCGAGCGAAGGCATCTCCGGCCAGCTGATGAACTGGGCGACGAAGGGGAGGCCAATCATGGCGAGGGTGACGGAGGTGCAGAGCACGACCGCCATCTGCTCACGTCGGGTGTCCGGCCAGAGCGGGTCCGGCTTCCTGAGCTCGCCCCATACGAGGAGGGAGGTGACCAGCCAGAGCGCGGGTTGAATCGGGAGGAAGATGTGCCACAGCCCCACGGGGCGTGAGCCCAGGAAGGCCAGGTTCTGGAGGCTGGGGCCCAGCTGGAAGAAGTACGCCGCCATGAAGGCCACGGCGGTGAGGATGAAGAAGGCGAGCGGCGAGCCGAAGACGAGTGAGAGGGCCGCGCCCGCATCCCTCCAGACGGACTGGCGCGGGCCTCGAGGCGCGGGCGCCTCCTCGCGCGGTTGCGACATGAACGCCCCCCTCCCATGAACTGGGAAGGAGCGAGCATGACGGGAGGACTGCCTGCCCGGCATGCTCCATGCGCCCGAAAGTGTCCGCGCCTCGACGCGACCGAGGCCCTGGCTCAGAAGCCCGTGCCCGGCACCTGCCGGGTGGTGACGTTGAGGCGGTTCCAGAGGTTGACCATGGAGATGGACAGCACCAGCGTCGAGAGCGCCGCCTCGTCGTAGTGCCGGGCGGCCTCCTGCCAGACGGCATCGGGGACCGGGTCCGTCCTGTCATCCATCCGGGTCATGGCCTCGGTGAGCGCCAGCGCGGCGCGCTCGGCGTCGTTGAAGAGGGGCGACTCGCGCCAGGCCGACACCGCGAAGGCCCGCTGCTGCGTGTCGCCGTTCTTCAGGAGCTCTCGGGAGTGCAGGTCCAGGCAGAAGGCGCAGCCGTTGATTTGACTCGCCCGCAGGTGCACGAGGTCGAGCGTCTTCGCCGGCACGACGCCTCGCTTCACCGCCTTCCCCAGCGCCATCAGGGCAGGCAGGGCCTCGGGGACGAGCATGGCGGGGTTCTTCATTCGAGCTTGCATCGGGGTTCTCCTTCGAATGGCAGCAGGTGTATGGGTCACCACGACCGGGATTTCTCGGCCGTCACTGCCATGACGAATCCCGAAAAAAGGATGTGACCGATGACCGAAAACGACGGGCTGGCGACGCGATTCGAGGAACACCGGGCACATCTGCGGGGGGTGGCCTACCGGATGCTCGGCTCGTTGAGTGAGGCGGAGGACGCCGTCCAGGAATCCTGGCTCCGGGCCAGCCGTGCCGACACGAGCGGCGTCGAGAACCTCGGGGGCTGGCTGACGACGGTCGTCGCGCGGGTGTGCCTGGACCTGCTGCGCTCGCGTGAGGCGCGGCGCGAGGAGCTCCACGGCGCGCAGCTCCCCGAGCCGCTCGTGGAGCGTGAGGGCGGCGTCGACCCCGAGCAGGAGGCGCTCCTGGCGGACCAGGTCGGGCTCGCGCTGCTCGTGGTCCTCGACACGCTGAATCCCGCCGAGCGCATCGCGTTCGTGCTGCATGACCTCTTCGCCGTGCCCTTCGAGGAGGTGGCCTCCATCGTGGGCCGCACTCCGGAAGCGGCGAGGCAGCTCGCGAGCCGCGCGCGCCGCCGGGTCCAGGGCGCCGCCGCGGTCCCCGAAGCCGAGCTCACCCGCCAGCGAGACGTGGTCGGCGCCTTCCTCGCGGCCCTGCGCGCGGGGGACCTCGACGCGCTCCTCGCGGTGCTGGACCCGGAAGTGGTGGTCCAGGGCGACCGCGCCGCGCTGCCGCCGGGCACACCGGCAGAGCTTCGCGGCGCGGGGACCGTGGCCACGCAGATTCTCAAGCTCGCGCGCGGTGCCCGGGCCGCTCGGCCGGCGCTCGTGGAGGGGAGGGTGGGAGTCGTCGTGGCTCCAGGAGCGCGACTCCTCCGCGTGCTGCGCTTCACGCTCACGGACGGGAAGATTGCCCGCATCGACGTGGTCGCCGAGCCCGCGGGCCTTCGTCAGCTCGACCTGGCCGTCCTCGACGCGCCCCACGCCTGAGCTGGCGTCGCCGTGCCTCGGCGCTCGTGGACGGCGCGGCCATGGACCCGTACCAGTCCCACGCCAGGTCGCCTGCCCGGCGGGCGGCCTCCGAGAGCAGCCGAGCCATGAGCCGATGTGCGCACGGCCGTGAGGAGTTCTCCGTGGAGGGGATTTTTCATGGCCATGGAACCCGCCGCGCCCGTGCTGGAAGACTCGCTCGACGACGAGGAGGAGGCACCCCGCTCACCGGCCACCTCGCCCACCCTCGAGGAGGCGCTCTTCCGACTGGCGGACGCGGCCCGGTGTCTCGCCCGCGCCCATCAGGCCACCGTCACGCTGTCCTCCTCGGTCGCCGGGCGACGCGGGGCGTGCACCACCTCCCTCTCGCGGAGCTACGAGACCTGGGGGGGCTACACCGTGCCCATGGGCCCCTGCGCGGTGCGGCGCCCGGGCCGTGAATCGCCCTGGCCGGAGCAGGGGAGCGGTGCTCCGCCCGCCGCCCGCGAGGGCCGGACGTCGCGGCCGAAGGGCTGGCTCTCAGTGCCGTTCCTCGGGGGCGAGGGGCAATTGCACCTCTTCGACGCGATGTCCGGAGAGGACTTCTCCCCGGAGGACGAGGCGGCCATTGGCGGGCTGGCGGGGCTGGCCGACCTGGCACTGGAGACGGTGCGGCTGCGCGAGGAGAACGCCGCGCTGCGCCGGAAGGTCCGCCAGGGCGAGCAGCGCTTCCAGGCGCTCGTCGTCGCGACGAAGCACGTGGTGTGGATGACGGATGGTCAGGGCGGTATCGACCGCCCGTGCCCTACCTGGGAGAACTTCACCGGGCAGTCGCGGGAGCAGTACTCCGGCTGGGGGTGGGTGTCCGCCGTCCACCCGGACGACCAGGCCCGCGTGGCGGACGCGCTGCGCCAGACGTACCTGTCGCGCCCCTCGCAGCTGTCCCGCGGCACGTACGAGTGCGAGTACCGGCTGCGGCGGCGGGACGGCACGTACCTCACCACCCTGGCGCGCGCCGTGCCCATCTTCAACGAGGACGGCACCCCGCGCGAGTGGGTAGGCATCAACACGGACCTGTCCGCGGGCCAGTCGACGGAGGCGGAGCTGGAGCGGCTGCTGCGAGAGGAGCAGGCCGCGCGCACCCAGGCCGAGGCCGCCGAGCAGCGCGCGGCCTTCCTCGCGGAGGCCAGCCGCGTGCTGGCCTCCTCGTCGCTGGACCCGAAGGCGACGCTCAGCGCGCTCGCCTGGCTCGCCGTGCCCGCCCTGGCGGACTGGTGCTTCGTGGACGTCGTCGATGACTCGGGCGCGGTGCAGCGCATGTCGGTGGCGCACGCGGACGCGGCCGACGAGGCGCTCGCCCGCGAGGTGCGCGACTTCCCGCCCGGCCCGGACGGCTGCCGCCACCCCACCACCTGCGTGGTGCGCCGAGCGGAGTCCCTCCTCGTGGACGAGGTCTCCGACGCGTGGCTGCGCAAGGTGGCGGTGGACGACAGGCACTACGACGTCATGAAGGCCGTGGGCTTCCACTGCATCATGTCCGTCCCCCTGCTGGCGCGAGGGCGCGCGCTGGGGGCGCTCACCTTCCTCGCCGTGCGGCCCTCGCGCCGCTACACGCAGGCGGACCTCACCACCGCCCAGGACCTCGCGCGGCGCGCGGCGCTGCTCCTCGACAACGCCATCCTCTACCGCGAGGCCCGCCAGTCCGTGCTCCTGCGCGACGAGTTCCTCTCCATCGCCAGTCACGAATTGAAGACGCCGCTGACGCCGCTCCAGCTCCGCCTCCAGTCGCTGCGCCGCGAGACGCAGAAGGGGCTCCCCGCCATCCCCACGCCGGTGGTGGCCTCGCAGCTGGAGGTGGTGCAGCGCCAGGTGGCGAAGCTGTCGGCGCTCGTCAACGGGCTGCTCGACGTGTCGCGCATCTCCAGCGGGCGGCTCACCCTGGACCGCGAGCCGCTGGACCTGGCCGAGCTGGCGCGCGACGTGGTGTCCCGCTTCTCGGTGACGGCCACCCAGGCCGGGTGCGCCGTGTCACTGATTACGCAGGACGACATGCGCGGCAGCTGGGACCGGCTGCGCGTGGACCAGGTGCTCACCAACCTGCTCACCAACGCGCTGAAGTACGGCGCCGGCAAGCCCGTCGTCCTGCGCCTGTCCGGAGACGAGGCCCACGTGCGCATCGCCGTGGAGGACTCGGGCATCGGCATCGCGCCCGAGCACCTCACCCGCATCTTCGAGCGCTTCGGGCGCGCCGTCAGCGAGCGGCACTACGGAGGACTCGGCCTGGGGCTCTACATCACCCGGCAGATTGTCGAGTCCCACGGGGGAGAGGTCCACGTGCACAGCACGCCCGGCCAGGGCAGCCGCTTCGAGGTCGTCCTCCCCCGGTGAGGCGAGGCGCGGCTCTCAGCCCCCCATGCGGGGCTTGAGCCGGTCCTTCACGCGCGGGAAGTCCTCGGGGGCCTTCACCGGCTCGAAGCGGCTGGTGGCCGGATCCACGCGCTCCACCTCGATGAACGTCACCGGCAACAGCGGCTGGCCGTCCGGCCGCGTGAGGCTGCTGGCCTCCGCCGTCACCTGCTCCAGCTGCACCACCGACTGGCCCTCCACCTTCTTGGTGACGACGCGGTAGGGGATGGGGATGGCCCGGTCCAGCAGGGGCTCCAGGTCGAAGGTGATGTTGTTGGTGGAGATGGTGGCGTGCTTCGTCGGGTCCACCTTCTCCACCAGCTGGAGCTGCCCGTTGATGCGCACCGGCGCGGCGCCCGCGTCCAGCGCGCCGCTGGGGTTGGTGCGCGGCGTCACCTCCACCGTCATCTGCTTGCCCAGCTCCAGGTGCATGCCGATGACCACCGGGTCCAGCGTGGCCGCCAGGTTGTCCACGTTGGAGAAGTAGACCTGCCGCACGCCCTGCTTGCGCAGCGTCTCGCCCACGCCGCTGTCCCGGAGGGCCCTGAACACGTCACCGTGGCCGGACGGCGCGAAGGACAGCTTGCCCTCCGTGTCCCGCCACAGCTCGAAGGACGCCGTCAGGCGCGGCAGCATCCGCTGGCGGAACAGGTACACGTTCTTCGTCTGCCCCGTCTTCTTCAGGTGCTCCTCGATGCCGTCGTGCGTGAGGTACGACGTCATCACCGCCATGGGCACCGGGCGCCCGAAGCGCTCCTCCAGCCGGCGGCCTTCCTCCAGCTTGATGTCCAGGAAGGTGCGCTCACCGAACACCGGCACCAGCCCCTTCACCGCGCCGCCGAAGCGCGTGCCCGCGCCGCCCGCCACGATGAGCGCCGCCACCTGGCCCTTGCGGAAGGCCTCCTCGCCCCGGGCCCGGCACCGCTCGTACGCCGGAGTACCCGGGCGGGGCAGCGGCTGGACGTCGCCCTCGTGGAGCGGCTCCAGGGCGCCCAAGGGCGCCGCGGCTTCGGCGAGCTCACCGCGCTTCAGCTTCCCGAGCAGGTCACGAAAACTGGCGACGTCGAAGCCGTCGCGCGCGAGCTGGGGACTTTCGAGTTCCGCGTCAATCTTTTCCGTGGACATGGCTCAAGGCTTCTTCGACCCAGCGAGCGAAAGCAACGGCAAAACGTTGTCTGGCCGTCTGCTCTTGAACGGTGGGAATCCGAGGGTCCAATGGACACCAGCCCCGGAATGATTCCTCCAGACCCGGTTTCGCCGGGCGGCGCCCCGCGGTGCGGTGACACCCTGGCCGACGACAGGGCGCGGAGGAGGCCCGACGGCACTCCCCCGCGCCGCACGTCGTCACTCCGCCGTGAAGTACAGGTTGTCCAGCAGCAGCTTGTCCGCCGGCTGGCCCTGGCCCGCGATGAGCACGAACGGCGCGTTGACGGCGGCCAGGTTCAGTCCGCCCGCGGTGAACTCCGTTAGCGGGATGGACAGGTGGTGCCACTCGCCGTCATTGACGTACCCGTACTTCTCCACGTCGAGCTGCACGCTCCGCGCGGCGTCGTTCATCCCCACCTTCACCGAGGCGAAGCCGGGGTCCTCCGAGCGCAGGCTCACGTGCAGCGTCTTCCACGTGCTCAGGTTGCGCGTCGTGTCCCAGTGCACGCCGAAGCCCAGCCACGCCTTGCCCGCGTGCACGGCGAGGTCCGCGGTGCGGCCCTCCACGCGGGTGGTGGAGGGCTCCATCGTGACGGTGGAGTCGTACAGGTAGACGTGCGTGGTGGTGTTGTCGATGGGGATGTCGTCCGTGCGGCCCCCCTCGTAGAAGCCCACGCCCAGCCGGCGCTGACCCTCCTCGAAGGGGAACGGCCCTGGCAGCACGTCCGAGTTCGGACCCGGCGAGCCCCCGTCCGGCGACTGGTTGAACTGCCCCTGGTTCTCGTAGTCCGAGTCCCCGGGCTCCGGCCGGCACGCGGCCACCAGCATCAGCAATGCAACCGCTGCCTTCCTCATGGCTTCACCGCCCTCTCCTGGTCGTTGGAGGTGACCACCAGCACCCAGCCGCCCTGCACCGTCCCGCCCAGGTCGACGATGCCCTTGAACGCCGGCGTCAGCAGCTCGTACGCGTTCGTCCCCGTGGCGTCGTACGTCACCGCGTCCGGGAAGTTGTCGAGCACGGACTGGAAGGCGCGGATGGCCTGCTGCCGCACCTGGGGCAGGTCCTCCTGCGCCGCCTCGCCGTTCAGGTAGATGCCCTGCAGGTTGGTGGCCACGTAGAACTGGGCCTCACCGTACGGCCCCCGCGCCAGCAGCGTGGACCACGCGTAGAACGCCGCGACGCGGTCCCCGCTGGACTGGATGTCCCACTTCGTCTCCTCGCCCGGGGAGTTGAGCGCGAAGGGGTTGTTGGGGTCGTCCAGCACGGACGTGTCCGGGTGGATGCCCTCGTTCTCGCTGTAGAGCTCGAGCTTGAGCCCGTCCAGCGACTCGCCATACACGTAGTTGGCGCGGTCGTAGCACCCGGAGATGCCCACCGCCGCGGCCAGCAGGAGCCACGTCTTCATACGGCCCGCCTCAGAGCGAAAGGATTGCATACGCGCCCACCTCGAACTCGCGGCCCTTCAGCCCCTCTTCGAGGGCCGCCGCGCTGAGCCCCTCCGAGTACTCGTCCAGGTAGCGCACCAGCCCGCGCAGGCCGAAGCGCGTCGTCACCGCGCCCAGCACCGGCTTCTTGAGGCCGTACGACACGTCGCCGCCGAGCTGCAGCGGGTAGGTCAGGTTGAAGACGCGGTGGTAGTCGTACGGACCCCAGTCGTTCAGCCGCAGCTGCGCGGTGAAGAGCAGCGTGTCGTACAGCGCCGAGCCGTCCAGGCCGAAGCGCTTCACCTGCCGCGCGTCCTCGCCCGGGGACTGGAGGCTGCCCACCAGCGCCGTGCCGTACAGCTTCAGGCGCGGCGAGGGGTTGCCCACGAGGCGCAGCGAGGCCTCCCACTCGTCCGCGGCGGGCGGCGCGGCGCCGAAGGCCACCGTGCTGCCATCCGCGAGGATGGCGATGCCCGCGTCACGCGACGTGGGCTGGCGGCGGTACACCAGGTCCAGGCCCGCGGCGAAGGGCGCGTCCTCGCGCATCTCCCGGTCCCACGACCAGAACCACGTGCCGGGCGTCGGGTCGAAGGTGATGAGCAGCTCGGCGCCGAGCGTCTCGCGGTTGTCCAGCACCGTGAAGGCATCCACCAGCACGTTGCGCGGCCGCACACCCGGGAAGTACATGCCCGTGGCCGGGTCGTACGCGTCGCCGAGCGTCGGGTTCGGCCCGATGAGCGGCTTCTGGTACAGCACGTTGGGCGACACCTGGAAGCTGCTGCTCAGCTGCACCGCCGCGCCGAGCTGCCCGGCGACGTGGTTGCCGCGGCCGCTCTCGCGCAGGCTCCAGCCCGTCAGCACCGTGCGCTGCTCCGGGCCGCCGTCCGCCACGAGGCCGCGGAAGGAGGACTGGGCGAACCAGCGCACCGCGCCCATGTCGTACGTCAGCCGCGCCTTCGCGCCGAGCGTGTCCAGGAACTGCACCTTGTCCTGGAGCACCTCGTAGCCGGTGCCCATGTAGCTGGGGCCGTCCGTGCGCCGCGTCCAGGTGAAATCCTCGCCGATGCGCTGCGGCGCCGCGAGGATGCCGCCCACCTCCAGCAGCATGGGGCCGCGGTGCCACTCCAGGCCCAGCGTCGTCCTGCGCGCCACGCGCTCGCGGATGACGGACGCCGTCGTCTGCGTCGAGCCCCGGGCGATGTCCTCCTGGTGCATCAGCGTCACGGCCACCGGACCGACGTTCTTCCGGTACTTCGCGACGATGGAGGGGTTGGCGCCCCAGTACAGCTCCGGGCCCACCGCGATTTTCAGTCCGTCCAGGTTGCGCTTGCCGCTGAAGACGACGCCGAAGGGCGCGTTGCCGTGGTAGATGTCGACGTTCGGCCCGTAGTTCGCCTCGCGGTACAGGCCGAAGAGGTCACCTTCCTCCGCCCAGTGGTAGTGGCCGACGCGGTAGTAGCCCTCGAGCGCGAAGTCCTGCCGGTCCAGCTTGAACTCGGCCTGGTAGAGGGCGAAGCGCTCCAGCCCCAGCGGCTGGCCCACGGCGCCGCCCGGGGCGGTGGGCGACGGCGGGCCGCCCACGACGGGCGCCGGCGCGGGCTGCGTGCCCCGGTTCTCGTAGAAGAGGTTGTTGAGGCGGTTCTGCGCCACGTTGCCCACGACGTTGAACGACGCGCGCCCGTACACGCCGGAGGACGGCTGGAGGGCGAGGTCGAAGAAGATGGACTCCGTGTGGTCGGCGGCCACCTGGTTGGCGCGCGTGGTGGCGATGCTGCCGCGCGACAGCGAGCTGTCCAGGTACAGCCGCAGGTTGGACACGCGCACCGCGCTCAGTTCCTCCGCGCGCGCCAGCGCCACGGAGGACTCGTAGCCGCGCGACATCTCCGTGGGACGGATGCCCGCGAAGTGGGCGCGGATGGTGTCGGCGTTGGTGGTGGGCGCGTACGGGTCCAGCCGGAAGGCGGCCTGGAGGACGTAGTAGGCCGTGCGCGGCTGCACCCGGGCGATGCCCGCCTCGTCCTCGGGGCCGAGGGCGCAGATGCCGAACCACTCCTCGTTCATGTTGTTCTGCCCCTCGACGAAGTCCGAGGGGTAGCCGCCGTTGGGCCAGGAGGCGGTGGTGTCGTGGATGGAGAGGTTGGACTCCTGCCCCATCTTCCACCAGCCATCCACCCACTGGAACACGAAGCCGCCGATGGCGTTCTGCGCGCGGCCCTGCCCGTAGCCCTGCGTGTAGATTTCCTCCCACTGCTTGCGCAGGTACTCCGCTTGCGCCAGGTGGTCCTCGCGGCCCGCCTTCGCGTCGAACGCGTCCGCGCCGAACTCGGTGAACATCACCGGCTTGTTCAGCTTCTGGAGCACCACGTCGAACAAGTCCCGCGCGGAGGGGCCGCGGTAGACGTTGGTGCCGAAGATGTCCAGCTCCGGCGCCAGCCGCGCGATGAGGTCGATGTACTGCGCGTCACCGTTGGCGATGGAGACCGGGTGGTTCGTGTCGCGGGCCTTGATGGTGCGCACCGCCTCGCCCATGAGCGAGTACAGGGACTCGGCGCGGGCGGCGTCCTCCTGGCCGGGGAGCGGCTGGATTTCGAACCCCGTCCAGTGCAGGCCGTAGTTGTTCTCGTTGCCCAGCATCCACATCAGCACGCCGGGCACGTCGCGGTACTTCTCCACCTTCTGCGCCAGGTCCGTGAGCAGCGCCTGGCGGTGCGCGGGATTGGAGTAGTCCGTGTTGGGCACCAGGACGCCGTTGACGTTGGTGCCGTAGCGGCCCATCAGCGGGTTGACGACGGTGTAGATGCCGAAGTTCCGGTAGATGTACTCCACCCAGCGCGGGGGGATGTCGTCGAACTGGCGGATGGCGTTGACGCCCATGTCGCGCAGGAGCGTCATCTCGCGCGTGAGCACCGCGCGGATGAAGTCGTCGTTCTGCACCCACAGCGAGTACCGGTAGTTCTCGCCAATGGGCGTGTAGCCCCAGTTCATGCCGTGGATGGGGAAGTCACGCCCCTCCACCTGGAGCTTGAAGCCGCGCTCGTCGCGGTGCACGCGCACGAGCGACGCGGAGGCCACCGTGCCGGACACCGGGCCCGTCGTGGGACGGAGCGCCGGCGCGGGCTGGACCACCGGCGCGTCGGAGGCCTGCGCCGGCTTCTCGGAGACCGGCTCGGTGGCGGTGGGCTCGGCGGGAGCGGGCCCGGCCGCGGTGGGGTTGGTGGAGTTGGGGCCCGTCGTGGCGGGGGCCGCGGCTGGAGCTGGCGTCTGGGCCAGCGCCAGACACGTCGCGAGGATGAGGGGGTTCATGCCGCGAGCTCCACGTCCAGGCCGTTGCGCGCGATGACCGCGCGGTAGAGGTGAGCGCTGTCCTTGGGAATGCGCTTCTGGGTGGCGTAGTCCACGAAGACGAGCCCGAAGCGCTTCTGGTAGCCGTAGGCCCACTCGAAGTTGTCGAGCAGGGACCACGCGAAGTAGCCGCCGAGCGGCACGCCCTGCTGGATGGCGGCGAGCGACGCCTCCAGGTGCGTGCGCAGGTAGTGCGAGCGCTTGGTGTCACGCACGCGCCCGTCCGCGTCCGGCCCGGTGGCGTAGGCGGCCCCGTTCTCCGTGATGTAGAGGCGCGGCGGGGCGTAGTCCTTCTTCAGGCGCAGCAGCAGGTCCGTGAGGCCGCTGGCGTAGACCTCCCAGTCCATGTCCGTGCGCTCCGGGCCGACGTGCACGGTGCGCGGGGCGTTCTCGGACTCGGGGATGCGGTTGCTGCGGATGATGCCGCGGTTGTAGTAGTTCACCCCGAGGAAGTCGGTGGGGGTGGCGATGGCCTCCAGGTCTCCGGGCTGGACGAAGTCCAGCGTCTCGGAGGACAGGTGCCCGTCGGCGACGTGGTCGGCGATGACGTCCTTCGGGTAGCCCCGGCCGGCGAGCGGGTCCAGGAACCAGCGGTTGAACATGCCGTCGAAGGCGCGGCACGCGTCGAGGTCCGCGGCGCTGGGCGACGCGGGCTGGGCGGGCACGAGGTTGAGGGTGATGCCCACCTCCGCGTTCTTCACGTTGGAGCGCAGCACGGACACCGCCTGCCCGTGCGACAGCAGCAGGTGGTGCGCCGCGGCGAGCATCTCGCGGTAGTTCTTGTGGCCGGGCGCGTGCTCGCCGTTGGCATAGCCCAGGAAGCTGATGCACCAGGGCTCGTTGTGGGTAATCCACCGCGTCACGCGGTCGCCGAGCACCTGGCTCACCTCGTCGGCGTACTCGACGAAGGCGCTCACCGTGTCACGCGCGGGCCAGCCGCCCTGGTCCTGGAGCACCTGCGGCATGTCCCAGTGGTAGAGCGTGACGAAGGGCTCGATGCCCGCGGCCAGCAGCCCGTCCACCAGGCGCGAGTAGAAGTCGAGGCCCTTGCGATTCACGGGGCCACGGCCCGTGGGGAGCACGCGCGGCCACGCGATGGAGAAGCGGTAGGCCTTGACGCCCATCCACTTCATCAGCGCCACGTCCTCGGGCCAGCGGTTGTAGTGGTCGCAGGCCACGGAGCCGTCCGTCCCGTCGGCGATCTTGCCCGGCGTGGCGGAGAAGCGGTCCCAGATGGACTCGCCGCGGCCGTCGACGGTGGTGGCACCCTCGATTTGATATGAGGAGGTGGCCACGCCCCAGAGAAAGTCAGGAGGGAACTGCCGCATCGTTGGAGACTCCTTTCGAGGACTCGAGGTGGCAGCGGACGACGTGGTCCGCCGCCGGGTGGTGTTCAGCGGGAAGGGTGTCGTGGCAGCGCGCGTCCGCGTGGGGACAGCGGGGCGCGAAGGCGCAGCCTCGCGGCGGTACCGGCCCCGCCGCGGCCTTCACTGGCAGCGGGGCGCGCAGGAAGTCCGCGCCGTCCGGCACGGCCGACAGGAGCAGCCGCGTGTACGGGTGCCGGGGCGCCGAGAGCACGTCCGCCGTGCGTCCGGCCTCCACGACGCCGCCCGCGTACAGCACGAGGATGCGGTCCGCGAGGTGGCGCGCGCTCGCCAGGTCGTGGGTGATGAAGAGGATGCCGATGCCGCGCTCACGCGTCAGGCCGCGCAGCAGCTGGAGCACGCCCCGGCGGGTGGACACGTCCAGCATGGAGGTGGGCTCGTCCGCGATGATGACGTCCGGCTCCACGGCCAGCGCCCGGGCCACGGCCACGCGCTGGCGCTGCCCGCCGGACAGCTCGTGCGGGTAGCGCTGGGCGAAGGACGCCGCGGGCGTCAGCCCCACGGACTCCAGCAGCGCGTGCACGCGCGGCGTCAGCTCCGCGCCGGACGCGCGCCCGTGGCGGAGCAGGGGACGCTCCAGGTGATGGGCCACGGTGTGCACGGGGTTGAGCGAGGCGAACGGGTCCTGGAAGACCATCTGCACGCGGCCCCGGTACGCGAGCGAGGCGCCGCGCCGCTCCTCGGCGAGCACGTCCACGCCGCCCAGGCGGAGGCTGCCGCCGTCCGGCGTGTCCAGCCGCGCCAGCAGCCGGGCCAGGGTGCTCTTGCCGCTGCCGGACTCTCCCACCAGCGCGACGATTTCGCCGCGCTCCAGCGAGAAGGACACGCCCTTGAGCAGGGTGCGCCGCGATCGCGACAGGAAGCCGCCCACGGGCACGCTGCGCGACAGGCCGGACACCTCCAACAGGGGCGCGCTCATCGGATGCCTCCGCGGCACGTGGGGGCGCGCTCGGTGGTGCCGCGCGATAGGTCCGAGACCTCCAACAGGGGCGCGCTCATCGGATGCCTCCGCTGCGCGTGGGAGCGCACTTCGGAGGGCTGCGCCGCGCGGGAGGATTCGCGCTCGACCGTGCCGCTCGGGAGAATCGATACCTCCACCAGGGGCGCGCTCATCGGTGACCTCCGCTGAGCGCGGCCAGGGCAGGGGGGCGCTCGGGGGCGGCGAGCGACACGTTCGAGGTCGGCCCCGTCGCGTCGTCGGCGTTGAGGTGGGGGAAGGACGACAGCAGGAGGCGCGTGTACGGGTGGCGCGCGTCCGTGCGCAGGCGGGCCGCCGTGTCCACCTCCACGAGCTTGCCACCCTGGAGCACGCCCACGCGGTCCGACAGCGCGAGCAGCAGCGGCAGGTCATGGGTGATGAAGAGGACGGCGAAGCCCAGCCGTGCCTTCAGCTCCAGCACGCGCTGAAGCAGCTCCTTCTGCACCACGACGTCCAGCGCGGTGGTGGGCTCGTCCATCACCACGAGCTTCGGCTCCAGCGCCAGGGCCAGGGCGATGCCCACGCGCTGGCGCATGCCGCCGGAGAGCTGGTGCGGCCACGCCCTCACCAGCTCCGGCGACAGGCCCACCATGGCCAGCAATTCCCGCGCTCGGGCGTAGGACGCGGCCCGCGTGGTGCGCCCGTGCGCCGCCAGCGTGTCGTGGAACTGCTCGCCCAGGGTGAGCACGGGGTTGAGCGCGCTCATCGCGCTCTGGAACACCATGGACACCTTCGCCCAGCGGAAGGCGCGCAGGGCCTCCTCGTCCAGCGCGGTGACGTCCGTGCCGTCGAAGAGGATGCGGCCCTGGGAGATGCGCGCGGCCGGGGGCAGGAGGCGCAAGAGGCCGTAGCCGATGGTGGACTTGCCGCTGCCGGACTCGCCGGCCAGGCCGAACACCTCGCCGGGGGCGATGTCGAAGGACACCGTGTCCACCACGCGGGACGGGCCGCGCTCCGTCGCGTAGTCGATGCACAGCTCGCGCACGCTGAGCACCACGCCGGGCGGCTGCGGCTCGGCCTGGGCGGCGGACGTCACCGGGGTGATGGCGGCCACCGCGGGGGGCGCCTTCAGCGCGGGGTTGGTCAGCTCGTCGATGGCGGAGCTGAGCAGCGTCAGCGAGAAGCCCACCAGGGCGATGCACACGCCGGTGGGGACGAAAATCCACCATGAGCGCGTCAGCAGCGCCGCGTCGTTGCCGGCCCAGTAGAGGTTGGTGCCCCACGTCACGCTGCCCACGTCGCCGAGGCCGAGGAACTCCAGGCCCACCTGGGCGCCCACCGCGTAGAGCGTGTTGCCGATGAAGGACGAGCCGAGCAGCGACGCCATGTTGGGCAGCAGCTCGCGAGCGACGATGCGCGCGCGGCTTTCACCCGCCACCGCGGCGGCGGCCACGAAGTCCCGGTTGCGCAGGGACAGGGCCTCGGCGCGGAAGACGCGCGCGTTCCACGCCCAGCCGGCCACCGTCAGCACCGCCACCATGCGCAGCGGCCCGGACGGCAGGTACGCGCCGAGGACGATGGCCAGCGGCAGGCCGGGGATGACGAGGAACACGTTGGTGGTGAGCGACAGCGCGTCGTCCACCCGGCGGCCGAGGTAGCCCGCCGTCACGCCGATGAGGGCGCCCACCAGCGTGACGAGCGCGCCTACCGCGAAGCCCACGGCCAGCGTCTCGCGCGCACCCACCACCGTCTGCGCGAGCACGTCCTGGCCCTGGCCGTTCGTCCCGAAGAGGTGGGCGCCGGAGGGCGGCTGGTGGGGGCGGCCCACCAGATCGCTCGGGTCCATGACGAGCCACGGTCCGATGAGGGCCAGGACGAGGAAGAACAGCAGGATGCTCCCGCCCACCGCGGCCTTCCGGTGGCGGAACAGACGTCGAATGGAATCACGCATGGGCGCGGGTCCTCGGGTCCAGCCACAGGCACAGCAGGTCGACGGCGAAGTTGGCGGCGAGCACCGCCAGGGTGATGACCAGGAAGAGCCCCTGCATCAGCGGGTAGTCCTGGTTGCGCACCGCGAGGATGAGCAGGTACCCGGTGCCCGGGTACGAGAAGACGATTTCCGTCAGCAGCGAGCCGCTCAGCACGAAGCCCAGGGCCATGCCGAAGCCGGTGACGTTGGGCAGCAGCGCGTTGCGCGCGGCGTAGCGCAGCATCACCTGCCGCGGGGGCAGCCCCTTCGCGTGGGCCAGCCGCAGGGTGTCCGTGCCCAGCGTGGCCACCATGGTGTTGCGCATGCTCAGCATCCAACTGCCCAGCGTGGCCACCACGATGGAGGCCGCCGGCAGCACCGCATGCCGCGCCACGTCCGCCGCGAAGGTGAGCGTCCACCCCGGCTCCACGTCATGCGAGTACGCGTGGCGCAGCGGGAACCAGCCCAGCCCGAAGCCGAAGAGGTACAGGGCCAGCATGGCCAGCCAGAAGTAGGGGAAGGCCCCGAGGAACGCGAGCGCCGGCGCCACCACCGAGTCCAGCCACCCGCCGCGGTTCCACGCCGCCAGCACGCCCAGCAGCGAGCCCAGCGCGAAGCTGAAGATGACGGCGAACCCGGCCAGCCCCACCGTCCACACCAGCCCCGTGCCGATGACCTCCGACACGCTGGACGGGTAGTACGCGTAGGACAGCCCCAGCTCCCCGGACATGAGGTGCTTCAGATAGGTGAGGTACTGCACGTGCCACGGCGCGTCCGTGAAGCCGAAGACGGCGCGCAGCGCGGCCATGGCCTCGGGTTGGATGCGCCCCTCGAAGCGCGCGAACATCGCGGACGCCGGGTCTCCCGGGGCGAGCCGGGGGATGACGAAGTTGAGCGTCAGCGAGGCCCAGGCCGCGATGAGGTAGAAGCCGAGCCGCCGGAGGACGTAGTGCATCTCACTTCTCCTTCGGAGCGAGCGTCGTCAGCACCAGCAGGCTGTCGGGCTCGGCGTGGGGGGACAGGCGCGCGTAGGGGTTCTTCTCGCTGGGGAAGCCGGTGAAGCGCCGCGAGTTGGCCTCGCCCCAGGACGGGTTGGGGAAGAGGGGAATGGCCGGCGCCGTCTCGGAGAAGCGCCGCTGCACGCCCGCCATCAGCGCCTTCTGCTCCTCGGGGGAGACGGCCGTTTCGAAGCGCTCCAGGAGGGCGTCCGCCTCCGCGTCGCCGAAGCGGTGCCAGTTGGCCGCGGCCACCTCGCCCAGCGGGCGCACCGTGTGCCGCGACAGCTGCCACTTGTAGAAGGTGTACGGCGTGGGGCCGTCCAGCGACCAGGAGATGGACAGCTGGAACTCGCCCTTCTGCAGCCGCTCCTGCCACGCGCCGAACTCGTACGTCTTCAGGTGGGCGTCCACGCCGAGCTTGCGAAAGTCACGCGCGACCACCTGCCCCGCGCGCACCCAGTCCGACCAGCCGCCCACCACCTCGATGTCGAGCGTCAGCGGCTGGCCGTCCGCCTTGCGCCGCAGGCCGTCCGGCCCGCGCTTCAGGCCCGCCTCGTCCAGCAGGCGCCCCGCCTCCTTCTCGTCGAAGCGCACCCACGCGCCGCTCGCGGCCTGCGCGTCGCGCCAGCCCGTGTACGCGTCGTTGAGGCCCGTGGAGTCGGCCGGCCGCGTGTAGCCGTACATGGCGATGTCCACCAGCCGCTCGCGGTCGATGGCCATGCTGAGCGCCTTGCGCACGCGCACGTCGTCCAGCGGGGGGCGCATGGTGTTGGGGTAGAGGAAGACGGTGCTGCCGAAGAGGGGGAACCAGCGCGCGTGGTGCTCCGGGTCGCGTGAGACGAAGGTGCGGTCCACGGCGGGCACGAAGTTGCCGGCCCAGTCAACCTCGCCCTCCACCAGGGCCAGGTTGGCCTGGTCATTGGTGGGGAAGGCGAGGAAGCGCAGCGCATCCACGGCGGGCTTGCCGGGCTGCCAGTAGTGCGGGTTGCGGCCCAGCTCGTACACCTGGTTGCGGAAGACGCGCACCTCGGTGAAGGGGCCGGTGCCCACCGGGTCCGGGTTGGTGAACGTCACCGGGTCCGCCACGTCCTTCCAGATGTGCTGGGGGATGATGGGCTGGTGCGCCAGCTCGGCGAAGCCGGGGATGTAGACGCGCGAGAAGCGGAAGGCCACCGTGAGGGGCCCCTCGGGCCGCACGTCCTCCAGGAAGCGCCACGCGCCGCCCGCGTCCAGGGCCGGGTGCTTCTTGAGGAGCTGGAAGGTGAAGGCCACGTCCTCGGCCGTGAAGGGCCGGCCGTCGGACCAGCGCACGCCGTCGCGCAGCGTGAAGCGCAGCGTGTGGTGGTCCTCGGACCAGGCGTGCCCCGTGGCCAGCCACGGCGTCCACTGGCCGGTGGAGGGGAGGAACACCTCCATGCACTCATAGACGCCCGCGCGCGTGGGCCAGCGCGAGCCCGCGCCGGCGAACACCGGATTGAAGTTTCGCACCCAGGCGCTGCGCTGCTCCACCGACACGAACAGCACGCCCGGGGCGCGCGGGCGTGGCTCGGACGAGCACGCCGCCAGCAGCAGCGCGGGCAGCAGCCAGAGTGCTCGGCTCATTCCGGCCTCGCGTAGACGCGGACGTAGTCCACCTTCAGCTGCTGCGGGAAGACGGTGGTCCGGTCCGGCGGCCCCACGAAGTTACCGCCCACCGCGAGGTTGAGGATGATGAAGTGCGGATGGTCGTACACCCACTGCTTGCCGGCGGGCAGGCTCTTGGGCGTGGCCTCGAAGAAGACCTTGCCGTCCAGCAGCCAGCGGATGCGCTCCGGCTCCCACTCCACCGCGTAGACGTGGAAGTCCTCGTTGAGCTTCGCGCCGGCGACGACGTGCTCCAGGCCGATGTTGTTGCCGCCGGAGTAGCCCGGGCCGTGCAGCGAGCCGCGGATGATGCTCGGCAGTTGGCCGCGGTACTCCAGGATGTCGATTTCACCGCACTGCGGCCAGCCCACCTCGTCGATGTCCGCGCCCAGCAGCCAGAAGGCGGGCCACATGCCGCGACCCACCGGCATCTGGAGGCGCGCCTCGAAGCGGCCGTAGGCGCGCTCGAAGCGGCCCTTCGTGGTGAGCCGCGCGGAGGTGTAGTCCCGGGTGCCGTAGCGCTCCTTGCGCGCGGTGATGACCAGGTGGCCATCGCCGTCCAGCGCGGCGTTCTCCGTCCGGTCCGTGTTGAACTCGAGCTGGGCATTGCCCCAGCCGTCTCCACCCACGTCGTGCCGCCAGCGCTCGGTGGCGGGCGGGGTGCCCTCGGGGCCTTCGAATTCGTCCTGCCACACCAGCTCCCACTCGGTGCTCGGCTGGGGAGTGGTGGAGGGCGGCGGCGCGTCAGGCTTCTGGTTGCGGTGGGCCGCCGGGTCGCACGCGACGAGGGTTCCCATGGCCGCGAGCCACGGGAGGAGACGGGTTCGGGTCATGCGGTCCTTCCAACGTGTTGGAGTGGGAAGAGAGAGCGGTTGCGCAGCGCGGCCTGGAGCACGAGGGTGGCCGCGCCCACGGCGATGGCCTTGTCCCCGAGCGCGGAGGTGACGATGCGCGTCTCCGCCATGGAGGTGGACAGCGCCCGCTTGCGCACCGAGGTGCGCAAGGGGTCCAGCAAGAGGTCTCCCACCGAGGAGATTTCCCCGCCCAGCACGACGATGGCGGGGTTGAGCAGGTTCAAGAGACCGGCCACGGCGATGCCCAGGTAGTGCCCCAGGCTGTCGATGACCTGTCGCGCGGCCTGCTCGCCCGCGCGCGCGCCTTCCACCAGCTCGCGCACGGTGGGCGCGCGCCGGCCCTTGGTGCCCATCAGCTCCCGCGCGCGCTCCACCAGCGGCACGCTGCCGATGAGGGTGACGAGGCAGCCGCGCAGCCCGCAGACACACTGCGGGCCGGACGAGTCCACCGCGATGTGGCCAATCTCACCGGCGGTGCCACCCGAGCCACGGTAGACGTCCCCGTGGATGATGAAGCCGCAGCCGATGCCCGTGGCCAGCTTGATGTACGCCAGGTCCTCGCCGCCCACGCCCGCGCCCCAGTAGCACTCCGACAGCGCGCCGAGGTTCGCGTCGTTGTCCACGAGCACCGGCATGCCGAAGGCGGACTTGAGCCACTCCTGCACGTCGTAGTCGCGCCACGCCGGCACGATGAGAGGCGACAGCTTGCCCGGGGCGGACGGGTGGACGGGGCTCGGCACGGCCACGCCCATGCCCAGCACGGAGCGCTTCGGCACGCGCTCGGCCTCCAGGCACTCCTGCACCAGCTCCTTCACCTTCTGCAGGGTGCTCTTCGGGTCGTCGCGCACCGCCTGGGGGGCGTGCCGGTGCACGCGCACGCGTCCGCGCAGGTCCGTGAGGATGGCGGTGACGTGCGTGGCGCCCAATTCCACGCCGACGATGCTGTACGCGTCGTCACAGAAGCCGATGAGGGTGGGACGGCGGCCGCCCCGGGACACCCCGGCGCCGATGTTGCGCACCAGGCCGGAGTGCTCCAGGTCCGCGACGATGGCAGACACGGTGGACGGGCTGAGCTCCGTCCGCCGCGCGATTTCCGCTCGGGAAATCTGCCGCTCGCGCCAGATCATGTTCAGCAGGAGGCTGCTGTTCTGCGCCCGCATCCCCGCCGCGTCGACCGTCTCCGCCGTTCCCACTCGCATCGTCCTCACACGCTCCATTCCGCCGCGGGCATGGGGCAGGAGGGCTCAGTGCCAGTGGATGTCGTCGACGTAGAAGACGACCGGAGCCGTCTTTCCACCCGCTCCTGACACCCAGCCGAAGCCACCCACCACCAGGCTCCCTCGAACGCGGCTGACGTCGATTGTGTACTGTTTCGGCTCCGGGGTGAGGCGAAAGGCTTCTTTCCTCTCGAAGCCATCCGCGTCCGGGGCCCCGATGCCGACGAGGAAGTCCACGGCCTCGTCACCCGAGGCGCCCCAGGCCGTGAAGGACACGGAGGTGGCCCAGGAGGGGACCGCGAAGCCGTCCTCGGCACCCCAGTTGTTCGCCGGGTACTGCCAGATGACTCCGGCCCAGGCCTCGCCGTTGCTGGGAGTCCAGGTGAAGCGGTGGCAGGAGCCGCGGGCCCCCTCGGGCCTGGAGCCGGGGCAGGGGTCCTCCTTGATGTTCCCCGCCTCGGCGCTGTTGTTGGAGCCGAAGTAGCCGCTCGGGAACCAGTTCCCGTCCACCACGACGACCGTCGGGGTGCCCGCGTCGGTCTCCGTCCCGGCGTCGGTCTCGGTGCCCGCGTCCGTCTCCGTGCCCGCGTCCGTCTCGGTGCCGGCGTCGGTGGGCGTCTGGGTGCCCGCGTCCGTGCCCGCGTCGGTCGGCGTCTGCGTCCCGGCGTCCGTGCCCGCGTCCGCCCGCGTCCCGGCGTCCGTCTGGGTGCCCGCGTCCGTCGGCTGCTGCGTGCCCGCGTCCGCCCGGGTCCCCGCGTCCGGCGTGGGCGCCGGCGCCGGGTCGTCATCCTCCGGGTCGCACGCCCCGAGGAGGCCTGTGATTGCAACTACCCCGGCGGCCGCCCACGCCCACGCGAAACGCTTGTCACGCTGCATAGCTGTGTCCCCTCCACTGCTGGATGACTTCGTACTTACGACGAAGAAATGCACCACCGCTGTGAGCCGAGGTCTGCGTTGCGCGATGCGTCACCCTGGACGCACTGCATCAGAGGAGAACAACTCTGACGCGTGCCCGGTCCGGCCGCTGCGCCTCCGGGTACCCACCCCATCCCCGCCGCGAACGCTTCTGGCTTCGTTCGGGTGATGAAGAAAGTATCAGCGACTTCGTCACGAATGCAAGCACGTGGCTTTCGTCCAGGCACATGGGTGTGGAGCACCCCGGTCTGGTGCCTGGGCTTGGACAAGGGAGTAGGCTGCGCCCCACCGCTGGGATGGGGAGGCGCACCGGATGGCACAGGACGTGGAATCGCTGCTCAAGTCCCTGCAGGAGCTGACGCGCGCCGCGAAGGAGCCGGGACGGCTGTCGCGCGAGCAGCTCGAGGCGGAGGTGCGCAAGGTGACGCTGGCCCTGAATGACGTGCTCTCGCAGCTGGGCGGTCAGCTCCAGGCCACGGGCTCTCCGGCCACGGCGTCATTGGTGGAGGTCTTCCGCTCCCAGCTGACGACGACGCTGCGCGAGAGCGGCCTCGATGTGGAGCAGACGGACGAGATGAAGAAGCTCAGCGCGGAGCTGGAGCGCCTCAAGCGGGGCTTCATCCGGAGCTGAGCGCGGAAAGGCGTGCTCCGCATGCACGACGGCCCGCCAACCCCTGGGAGGGTGGCGGGCCGCCTGACTTCATGAGGAAGGGGGGCTTCAGGCCGCCGCGGCCGGCGCCGCGCCGCCAGCACCCGGGCCCGGGCCGGCGCCGCCCTGCGCGCCCAGCGACTGCATGAGCTTGCCGAGCGTCTCGACGATCTGCTGCAGCGCCTTGAGCAGCTTCTTGAGGGGGTCCTTCTCGTCCTCCTCCTCGGCGACGCCACCGGCGCCCTGCGGAGCCTGGGCGCCACCGGCCTGCTGCGGGGCCTCGGCGCCCTGCGGAGCCTGGGGACCCCCGGCCTGCTGCGGCGCCCCGGCGCCCTGCGGGGCCTCGGCGCCACCGGCCTGCTGCTGCGGAGCCTGGGGACCCCCGGCCTGCTGCTGGCCCTGGGCGCCCTCACCGGGCTTCTGACCGGCCAGCGTCTGCAGCACGCTCACCAGCTGCTTGAGGGTGTCGAGAATCTTCGACAGGGCCTCCTCCGGCTTCGCCTGGCCGGCCGCGCCCGCCTTCTCCGCCTTGCCCGCGCCCTTCACGCCCTCGAAGGCGCTCTCGCCCAGCAGCGAGCGGAGGATGGGGTTCTGGCTGAGCGCCTTCAGCGCGTTCTCCGCCGTCTCCTGACCCGGGAGCTTGCCAGCCTCGCCGGCCTTCATCTCGGAGCCGATGGAACGGAAGGAAGCCAGCGACGGACCCGCGGACAGCTTGGAGATGGCGCTCATGGTTTGCTCCGATGGGGTGAGGGGGAGTGAGTGGATGAGGGCCGAAGTGCAACCCTCATTCGCATTGTCGTACATGCAGGTTCATGGTTGCTTCATGCCTACATTTTCTTGCATCGGCCCCAATAAACCCCTGTGACGGCGCGGAGTTGCGCCTGGGACGCGGGGTGAAAAAAGGCTCCGGAAATTCGAAAGGGGGCTCCGGGCCGCGGGGGTGGTGTTGGCGTGGGCGGCATGGAGATGTCACGCGCCGCCACGAGGGCGCGGCCGTGCCGTCACGTGGGCTCTCTAGGGTGCCCGCGCATGACCCACGGAAGCGGGTACTCCGAAGTCCACCTGACAGGCCCCATGCCCGGCGCGGAGGCCCGCCACGCGCGGGCCGACCGCGAGAAGGCGCTGTACGGGCCCGGGCGCGTCACCGGCGCGGACTCCCGCCACGCCCGGGCCCGGCACGCGAAGGTGTTGTACGCGCTGGGGCTCGCTGTCGCGGCGGGCTGTCTCTTCATCACCTTCCGGGACGCGGACCTGGCGCGGGCCTGGGCCGAAGTCGCGCGGCTGGGGCCGGTGGTGCTGCTGGCCCTGGTGCCCTACGGCGTCTCCCTGGTGCTGGATGGCCACGCATGGAGCCGGCTGCTGGCCGCCATGGGCCGGCGCGCGGAAGCCTGGAGGCTCGTCTGCCTCCGCGCGGGCGTCGAGTCACTCGCTCTCGGCCTGCCCGCCGGCGCGCTGCTGGCGGAGACGATGAAGCCGGTGCTGCTGCGCTCCCGCTGCGGCGTGCCGCTGGGCGAGGGCGTCGGCGTCATCGCCGTGCGCAAGGTGCTCATCCTCCTGGGCCATGGCCTCTACCTCGGGGTGGGGCTGGCGCTCGGGGCGGGCTTCCTCGCCCGGACCTCCGCGGGAAGCGCGCTGCCCTGGGCGGTGGCGGGCGTGGCGGGAGTGCTCGTGGCCATCGCGCTCCTCTCCGGATGGGTGATGGCGGGAGGGCTGGCGGGGCG
>NZ_JABBJJ010000239.1 GCF_012933655.1 Pyxidicoccus fallax | reverse complement strand
GACGCGGCTGGAGGGGCTCGCGTCGGGTGGCGCGGCGGTGTGCCTGGGGGCGCCGTGGCGGGTGCGGTTTCCGAAGCTGGAGGAGGGGCGGGACTACGCGGGTGTTTTCAGCTGGTCGCCGGCTCCGGCATACCGGCCGCCACCGGGCGTGCCGACGACACCGAGCGCGATGAAGGCGCGGCGGGGCTCGGACTTCGTGTTTCGCACCACGCGGTTGCAGTACACGGCGGGCGTGGTGGCGGCGGAGGACGTGACGTTGAAGGGCGAGGCGCGCGTGGCGCTGGCACGGGTGGTGGCGCACAACGAGCAGCACAGCCGTCACGCGGGGCGGCCCGTCTGTGACACCACGCACTGTCAGGCCTTCCGAGGCACCGTGCGTGTGCGGTCCGAGGAGGCGAAGGCGGTGGGGCTGGCGCCGCTGAAGTGGAAGGAATGGTTGTTGTTCTCGCAGGGCGGGGATGAGCCCTGGAGGGAGGCGCGCTCGCGCGCGGAGCTGGAGCGGCTGCTCGGGGGCGCGCCGGTGTCACTGCGGTTCGAGGGTGGACGGGCGCGGTATCTGCTCTCGCGCTCGGAGGGAGAGGCGACGTTCGAGTCGGGGCACTCGGTACCGTGTGAGCTGGTGCGCTCGGGGCTGAAGCTGCCGTCGTGCCCGCGGACGGCGTCGTTCGATGGCCCGACGGTCGTGTTCGAGGGGCAGGGTCGTGGGCACGGTGAGGGATTGGACGTGGAGGCCGCGAAGGCGAGCAGCCTCAAGAGCGACGCGATTCTGGAAGAGGCCTACGGGAAGCAGCGACCGGTGCCGAGGGACGGTGGCGGGAGCTGAGTCCGGCTTCCTGCCGGCCGCCAGCGCACATGGCCCTCAGTTGCTCGCGCATCCCTGCAGGTTCCTGACTCAATAGTGCTGACTCCCTATGGGTGGGTAGCTCCACGGCTTGGTTGTCGCCACGACTGAAGTTAGAATCATGATGGCTTAGGGCATGGGGTGCCCTGTCGTCCGAATGAAGCCTGACTGGTAGGGGGAGCATGAAGGTCTTCGCTAACGGAATGGCCATCTCGCGCGAGGCTGGAGACGGCAAGTTGATTGCTGCCTTTCCTGATGTATGCCTGAGCCCACCCCCACCACCCGCGGGCCCTGTTCCCGTGCCTTATCCCAACTCCGCGTTTTCCAAAGACCTGAAGAAGGGGAGCAAGAGCGTTACCGTGGACGGTAAACCCCTGGCTCTCAAGGACCAGAGTTTCTTCAAGTCATCACCCCTGGGAAATGAGGCCGCTACGCGTAACTTCGGCGGGAGTGTGGCCAGCCACACCATTACGGGGAAGGCCTACTTCAACAGTTGGTCGATGGACGTCAAGGTCGAGGGCAAGAATGTTACTCGCCATCTCGACTTGATGACGTCGAATCATGCCAGCTATCCCGGCTCGACGCCCCCCTTCACGGAAATGGAGGAGATGGCGCTCCTGGCGCTCTCGGATACGAAGGAGGACTTGTGCCCCTGCTGCTGGCAACCCGGCTGCACGGCGGCCATGTCCAAGAGCTTTCCGAACGGTAAGACACGGGAAGCCTTTTCATTCCGTGAGTGGTACCAGCTCGATGAGAAAGATGCCTCTGGCGCTCCTACCGCGACGGCGCAGGCGCGATCCGGAGAGCTCGCGGCTCTGCCCTGTAGTCAGGGAAATTGCCCCAACGCGGGGAAGCAGGAGAGAAAGTCCGATCCCCCTTGTGATGTCTATCGGGTCACCACGTCTGTGGAAGCTCATAAGAACGTCAAGGGAGTCCGCACTCGCAGGAAGCAAGAACTGCGCAGGCAGTTCGGAGTGCCTCAAAACGTAGATGAACTCGCGAGGAACGTGCTGGGCAATCCGGCGGCTACCGAAGCCATGCTCTTGAGTACCCCAGGTTGGAATCAGCGAAGGATCGACAAGGCTCTACAGATCGATCACCGGACTCCCCGGTCCGCTGGTGGTTGCCCCACCTCTGAAAACAACACGGTGGCGAACGCACAGCTCTGCAAGAACTGCATTGAGGCCGACCTGCTCCTCGACAAATGGAATAACGACGAATTGACCAGCCGACGAGCGATGCTGGGTATTTGAGACATGCCAGACACCATCATCAAGAGGCGCCGCTGGACGAACAAGGGCTATCATGCCTACCCATTGATGGAGGTTGACCGCACGCTTCCTGATCACCAGAAGTGGTTGGACCTGGACATGCTTGTCGCAGCAGCCAAGAAGGGAGATTTCCGTCGGGTGACAGAGCTCCCGACGCGAGTGGCTGCCGCGGATGACTGGGTACGCAGGGGCGATTACGTTGCACTCCTTGGGGATGCCGGGGATTCGAAAACGCTGGCCCGGGTTCGTGACGAGATCCTGCCGGCTTGCAGCGACTCCGTCATGCGATTCGTATACGCGGAGGCGCTCTGCTACTGGGGCAGCCTATCGGCTGTTCCCGGCTTGATTGAGCAATACCGGAAGTACCACTTCAGTGAAGATGCATGGAGCATCGCGGAGTGGATGAGCAGATTGATGGAGGAGAAGCCCGGGGTACTCAATGACTTTCCGACGGAGGATGATGAGGAGGGTGCTGAAACCTATTGTCGCGTGGCCAGAAGTCGATACGAGGAGTTGAAGGGGCTTCTGGGTACAGACGATGTGGTGGTCTTTCGCGGCAATGTCGTGGGTGTCGACAATATCTGTCAGCGGATGTTGGACGACCTCCGGGACAAGCAGTTCCATGAGGAGATGCGTCACAAGTTCGAGGCTTGGACTGGCGTCGACTGCTCCGGCTTCTACCAGCATGAAGTGCTTCAGCCGCTATCCGCGGCGGCCATCATCGAGGACTTCCTCGACAGTCCCGAACGTGCGCGGTACCGCGATGGTGAACGGTACTTCTTCGGCCATCGTCTGGCGTGAAGTCGCAGGTGGGGCAGTCTGGAGGGCCAGGATGGACTACTCCGAGGCTTCGATGATTACTGCCGCACGTCCGCCTTGCTCGTTTCCGGCGAATCCAATGGCCCGCGGTCCTGGCGCATAACGGCGAGCCCAGCTCGCGATGACCCAGCCCAGGCCGCAAAGTCCCGTCGCCGCCCCGGTGTCACCGAGGGACTCGGAGCACAGCCAGAGAGGGAACTCCGCCTTCCGTTCTCGCAGCACCCGGGAGAGCAATAGGGCCTGCTCCTTGAAGTAGAAGCTCTCCCCTGCCGCATCGGAAAAGCGAAAGGCCATCTCGTGTAGTGCGAGCTGTGCCTCTTCCAATGCGGCTCGTGTCGCGGCCGTCAGCCCGTCGGCTCGCAACGGCACGTCATTTTCGAGAGAAGAAGGCTCTTTCCCGAACCCCATGCCTCGAATGACTGCCAGTGCCTGCTTCTGTGAAGAGAGCATCACGCAAGCGGCGGCCTCGCCAGGAATGACTCCATCGGAGTTGTCCTCTGTCAGCAGCCTACGCTTCGTGGCCAGCCGAAGCAGCGTGCGAGCACACATCATTGACTCCGCTCCAGCGACCACGCATTCCGGGGACTCTCGGCGGCGGAGCATCTCGCGACCGGCTGCGAGCGCGGCATAGCCTCCATAGGCGCCTTCGGTGAAAACGCGTACCCGGCGCGGATCGATCTGGACCTCCAGGCGTACCGACAGTTCCTGGGCGAGAAAGTCCGTGGAGTAGGGCTTGCCCTGCCGAGGTGCTGGCAACGCGACCAACAGCGGGAGCCGCTGGAATACTGCAGCGCCCACCTGCTCGAGGAGCTCCTGGAGTGCGTGGGTCAGGAAGAAGAGCCACCGCTGTGTCGGGGTCGACTTGAGGTCGAGAAGGTCACTCAGATGCGAGATGACGATCTCTCGCCCATGGTTGTCCACGAAAGGCGAGACCTGTTTCCGCGAGATTCCCGCGCGCAAGGCCGCGCACGCGGGAGCCCAGCGCAATCCCACGGGGCACGCCATCCCCACGGCGCGGATATAGACCGGTGGCGCCCCCATCACCGGCCACCTCGGGTCCTACGAAGCCACCGGATTGCCTCCTCCAGCCCGCGAAACACCGGCTTGCCATTCCGATAGTGCACGGGCTGCCCCAGTCGGGTGCGTGGCGGCTCTCCCACGAAGATCTCCAGGAGCGTGTTGAGCTTCTTTCCCAGGGGCACGCTCGCGCGCCACACGAGCATGGCTCGCGCAAGGTGAGGCTCGAGTACGACGGTGTCGAGCACACCCAACTGGTCTACCTCTCGATCCAGGAAGCGGAACCTGATGGGGACGTGCAGAGAAGGGATGACGTATTGCACGACCGGCTCAGCAGCCATGTTCACACACCGGATGAGCTCGCCTCCACGAAAGTGTGTGAACTGCTGATCGGCGGGTGCACACTGGAAATACCGCGAGTCGAAGTCCGCGGGGAGGAACGGCGCTCTCTCATCACGCCAGCGTGCGTCATAGGTGCCTGCATGGGAAATGCGCGGCGTCCATGCACGTCCTACACACCCAAGGCCAATCGGCTCTGGCCGGTCTCGGGGTGAGGAGAGCGTCTGCCCCGGGCGCTCCAGGTTTGGAACAGGTGTGCCTTCGATCTGGACCGCATCGCGGTGGGGATGAAACCCAACGCCCACGGGATTCCGCTGTTCCACAGCCGCGCGCCCTGGTCCCCGGCTCTCGTCCAAGCCTCCAAATGCGCGCTCAAAGGTCAATGGCATCTCGACAAAGGGGACGGGGGCCGAAGGGAACACACTTCCGATGGAGCGAACCCAGCACCGCTCTCCGAAAACCAGGAGGTCCTTCTTCCGGCCCTGCACTTCAAGCCTGACGGCCAGTTGCTTCACCTGCTGGCGAGAGGGCGAGACGGCTTTGCCGACGACGATGACGTCGGTCAGCGGCTTTTCGAGCGCGAAATCGCATTCGTAACGGATGCTGGTGGTCGCGGGGGCTCCGTGGTGCTCATCCGTCTCGACGAGCGGCTGCTGCTGCCGGGCGAGAGTCATTTCCCCTTGAGAGCTTGTCTCGAACGTTCCTTTCACAACCACGACGCAGTGGTCACGGGCCTCCTTATCGGTGGCGACGGTGAGGCCAGCCTGCATCTGGGTCGTGTTGAGTGCGATCTGCATGCGTTCAGCCTTGCGTTCTCGCATTGCAACACAGCGGCATTGTCGAATTCAACGCCGCCCCAGGAACACAAAGGCCCGGGCCGCCACACACGGGCGACCCGGGCCTTGTCACCTCAACCCACGCTTCCGCTTAGTAGCGGTAGTGGTCCGGCTTGAACGGGCCCTCGGCGGAGACGCCGATGTACGAGGCCTGGTCCGGGGTGAGCTTCGTCAGCTTCACGCCCAGCTTGTCGAGGTGCAGCCGCGCCACCTCCTCGTCCAGCCGCTTGGGCAGCGTGTACACCTTCTTCTCGTACGACTTCAGGTTCGCCGCCAGCTCCAGCTGCGCGAGGCACTGGTTCGTGAAGCTCGTGGACATCACGAAGCTCGGGTGACCCGTGGCGCAGCCCAGGTTGAACAGACGGCCCTCGGCCAGGATGAGCACGCTCTTGCCGCTCGGGAACGTCCACATGTCGTACTGCGGCTTGATGTTGGTGCACTTGATGCCCGGCACCTTCTTCAGCCCCGCCATGTCGATTTCGTTATCGAAGTGGCCGATGTTCGCGACGATGGCCTTGTCCTTCATCTTCGCCATGTGCGCCGCCGTCACGATGTCCCGGTTGCCCGTGGCGGTGATGAAGATGTCCGCCTTGTCCACCCAGTTGTCCATCGTGTCGACCTGGTAGCCCTCCATCGCCGCCTGGAGCGCGCAGATGGGGTCGATCTCCGCGATGATGACGCGCGCGCCCTGGCCCTTGAACGCCTGCGCGCAGCCCTTGCCCACGTCGCCGTAGCCAAAGACAATCGCCACCTTGCCCGACAGCATCACGTCCGTGGCGCGGTTCAGGCCGTCCACCAGCGAGTGACGGCAGCCGTACAGGTTGTCGAACTTGCTCTTGGTGACGCTGTCGTTGACGTTGATGGCCGGGAACAGCAGCGTGCCCGCCTTCTGCATGTCGTACAGGCGGTGCACGCCCGTCGTCGTCTCCTCGCTCACGCCGCGAATCTTCGGCGCCACGCGCTGCCACAGCTTCGCGTCACGCTTCTGCAGGTCCTTCAGCAGGCCCAGGATGACGCCCCACTCCTCGGGCTCCGTCGCCGCGTTGAAGTCCGGAACCTTGCCGGCCTTCTCGAACTCCAGGCCCTTGTGCACCAGCAGCGTCGCGTCGCCGCCGTCATCGACAATCTGGTCCGGGCCCGAGCCGTCCGGCCAGATGAGCGACTGCTCGGTGCACCACCAGTACTCCTCCAGGTTCTCGCCCTTCCACGCGAACACCGGGATGCCCTTGGGGTTCTCCGGCGTACCGCCCGTCTCCGGACGGCCCACCACGACGGCCGCCGCCGCGTGGTCCTGCGTGGAGAAGATGTTGCACGAGCACCAACGCACGTCCGCGCCCATGATGGACAGCGTCTCGATGAGCACCGCCGTCTGCACCGTCATGTGCAGCGAGCCCATGATCTTCAGGCCCTTCAGCGGCTTCGTCTGACCATGGCGGGCGCGCAGCGCCATCAGGCCGGGCATCTCGTCCTCGGCCAGCATGATTTCCTTGCGGCCCCACTCGGCGAGGCTCAGGTCCTTCACCTTGAAGGCCGGCCGGTCCGCCGTCTCCGTCTTCGTCTTCAGCGCAGTGCTCATCGTTGACTCCGGTTGAAAGCTGCGGGTTCAGGGTTCTTCTTCACTTCTCACGGACCGCCACGGCGGACAGCAGCGCGGGGCCCTTGGCCGCGGGGTCCGCGGGGAGGGGGTGGATGCGGACGCCGGTGAAGCCCGCGTCCGTGAGCCAGCCCGTCAACTGCTCCGGCTCGAAGCCCAGCCAGACATGGCCCATCTGGTGCTGGTACTCGCGGCGCTCATGCCGCTGCATGTCGATGATGAGGACGCGCCCGCCCGGCACCAACGCCCGCGCCGCCTGCGCCAGCACGGCCGCCGGCTCCGCCACGTGGTGCAGCACCAGGTGCAGCAGCGCCACGTCCAGCGTCCCGTCATCCAGGGGCAGCGCGTTCAAATCCCCGCGGTGCAGCTCGACGTTGGAGAGGTTCCCCAGCCGCGCCTTCGCCGCCTTGAACATGGCCGCGGAGGACTCCACCGCGATGACCCGCCGCACGTACGGCGACAGCATCTCCGACGTCTGCCCCGTGCCGCAGCCCAGGTCGCCCACGCGCCACGTCGGGTCCAGCAGCGCCAGCAGGCCGAGCACGTCGAAGCGCTCGCCGAACAGCTCGCGGCGCAGCTTGTCCCACTTGCCCGCCGAGCTGGAGAAGAAGGCCTGGCTGCGGCTCTGCCGCTCGGCGAGCACGGAGGTCAGCCGCTGGTCGTCCTGCTCCGCCGAGATGGCCTGGGACATCTGCTCGCGCGTCAGCGTCCACAGGCGCCGCGCCGCCGGAGGCAGCCCGTCCACCGCCATGTGGTACAGGCGGCTGGTCCCCTCCGGACGCCAGTCCACCCATCCGTCGTCCGCCAGCACCTTCAGGTGCCGGCTCACCGTGGACTGGGGCAACTGGAGCACCGCGCACAGCTCCACCACCGTCAGCTCGTGCCGCTCCACCAGGCGCAGCAGGCGCACCCGGGTCGGGTCGGCCAGCGACGTCATCCAGCCGAGTATGGCGGGCGCGGTGTTCATGCCGAAGGGCTCAATCCGTCAATCCGGATGAACTATTTATAGGTCCCCGGGTTCCGGTCAAGCAGAACGTACTGGCCGGGAGGCGAGCCGATGCTGTCCGTGCCGGTCCTCGCACACGCAGGGGGAACAGCACGGCGCCTCTCATCCCTGTCGGGGCTCGTGCCTCGCGGGTTCCTCCCTGGCGCGGCGGGCGGGCGGACGAGCGGTGCGAGTTCCGGCGGCTTCCCGCTGCCCCACGGGGAGGCCCAGACAGGCGCGGTGCATTTGCGACGCGGACAGGCGTGCGCCCACCTTCGGACATCGCTTCGTCTGGAGGTGCACATGGCTGGAATCCTCGGCAGGGGTATTGGCGCGGTGGGCCTGACGGCCGCGCTGATGATGGGCCTTCTGGTGGGCTGCGCCGCCCACGCGGATGACTCGCGCAAGCAGGAGCGCCGCATCGGCGAGGCCGCGGCGGACCGGGAGCTGTACGTGGGCCAGCTCGTGCTCTTCGACGCCAAGCAGATTGCCCTCGGGGAGATGGCGCTCCAGCGCTCCCAGAACCCGCAGGTGCGCCGCTTCGCCCGGCAGCTCGTCGCGGACCACCGCAAGCACCTGAATGACTTGCGGACCTGGGCGGACACGCAGTCCCTGGAGATTGCCGCCATCGACCTGGCCGGGCCCGCGGGAGAAGAAGGGGAGGGCGTCGGCGGCTCCGGCAGCGCCGGCATCCAGGAGGGCTACGAGGAGCGCATGGAGGGCGCGGACCAGCGCCTGGATGAGGCCATCGGCGATGCCCAGGAGGACTTGAACGAGGTGCGGGAGAAGGAGGGCAAGGAGTTCGACAAGGCCTTCATCTCGCGCGTCGTCGAGGACCAGGAGAAGGGGCTGGACTTCGTGGGAGACGGCATGGACACGTACCGGGCCGATGCCGCGTTCGGCCTCCTGCTCAACCGCACCAGCAACGTCATCGACCGCCAGGTGGGGCGCGGCAAGAGCCTGGAGCGGGCGCTCGACTGACAGGCATCACCGCGGAATGGAGTTCACGGTGGGTGTTTTCCGACATTGACCTCGCGGGTGGCGCCCGAACGAGAATGCCGCGCATGAATTCACCCACCGTGCATCCCGCGCAGCGGATTGTCGACCTCGGCTTCGGCTTCATCTACTCCGCCGCGCTGTCCGCCGCGGCGGAGCTGGGCGTGGCCGACCGGCTGGAGCAGGGCCCCCGGAGTGCCGCGTCGCTCGCGGAGGAACTGGGCGTGGATGCCCGGTCGCTGTACCGGGTGCTGCGCCTGCTGGCGAGCGTGGAGGTGTTCTCCGAGGACAATGCCGGCCGCTTCTCGCTCACGCCCTCCGCCGAC
This sequence comes from Pyxidicoccus fallax, assembly GCF_012933655.1. GTDB lineage: Bacteria > Myxococcota > Myxococcia > Myxococcales > Myxococcaceae > Myxococcus > Myxococcus fallax. Next base: position 10,631 of record NZ_JABBJJ010000239.1, on the reverse strand, counting down.
CTGCTGCGGACGAATGCGCCGGGCTCGCTGCGCAGCGCCGCGCTGATGCTCACGCAGCGCATCTTCTGGCTGCCCGCTGGCGAGCTGGTGGACACGGTGCGCACGGGCAAGGACCCCTTCACCCGCATCTTCGGCGCGCCCTTCTTCGACTACCTGGAGCGGGATGCCACTCAGGGGGCCATCTTCCACCGGGGCATGTCCAGCCTGTCCGCGCTGGAGAACGGCCCCATCGCGGGGGCGTATGACTTCACGCCGCTGCGCCGCGTGGTGGACGTGGGCGGTGGCCATGGCGGGTTCCTCGTCGAGGTGCTCAAGGCCGCGCCCCATGTGCGCGGCGTGCTCTTCGACCACCGCCACGTCCTCGCCGAGGCGCGCATCTCCGAGGCGGGCTTCGCGGAGCGCTGCGAGCTCGTGGAGGGTGACTTCTTCGAGTCAGTGCCCTCGGGCGCGGACGCGTACGTGCTCAAGCGCATCCTCCATGACTGGAGCGACGAGGTCTGCGTCCGCATCCTCCGCAACTGCCGCGAGGCCATGACGGAGAGCGGGCGCGTCCTGGTGGTGGACACCGTCATTCCCCCAGGGAACGGGCCGCATGGAGGCAAGGTGCTGGACGTGATGATGCTGGCGTCACTGCCAGGAGGGCGCGAGCGCACGGCGGAGGAGTTCGGGAAGCTCTTCGCCCAGGCCGGGCTGCGGCTCTCGCGTGTCATCCATACGCCGGCCGCGCTCAGCATCACCGAGGCCGTGGCGGCCTGAGGCCCGGGACTGTGTACGACGCCTGTCGCTCGGGGCGACGGGCCGGTTGACGGGCCTCGCGGTGGCGCCTATCCCGGCCCCATGTGGACCGCTGCGAGGCTGTGGCCTGTGTACCTGCTGGGCGCGTTGTGCGCGTGCTCGGCGCCCGTGCCCCGGGTGCCTCCCGTGTCACCCGAGGGCTCCACCCCCGCGGGCCCCTTCGTTCCGGAGGCCCGCGCCCTCTTCGAGGGGTGCACGTCCGTCCCCGACAGCGCCGAGTCGCGCACCTACCGCTGCGGGGACGTGTCGGTGTGGCTCACCGAGGTGGAGACCGGGAGCCTCGCCGATGTGCTCACCCAGGCGCGGGAGCGCATCACCGCGCGCTTCGGGAGGGAGGACGTGGTGGAGGTGTCGGGAGAGCTGCCGCTCGCGGGAAGCTCGTGGCCGTCGACTCGCTTCGCGGTGTGTCGGGGCGCGGACGGCGGCGCGAGCACGGAGGGGGAGTGCAGGGCGGGAGGCTACTCCTCCGCCGTCACCGTGCAGGCTGGGCGGCTGCGGGGGCTCGGGTGTGTCGCGCGGGGCAATGCGAGACCGCTGCTGGCTCGCTGCCTGGAGTTGCTCGAGTACGTCGCGTCTCGCGGCAATCCCGAGGGCGATGTGCTGGGCGCGGAGGCGCTGCTCGTTCCGCCGCGCCTGCCGTGGCGTTCGCTGGCCGTGCCTCAGGGGTGTCAGCTCGCGGCGTCCACCACTCGCGCGGGGCGCATCCGATGCGGGGACTCCTCCTTCGCGTGGAATGTCTATGTGCCCGCTCGGACGGATGTGACGGCGCGGTGGCGTGACCAGGGCGTGGCGGAGCTCGCGGAGGCGCTTCCGGGCTCCGGGCCCGTGGAGGAGGTGCCGTGCCGCCTGGAGGGGCAACCCGCGCGCTGCTCTCGCTTCACCGCGCCCACCGCGCGAGGGCCGCTCGTGGTCTGGGCGGCGGCGACGGAGTGGGAGGACCGCGCGCTCTATGCTTCGTGCAGCTTCCCGCAGTCGGAGGCTCCGTTCCCGGCGGCGTGCAATGGCGCGTTCTCGCTGCCCTGAGAGGTTCTCCTGCCAGTGTCATGCAACGACGTGTCCTCGCTCCGCTGACTCGTTGACCTTCGAGGCCTTCCGCCTTCGTCGTGCGACGATGCGCTCGCTGTTCCCTGTCTCGCTGGAGGACGCTCTCCCGTGTACGAGCTGCAGGACGTATCCAAGCGCTTTGGTGCCACCCAGGCGCTGCATCCGCTGAGTCTGCGCCTGCCCACGGGCCGCACCACGGTGCTGCTGGGGCCCAGTGGTTGCGGCAAGTCCACGCTGGTGCGGTTGCTCAATGGGCTGCTGATTCCGGATACGGGGCGCGTGCTGTTCGACGGAAAGCCTCTGCCTCGGGATACGGAGGCGCTGCTGCCGGTGCGCCACCGGGTGGGGTATGCGCTCCAGGGAGGCGGACTGTTTCCGCACCTCAGCGGAGAGGAGAACGTCACGCTCATGGCCCGGCACCTGCGCTGGCCGGCCGCGCGGACCCGCGAACGGTTGGCGACGCTGGTGGAGCTGACTCGCTTCCCCGCGGATGCACTGGCGCGCTACCCCGCGCAGCTCTCGGGCGGACAGAGACAGCGTGTGGCGCTGATGCGCTCACTCATGTTGGACCCGGACGTGCTGCTGCTGGACGAGCCGCTCGGCGCGCTGGACCCGCTCGTGCGTCACGAGCTGCAAGGGGACCTGCGCGCCATCTTCGCCCGATTGCGGAAGACGGTGGTGCTGGTGACGCATGACCTCGCGGAGGCGGGGTTTCTCGGAGACGGCATCGTGCTCATGCGCGACGGGCGCGTCGTGCAACAGGGCGGGCTCGCCGACCTGGAGACGCGGCCCGCGGACCCGTTCGTCACGCGGTTCATCCAGGCACAGCGGCCCGTTCCGGGCGGAGGCGTGGTGGCGTGAGTGCTTCGCGGAGCTCACACGCCTGGGGACTCTTGCTCACACTCGTGCTGGCCGCGTGCGGCGGTGGCTCGCCGGGCTCCGGTGACGACGTGCCCACCGTGCGCGTGGGCTCCAAGAAGTTCACCGAGTCCGTCATCCTCGGCGACATGGTGACGCAGCTCGCTCGGAGCACGGGGGCTCGCGCGGTGCACCGGCGCGAGCTGGGCGGCACCACCGTGCTCTGGGAGGCACTTCGACGGGGCGAGCTCGACGTCTACCCCGAGTACACCGGGACGCTGCGACAGGAACTGCTCTCCGGACGCAAGCTGCCGGACGACGCGGCCCTCCGCGAAGCACTGGAAGAGGAGGGCCTGCGCCTGAGCGCGCCCCTCGGCTTCAACAACACGTACGCGCTGGGCATGAAGGAAGCCGAGGCCGAGCGCCTGGGCATCCGCCGCATCTCCGACCTGCTCGCGCACCCCGAGCTGCGCTTCGGCTTCAGCAACGAGTTCATGGACCGCGCCGACGGCTGGCCCGCCCTGCGCGAGCGCTACCGGCTGCCCCAGCGCGACGTGCGCGGGCTCGACCACGACCTGGCCTACCGTGGCCTGGAGAGCGGCGCCCTCCAGGTCACCGACCTGTACTCCACCGACGCGGAGATCGCCGCGTACGGGCTGCGCGTCCTCGAGGACGACCTGCACCACTTCCCCGCCTACGACGCCGTGCTCCTCTACCGCGCCGACCTGGAGTCCCGCGCCCCGGACGCGCTCGCGGCGCTGCGACGCCTGGAGGGCCGCCTGTCCGAGGCGGAGATGGTGAAGCTCAACGCCCGCGCCCGGCTGGAGCGCACCCCCGAGGCCCAGGTGGCCGCCGACTTCCTCGCGAGCACCCTGGGCATCACCGCCGAGGTGCGCGGCGAGAGCCTCTCCGCGCGCATCTGGCGCCGCACGCGCGAGCACCTGTTCCTCGTGGCCGTGTCCCTGCTCGCGGCCCTGGCCCTGGCGATACCGCTGGGCGTGCTCGCCGCGCGCAGGCCCCGGCTGGGACAGGCCGTGCTCGGGCTCGCAGGCATCATCCAGACGGTGCCCTCGCTGGCGCTGCTGGTGGTGATGATTCCGCTGCTGGGCATCGGCTCGCGGCCGGCCATCGCCGCGCTGTTCCTCTACAGCCTGCTGCCCATCGTCCGGAACACCGCGGCGGGGCTCTCCGGCATTCCCCTGGAGATCCGCGAGTCCGCCGAGGCGCTCGGTCTGCCGTCCCGCGCGCGGCTGTGGCGCATCGAGCTGCCCATGGCCGCGCCGTCCATCCTCGCCGGCATCCAGACCGCCGCCGTCATCAACGTGGGCACCGCTACGCTCGGTGCCCTCGTCGGCGCGGGTGGCTACGGGCAGCCCATCCTCACCGGCATCCGACTGGACGACGTGGGGCTCATCCTCGAAGGCGCCATCCCCGCCGCCGCGCTCGCGCTGCTCGCCAGCGCCCTCTTCGAAGCGGTGGAGCGCGCGGTGGTACCGAAGGGGCTGCGCCTGCGCGCGGAGTCGGAGTCGCGCTGAGCCGGGCTACACCGTGCCGGCCGTGGACGCGGGTGCGCCCTCGGAGACGGGCAGGGCTCTCGGCGCGTCGGACGCCAGCCCGGACGCGCACAGGCGCAGCAGCGCCATCCACACGAAGTCCGCCAGCAGCAGGTGCACCAGCTGCATCCACACCGGCGCCAGCAGCACCAGGTTCACGAGGCCCGCGCACAATTGCGCCGCGTAGAGGATGACGATGGCCGTCGACGCCCGCCGCACCTCCTCCGAGGGCCGCAGCCGCGCCACCCACCGCGACACCACCACCACCAGCGCGCCCGTGGCCACGGCAATCACCGGGTGCAGCACCCGCAGCCGGATGAACAGGTGCGCCGTCTCCGACATGTCCTGCCGCAGCCCGTGCGCCAGGCTCTCCGACGGGAAGAGCGTGTCGCCCAGCGCGGCAATCGCGCCGCTCACGCCCAGGAGCATCATCGCCCCGATGCTCGTGCCCAGCAGCACGCCCACCAGCCCCTGTCCCCGCAGCGTCAGCGACGCGCGCCCGCGCGAGAACCACACCACCATGGACTGCGCGCCCACCAGGAGGAACGTGTTCACCAGGTGCACCGCCATCCATCCCGCCCGGCCCACCGACGCGTTGTCCGCCACGTACTTCAGGAGGACGATGCCCGCGCCCACCAGCGACTCGGTCACCATGAACACCAGCGCCCACACCGCCGCACGCCGCGCCGGGTGCCCCTTCGCGTGTGCCCTCACCCCCCAGACGCACAGCGCCACCGCCAGCACCAGGCACAGCCCGCTCGTCACCCGGTGCGTGTACTCGATGAGCGTCTGCACGGTGGGCGCGCGCGGCACCACCTCGCCGTTGCACACCGGCCAGTGGTCCCCGCACCCCGCCCCCGAGCCCGTGGCCCGGACGAAGGCGCCCCACAGAATCACGGCCAGCGTGTAGGCGAGCACCCCAAGGCTGAAGAGCTGGAACCGGCGGGACGAGGCGGCGTGTGTCATCGCGCTCCCCTTAACCCACTTCCCGCTCCTCCTGCTCCCCCCACCCCCTGCATCCACTTCACCCCGGCCATCAGCGAGGCTGCTCGGCAGGGGGACTTTCTCCAGTGTCCGACATATCCGGAAAGGGTCGCTCGGATATCCCACCTCATCCGTTGGATATGCCTGCTCCCTGCACCTACCCCAAAGGATGATTTCCGTTTGGGGCTACGGGGTATCCACGGGCTGGCACGCGGGGTGCTTTAGGAGTGCTCAGTGCATGACGGTGCTCGCGAGAGACCGGCCGCACGAGACTTTGGTTTGGTGGCCGCTTCGGTGGCCCCGGCACCCCGGGTCGGAGCTTCCCCCCTCTCCGGCCCGCGGGTGTGTTCTTTCAGAGGGACTGGCAGTGCGGCGCTCCGGGTCGGGGTTTCCCCCCTCCTCGGCCCGGAGTGCGACCTCCCTCCAGCGAATTCCCACAGGGGTGTGGGGAAACAGGGCGGAGCGCATCGCGGGTTGGGGATTCTGACTCCTCTGGCCTCAACCCGCGATGCGCATCTGCTCGGCTCCCAGCACCGCCGGCAGCGGGCCATAGGCCATGGAGCGCTCGATGACGTTGCGCAGCTCGCGCACGTTGCCGGGCCAGGGGTGTGCCACCAGCGCCGCCAGTGCGTCCGGCGCGAGCTGGGGCGGGTCCTGTCCCTCCGGCGTGAGCTGCCGCACGAAGTGCCGCGCCAGCGCCACCACGTCCTCTCTGCGCTCACGCAGCGGCGGCACGCGCACGGGCACCACGTTCAGGCGGTAGTAGAGGTCCTCGCGGAAGCGGCCCTCGCGCACCAGCTGGCTCAAGTCGCGGTGCGTGGCGGCCACCACCCGCACGTCCACCTCCACCGGGCGCATCTCGCCCAGGGGGAAGACCTCGCCATTCTCCAGGAAGCGCAGCAGCTTGGGCTGCACGTCGAGGGGCAGCTCGCCAATCTCGTCCAGGAAGAGGGTGCCGCCATGCGCGGCGCGAATGACGCCCGGGTGGTCCGTGGCCGCGCCGGTGTAGGCGCCGCGCCGGTAGCCGAAGAGCTGGCCCTCGAAGAGCTCCTTGGGCACGGCGGCGCAGTTGAAGGCCACGTAGGGCCGCTGGGCGCGCGTGGACAGCGTGTGGAGCGCCCGCGCCACCAGCTCCTTTCCGGCGCCGGACTCGCCGGTGACGATGACGGTGGCGCGGCTGGAGGACAGGCGTGCCAGCTCCGCGCGCAGCCGCTTCATGGCGGGCGACGCGGCGATGAAGCCGGGCAGCTCCATGTCGCGCTCGGACTCCGCGCCAGCCACGGGGGCCTCGAGCGACTCGGCCTCCGCGAAGCCGCGCAGCGCGGCGACCTCCAGGGCGAAGCCTCCCAGGCGTGACAGCGCGGTGAGCAGCGCTCGGCCGTCCGCCGGCAGCGGGCCCGCCACTCCCAGGCGCAGGCGCCGGCCGCACCCGTCGCCGAACTCCACCGCCTCCGAGGCCGGCACCGTGTCCGAGCCGGCCACCAGCGTGGCGTGGCCCAGCGAGTCCAGCTCCTCCAGCCGGGGCAGGCAGCCGGGGAACAGGCCCTCCAGCACCCCGAGCAGCTCGCGCTGGATGAGGGAGGCGCCCATGCCTCGCACGGACAGCCGCTCGAAGGGCACCACCAGAGCCTCCGCGCCCAGCCGCGGCGGGCCCGAGGCGAGGGTGGGGGCGGTCTGGAGCGGGCGCCCGGGCACGCGGGTGAAGTCCTGCGGCAGCGCCAGGCCCGCGCGGCGCAGCTCCGCCTCGCTGGCGGACAGGAGCTCCTCGGCGGCGGGGTCTCCCTCCAGCCTCGCCATCTGCGCCAGGAGGTGGCGGGTGAAGCCGGCCATCGTCAGGTCGCCCGCGAGGCGCAAGGTGCCCAGCGACGACTCCAGCTGCTCGCGGGCCTCGCGCGGGCGGCCCTCCAGCGCCAGCAGCACCCCCTCGAAGCGGCTGAGCACCGCCGAGTGGATGGCGGACGGCATCCGCTCCAGGAAGACGCGCGCGCGGCGCAGCACCACGCGCGCCTCGGCGAGCTGTCCGGCGAAGGCGCGCGCGCCCGTCTCGTACACGAGGCACTCGCGGCGCAGGAAGGGCCAGCCGCCCAGCTCCATGACGCGCGAGGCGGTGGCGGCGAAGCGCTCGGCGGCGCGCGGCCGCAGGCCCTCCGTCAGGTCCGCCATGGCCTCGGCGAAGAGGCCGTAGGCGAGGGTGAGGTTGCGCTGGATGGGGCCGTCATAGGCGGCCAGCCGCGCGGCCAGCTTGCGCTGCTCCGCGTGCCGGCCGGTGACGAGACACAGCACCGAGCGCATCACCACGAGGTGCAGCGGCGTCCAGCTCAGCTCCGCCACCACCGCGTCGGCCTCGTCGAGCACGGCCTCCGCTTCCGCGAAGCGCGTCAGGCGGATGAGCGCCTCGGCCTCGGAGCGCGCGGCGAAGATGAAGGAGAAGCCGCGCACCATGCGCCCGCCGTACGCGGCCTCGCGGGCGCGGCGCACGAGCCCGAGCGCCTCCTGTGGCTCGCAGCACTCCTCCAGGCGCCGCTGCGCGAGGAAGGCCAGGTTGCGCGCCTCCAGGAAGGGGTAGCCCAGCCGCGCCGCGCCCTGGGCCACCTCGCGGAAGCGGCGCGTGGCCTGGGCGGCCTCGCCGCGAATGGTGGCCTCGTGCGCGAGGCAGTCCTCGGCCAGCAGGCGCAGCACCGGGTCCGTCACCCCCGCCAGCGCCTCCGCCATCCGCCCCGAGCAGCGCGCCACCCGCTCGGCCTCGCCGAGGTAGAAGCCGCAGGCCAGCTCCGCGATGCGCAGGTGACAGCGCACCTCCGCCGCGCCGTGGAAGGTGGGTGCCGTCTCCAGGCCCGGCAGGATGGCGAGGAGCGCCTCCGCGCGCGCCACATGCGCGTCCGACTTGTCCGCGTCGAACAGCTTCCCGTCCGGCGAGGCGTAGAGGTTGGCGGCCAGCGCGTGCACCTGCAGCTCCACCGCCTCCGGCAGCAGGCCCTGGTTGGCCTCTTCCAGGTGGGGGAGCAGCGTGGTGAAGGCGCCCCGGCAGTCCTCGCGGCCCCAGCGCAGCAGATAGCTCAGGCCCACCGCCGCCAGCGCCCGCGCGCCCGGCGTGCGCAGCGCGCCCGAGGCCAGCAGCGCCATCAGCTCCTCCTCCGCCGCACGCCACTCCGCCTTGCGCAGCCGGGCGAGGCACGGCGCCAGCCGGGCCGACTCGTCCGGATGGAGTTCCTGACGCTTGGAATTCGAAGGAGTCGGGCGGGAAGCCGTGGAGGCGCCGCCCTCGAGCAGCTGGCGGAGCGCCTGGGCGACCCGGCCCCGGGGACGGCGCGCCTGGGGCGCTTCGTCCGGCAGCTCCCAGCGGTAGACGGTCAGCGGGGTGACGCCGAGCAGGCGAGCGAAGGCGGCGCGGCTCTGCTCCCCCCGCAGGGCACGGATGACCTGGGGACCCAGTCCGTGCGCCTCCCCCTTCTCCTCCATGCTCACCACGCGCAATCCCCTTACGGCCCCCCGACCGGCTCTTTTCTTGGGGCTTTTCCCTGGCGAAAGCAAACGATTGAGCATTTCCATTTGTTGAGACATCCAGCGGGAGCGGAAAGGCCCGGCACCCGGACAAGCGACAGAGGGGGCGCTCCAGGCCCTCAAGGGCGGAGGAAGTCGTTATCGTCTTCCGCGTGAAACGTGGACAACCGCCATCGACCCCTCCCTCTGGACTCCAGGACGAGCGTCTGCGCCGGCTGGAGGCGGCGCTGGAGGAGGGCCGGGCGCGCGAGGCCGCGTTCGTGGAGGAGTGGGTGCGCCACACGGGGCGGATGCCGTCCCGGAAGGTGCGCCGCAAGTGGGAGAAGAAGTGGAGCCAGGAGGCGAAGCGGGCGGCCCGCCGCGCCGAGCGCGAAGCCCGCCGGGCCCGCTCCCGCAACCCGGTTGTGGGATGGATGTACGCGGCCGTGGCCGTGGCGTGCGTGCTGATGGCGCTGGTCCAGCCCCGGGGGCTGTGGTGGCTCGTCTTCGTGGCGCTGGGGTTCTTCCTGAGCGCGGCGAAGCACCTGCAGCGCCCCCGGCGCGATGTCTCGTTCGGGGTGGAAGGCGAGGCGGAGCGGAGCCCGTGGGGGTTGCCGCACGGGGAGGACCGCCGAGGGATGGGCACCCTGACGTACCAGGCGGCGCCTTCCGCAGAGGATGACCGTGGGCGAGCAGGCTCGCGGGCGTCGCACGTGGCGACGGAGCGCCCTGGAACGGAGCACGGCGACCGGCGCGACGCGGCGGCGGAGCGCCCCGGAGCGGAGCCCGGCGAGCGGCGCGACGCGGCGGCGGGGACGCGGTCCTGGCGGATGGGGCCTCGGGTCCAGGGCGGGGCCTCGCGCGAGGCCGAGCACTCGCGGGAGCACGGCGCACGGTCCTCTCAACACGCGGTGGACCCGCGCGTGACGAAGGTGGACACCCTGTGCGGCAAGCTGCTGGCGGAGCTGCGCGACGGGCCCGCGGTGCTGCGCGAGGTGGTGCACGCGCCGGAGCGCACGGTGGAGGCGCTGCGCAAGAGCTGCCACGAGCTGGCGCGAAGGGAGCAGCAGCTGCGCGCGCTGGCCACGCCGGAGGAGACACGGCGGCTGGAGTCCGAGCGCGAGGCGCTGGCCGCGCGCGTGTCCGCCGAGCAGGACGCGGTGGTGCGCGAGCGGCTGAACGGGGCGCTGGCCGCGCTGGACGAGCAGCGGCGCCAGCGCGCGGAGCTGGCCACCGCGGCGGACCGGCTGGAGGCCGAGCACACGCGGCTCTACTACACGCTGGAAGGGCTGTACGCGCAGGTGCTGCGGGTGCGCTCGGCGGACACCGTGGGCGAGGACGTCGCTGGCGCGGGACTGCGGCAGAGCGTGGAGCGGCTCGGCGCGGAGGTGGACGCGGTGACGCAGGCGCTGGAGGACGTCCACCGCGCGCCGGATGGGCGGACTCGGACGAGGTGACGGCTCGGCCCGGAGCAAGGCCCGCCCACCGCGGCGCGCGCTACCGGCGAGCCCGGCACTCCCGCGCGAGAGTCCCGGGCTCTTCGAGCGCGCGCTACTCGCTGGCGGCGTTGCGCGGCGGAGGCGGCTGCTGCGACGCGGTGGTGGTGGCGATGCGCACGGTCTTCATGTTGACGAACTCGCGGATGCCGATGTCCGCCAGCTCGCGCCCGTGGCCCGAGTGCTTCACGCCGCCGAACGGCAGCCGCGGGTCCGAGGCCACCATCTCGTTGACGAACACCATGCCCGAGTCGATGCCGTCGATGAACCGGCGCTGCTCCGCCTCGTCGCGCGTCCACACGCTGGCGCCCAGGCCGAAGGGCGTCGCGTTGGCCAGCTCAATCGCATGGTCCACGTCGCGCGCGCGCAGCAGGGTGGCCACGGGGCCGAACAGCTCGTCATGGAAGGCGGGGGCCTGGGG
>NZ_JABBJJ010000238.1 GCF_012933655.1 Pyxidicoccus fallax | reverse complement strand
GCCCCCTCCCACCCGGGTTGCTTCCTGCTGATGGACCTGAAGACCGGCGAGGTCACGCGCAACGACGCGAAGAAGTGCGCGAAGCGCATGGTGCCGGCCTCCACCTTCAAGGTGCCGCACGCGCTCATCGCGCTGGAGACGGGCGTCGTCTCCAGTACCGACGATGTGCGCAAGTGGGACGGCACGAAGCACCGCGTGGAGATGTGGAACCAGGACCAGACGCTGGACACGGCCATGCGCCGCTCCGCCGTCTGGTTCTTCCAGGGCACGGCGAAGCAGATTGGCCAGCAGCGCATGGAGGAGTGGCTGAAGCGCTTCCGCTACGGCAACGCGGACGCCTCGGGCGACATCACCCGCTTCTGGCTGGGCGGCCCGCTGCGTGTCTCCCCGGACGAGCAGCTCGACTTCCTCGCCCGCATGTACCGGGGCGAGCTGCCGGTGAGTCCCAGGACGCTGGAGGCCGTAAGGGCCACGCTCGTGCAGGGCCCGGACACCGTCGCCAGCATCCGCGACGGCATCAACATGGGCGGCCCCTGGAAGGACGGCGCGGTGCTGAGCGCCAAGACGGGCACGTATCCCCAGGCCGAGGGCGACATCACCTGGCTGGTGGGCCACGTCACCTCACCGCGCGGCCAGTACGTCTTCGTCAGCGCCGTGCAGTCCCCACCGGGGAAGTCCCCTTCACCGCAGCCCGCGCTCGCCTCCGCCATCGAGGCGCTGAAGGCGCGCGGACTCCTGTGAGCGCCTGAAAACGAAACCGCGCGCCGCCCCTCGTCGGGACAGGCGCGCGGCTCGATTCAGCGCGAAGCGAGAACCTGCTTCAGACGGCCTTCAGGCGACCGCCGGCGGCGGGGGCGGTGCCACCCGCGGCCTCACGCAGGGCGTCCTTCTTGTCGGTGCGCTCCCAGGTGAACTCCTTCTCGGAGCGGCCGAAGTGACCGTACGCGGCGGTCTTCTGGTAGATGGGCCGCAGCAGGTCCAGGTGCTCGGTGATTTCGCGCGGACGCAGGCCGAACACCTGACGCACGGCCTTGGCGATGCGCTCTTCCGGAACCGTGGCGGTGCCGAAGGTCTCCACCATCACGCTGACCGGCTCGGCCACGCCGATGGCGTAGGACACCTGCACCTCGCAGCGGCGCGCCAGGCCGGCGGCCACCACGTTCTTGGCGATGTAGCGGCCCATGTACGCGGCCGAGCGGTCCACCTTGGACGGGTCCTTGCCGCTGAACGCGCCGCCACCGTGACGGCCCATGCCGCCGTAGGTGTCGACGATGATCTTCCGGCCCGTCACGCCCGAGTCGCCCATGGGGCCACCCACCACGAAACGACCCGTGGGGTTGATGAAGAACTTCGTCTTGTTGTCGATGAGCTTCTTGGGCAGCGCCTTCGCGATGACGTCCTCGCGGATGGCCTCCTGGATCTTCTTGTTGGAGACCTCCTCGGAGTGCTGCGTGGACACCACCACCGCGTCGATGCGAACGGGGCGGCCGTCCTTGTACTCCACCGTCACCTGGCTCTTGCCGTCCGGGCGGATCCAGTCGTGCTGCTTGCGGCGCACGTCCGCGAGCCGGCGGGTGAGCGCGTGGGCGTAGTGCAACGGGGCCGGCATCAGCTCCGGCGTCTCGTCGCAGGCGAAGCCGAACATCATGCCCTGGTCGCCGGCGCCCTGCTCCTTCTTGTTGTCGACGCCACGGGCGATGTCCTGGCTCTGGCCCTCGATGGCCACCATGACGCCGCAGGTGTTGCCGTCATAGCCCATGGAGCTGTCGGTGTAGCCGATGCGGCAGATGGTGCTGCGCACGATGCGCGGGATGTCCACGTAGCAGTTCGTGGTCACCTCACCGGCGACGATGGCGAGGCCCGTCTTGACGAGCGTCTCCACGGCGACGCGGGCCTGAGGGTCCTTGGAGATGATGGCGTCGAGGACACCGTCGGAGATCTGATCGGCGATCTTGTCCGGGTGGCCTTCGGTGACGGATTCGGACGTGAACAGGAAGTCGGTAGGCATGTCGTCTCTAAGGGTGCGCTTGACTGCGCGCGGAGGACGGACACTAGACGTGTGGTCCTAGAGGAGTCAAACGTCCAGGAAGCCCGTTTCATTCGTCGGTGAAGCCCTGCGAGCGGGCGGGCCCCGGCGCATGGCCGCTCGGCTTCACGGCGTGAATTTCGCGAGCCGCCGGCCGTTCCCTTGCGCTAACAGATGGGGCACGAAATTCCCCCGGAGGATCTCCCGACATGAACGCCCGCTTCCGTACCATCACCTTCCTGGCCGCCATGGCCTTCGCCGTCCCCGCGCTCGCCGCGCCGAAGGAGGACGCCGTCGCCAAGCCGGTGAAGACGGTGGTGCAGTCCGTGCGCTACGAGCGCGACGCGCTGGCGCTGAAGCACTTCGGCAGCGAGGAGCAGGGGAAGTACCTGCTCGGCGACGCGTGGGCCAAGGGCACCGACGCCCAGCGCAAGGAGTTCGTGCAGCTGTTCCAGGACCTCTTCGCCGCCATCGCCTTCCCCCGGGTGCGTGAGAACTTCAAGAACCTGGACTCCATCACCTACGAGCCCGCCCAGGTGACGGGCAACGAGGCGACGATCGCCTCCACCATCTTCATCAAGCACCCGCTGAAGACGCAGGAGATGAAGCTGAACTACCGCCTCATCAAGGACGCCGCCGCGTGGAAGGTGGTGGACGTGAAGGTGCTCGGCTCCTCCATGCTCACGGACATCCGCGACTCGCAGGTGCAGCCGCTGCTCAAGCAGGGCGGGTGGGACCTGCTGCTGGCGCGCATGCGCACGGAGCTGGCGAAGGTGCAGAAGAAGTAATCGACGCCGACGTCATCACGCCGAGCGGCCGGGCCACCAGGCTCCCGGCCGCCGGATGGGTTCCGGGGCGTCGTGCCATGGCATAGGCTCGGGGCCCCCCGAGCGCCTGGACGATGACCGTACCCGACCCCTCCTCCCAGCCTCCGCCGTCGCGTGGCATCGGCCCGTCCGCCCGGGAGGTGGACGCCTTCTGCGTGCAGTACGCACCCCGCGCCCCCGGCAACCCCGCCGTGCGCGACTTGTACCGGCTGCTGTGCGACGTGCCCGAGGGAGGCCTGGAGGCGCGGCTGGAGTGGGTGGAGCGGTGGGTGGCCTGGCTGCGCGAGCGCATCCCCGCGAACGCGCTGGTGGATGCCGATGAGCCCGAGCGCTCCCCCGCCGACAGCCGCCTGAGCCTGCTGGTGCGGGTGCTGGAGGGCGAGCCCGCGTTCCGCGCCGCCCTCACCCGCTTGGTCTCCGCGGTGTGTGACGGCAGCCGCGGCCTGAAGCTCTTCGCCCAGGTGGGCGTGCCCGCCGGACAGGGCTTCGTCTCGGAAGCCTCGGACCGGCTGGCGCGCGCCCTGCTCCCCGCGCCGCCCGAGCCCGGCAAGCTGTCCGAGCTGCTCTTGCGGCTGTTCCCCGTGCCCGGCGACGCGGACTGGCTGGCGGGCCTGTCCCCGGCGCTGCTGGCGAAGCTGGCGGCGCTGGTGGGGGACGCGCGCCCCCCGGAGCCGGTGCCCGCCGCCCGCGTGCGCGCGGACCTGATGGACGCGCTGCTGCTATTGGCCGTGCAGACGGCCGCGCTGGGCACGACCGAGGACGTGCGGGAGCGCAGCCCGGAGACGGCCTTCCGGGGCTCGCCCTTCCTGCGGCTGCGGCTGGTGTGCGACGCGGTGCTCGCGCGCGACGCGGCGGCGGACACGCTGAGGGACTTGTCCACCTGCGTGGCGGACTGCCGGCAGGTGGTGGCCAGCGTGTCCCGGCACCTGGAGGAGGCGGGCGTCAGCGTGGACCTGGTGTACCGGCTGGAGCGCATCCGCCGGAGCCTGGAGCGCATGGAGGCCATTGCCCGCGTGCTGGGCGCGCCCCGCGGCGAGCCCCGCTGGCGCGAAGCCATGGCGCTGCTGACCGACCTGCTGCGGCGGGCGCACGCGGACCGCTCCGTGCGCGAGCTGGTGAAGCGCAACGTGCGGATGCTGGCGCGCAAAATCATCGAGCGCGCCGGCCACTCGGGCGAGCACTACATCACCACCACCCGGGCCGAGTTCCACGCCATGGTGCACTCGGCGGCCGGCGGCGGGCTGGTGACGGCCGGGGCGGTGGCGCTGAAGTTCGTCCTGTCCGGGCTGACGCTGGCGCCCTTCTTCCTCACCCTGGGCGTGGGGCTCAACTACGCGGTGGCCTTCGTCCTCATCCAGTTGCTGGGCTTCACGCTGGCCACCAAGCAGCCGTCGGTGACGGCGGCCACGCTGGCGGGCGCGGTGGGCGAGGGCGCCCGGGGCGAGCGGCTGGCGAGCCTGGTGGAGCTCATCCCCCGCATCACCCGCTCGCAGCTGGCGGCCTTCGCGGGCAACCTGGGCGTGGTGGCCCCGGCGGTGGTGGCGCTGGGGCTGGGCTACCAGTGGGTGACGGACCATGCCTTCCTGTCGCACGCCAAGGCGCAGGCCACGGTGGCCTCGATGCACCCGTGGCGGAGCGGCACCCTGGCCTTCGCGGCCCTCACCGGCGTGCTGCTGTGGCTGAGCAGCGTGGCGGGCGGGTGGCTGGAGAACTTCGTGGTGTACCGGCGGCTGCCGGAGGCGCTCGCGCACCACCGCGTGCTGCGCCGGCTGATGGGAGACGCGGGCGCGGCCCGGCTCGCCTCCGGCATCCAGCACGCCGCCTCCGGCCTGGGCGCGAACGTGTCGCTGGGCTTCCTGCTGGCCCTGGTGCCGGTGGTGGGCCGCTTCTTCGGGCTGACGCTGGACGTGCGGCACGTCACCTTCGTGCTCGGCCAGCTCGCCCTGGCCGGCTGCTCGCTGGGCGCGGACGCGGTGCTCCAGCCGGAGTTCCTCGCCGCGCTGGCCGGCGCGGCCCTCTGCGGCATGCTCAACTTCGCCGTCTCCTTCTCGCTGGCCCTGGGCGTGGCCGTGCGCGCGCGCGACGTGCCCACCCGCGAGGCCCTGCCCTTCCTGCGCGCCGTCCTCGCCCGCCTCGTGAAGGACCCGCGCTCGTTCCTCCTGCCGCCCCGGGACGCCTCGCCCGACGTGCTCCGGGTGTCGGCCCCGCCGGAGCCCTGAAGAGGGCCTGGAGGCCCCCACGCGCCTTGTCCGCGCCAGTGGAAAGGCGCCTTCCGTGACACGGCCATGACATGGCGCGGTAGGTGCCGCGCCCGGGGAGCGGCCGGGCATCCTGGCCCTGCTTCCGGGCAGGGGCGTTTGCCGGTAGGGTCGCCGCCGCATGAGCGGCGCCCGAAATCCGAACTCCCACTCCCGCTTCGCCTACTCCTTCGCCGGCCTGCTGGTCCGCCGGCCCGGGACTGTCCTCTTGGTGCTGCTCGCCCTCCTGGGCGTGTCGCTCTGGGGCACGCTGAAGCTGCGCATCAACTCCAACCAGCTCGACCTCATCTCCCAGGACCTGCAGGAGGTGAAGGACGTCAAGCAGGTCATCGACATGGTGGGAGGCAGCGGCTTCCTCATGCTCGCGCTGCGCTCGTCGGACGAGGCCACCATGAAGGCCACCGCCGACGACATCGCGAAGATGCTCGAGGCCGACAAGGAGCACGTCCGCAACGTCTCCTACAAGCTGCCCGTCGAGTTCATCCAGCAGAACATGGTCCTCTTCGTGAAGACCGAGGACCTCGTCGAGGGCAAGCGCCGCATCATGGAGTTCCTGCGCGACAAGCTGAAGCGCAGCAACCCGTTCTTCATCGACCTGGGCGGCTCCAAGCCCGTCGAGCTGAACATGCAGGACCTCGTCGACAAGTACTCCTCCGTCGGCAAGAAGAGCATCCGGGACGACTACAACATCTCCAACGACAAGAAGATGTTGCTCATCCTCATCAAGCCGATGTGGGACAACACGGACATCGGCAAGACGAAGGCGTACCTGGACAAGCTCAAGGTCGACCTGGAGGCGTACTCGAAGCGTCCCGGCTCGGTGCAGCTCGTGGAGGACTACGACCACGACTCCTTCCTGAAGGACGGCGCGAAGGAGAACGGCGGCAAGGCGAAGACCCTCGCCTACGGCTTCACCGGCTCCTACAAGACGACGGTGGACGACTCGTACGCGATGGAGGATTCGCTGCAGCCGGTGACGCTCTACGCGCTGGTGGCCATCTTCGTCATCACCATCATCTTCTTCCGCAAGTGGGCGCCCACCTTCATGGTGGTGACCGGCACCATCGTGGGCACGGTGTACACGCTGGGCTTCACCTACGCGACGGTGGGTGAGCTCAACATGATTACGTCCATCCTGGGCGGCATCCTGCTCGGGTTCGGCATCGACTACGGCATCCACTTCACCTTCCGCACGCGCCTGGAGCTGGGCGCGGGCAAGCCGTACGACGTGGCCATCCGCGACGCCTTCGTCAACGCGGGCCGCCCGGCGGCGGTGTCCGCGGTGGTGACGGCCGGCTCGTTCTTCGTGCTGATGGTCAGCGAGTTCCGCGGCTTCAGCCAGTTCGGCTTCCTGGCCGGCTGCGGCACGCTCATCCTCGGCCTCACGCTGTTCCTGTGGAGCGCGGCCATCCTCGCGCTGGCGGGCCGCATCAACCCGGAGCTGCCCCAGAAGCTCATCGGCGTCATGAAGCCGCCGCCCACCAACTCCGCGGCCACCGGCAAGGAGCTGCGCATCCCCCGCCCGGGCCTCGTGCTGGGCATCAGCACCGCCATCGTCGCCCTCATCTGCGCCGCCGCGGTGCCCTGGGCCGGCCTGGACGCGGAGATGCCCAAGGGCGTGCAGCTGGGCTTCCTCGAGCGCCTGAAGTACGGCGTGAGCTTCAACTACAACACCCGCGCCCTCATCCCGGACGGCATGTCCTCCGTCGTGCTGCAGGATGAAATCAACGAGCGCTTCAACATCTCCAGCGACCCGATGGCCATCTACACCAAGGACCTCGACGAGGCCGAAGGTGTCTACCGGGAGCTGACGCAGAACCCGGAGAAGTACCCGTCCATCGACCAGGTGGTGAGCATCTTCACCTTCGTCCCCCCGGAGGCGACGGCCCAGGCCAACGCCAAGGTGCTGGCGGAGTGGAAGGCGGAGCTGGCGCAGCTCGAGGCGGAGGGCTTCAGCACCGCCGCGCTGCCGCCGGAGATGCAGGACAAGGCCGAGTTCTTCAAGAAGGTGCTGGACGCCAAGCCCTTCGACGTCCACGGCGTGCCGTCCAACTACACCGCGCAGTTCAAGAACCTGCCCACCGCGCTGCCGGAGAACCAGGGCTACCTCACGTACATCTACGCGGGCGTGGACCTGATGGACGGCAAGAAGATGCTGAAGTTCGCCGACGAGACGCGCTCGGTCACCGCCACGTACAAGCCCGGCGCGTTCGACAAGGACGCGTGGGACCCGGCGGGCCCCACCGCGCAGAAGGAGTTCCGCGCCGCGGGCGCCACGCAGCTGTACGCGCGGCTGGCGCGCATCGTGCTCTGGGACGGGAAGCTCACGGTGATTCTCACCGCGCTGTGGATTCTCGCCATGCACTTCCTGGACTTCCGCAACGTGAAGCTGGCGCTGGCGTCGGTGATTCCGCTCGGCGTGGGCGTGGCGATGATGCTGGGCATCATGTCGCTGACGGACCTGCGGCTGAACTTCATGAACATCATCATCCTGCCCATCCTCCTGGGCTTCGGGGTGAGCCACGGCCTGTACCTGCTGCACCGCTTCCTGGAGGGCACGTCGCCGCTGGTCGCGCTGCGCAGCGTGGGCGCGGCGGTGGCGTCCTCCACGCTGACGGCGGTGGCGGCCTTCGCGGCGCTCCTGGCCGCGGCCCACAACGGCCTGCGGTCCATGGGCGTGGTGGCGTGCATCGGTCTGCTCACCACGCTGGTGGTGTCCTTCACGGTGCTCGCCGCGGTGATGCAGCTCATGTACGACCGCAAGCAGCGCGAGGGCGGCGGCGCCTCCGGGGTGGACCACATGCCGCCCGCCGGCGACGCGAGCAGCGACAAGGTGAAGGCGGCCTGAGCGGCGGCCTCTGGAGCTGGCGCCCTTCTCGCGAGGGGCGCGGATGGAGGCTCCCTTCGTGAGAAGGGAGCCGGGAGAGGGACATGATGACGAAGCGACTGTTGCCCGTGCTCGGGCTGGGCCTGCTGTCCGCGTGCTCCACGGTGAAGAGCCAGCGCGTGCGGAGCGACTACGAGCAGGTGGACAAGCACCAGGTGAAGCGGCTGGTGGTGGTGACGCAGCCCCTACCGGACAGCAAGCCCGCGGTGGGCGAGCTGTGGAGCCTCATCGCCCGCCAGTGGGTGAACCAGAACCGCAACTACATCGCCAAGAGCAACCTGGCGCTGCCCGAGCGGCCGGAGGACACGTCCTTCAAGGGCCTGTGCGTGGAAGGCATCGAGGGCGTGCTCTGGCTGGACCCGACGGTGACGCTCAAGGGCAACGGCGACGGCGCCGAGGCCGCGGTGAAGGCGCGCCTCACCCGGTGCCGGGACGGCGAGGAAGTGTGGGCCGCCGAGGCCGCCGGGAGCTGGGGCGCCAAGGACGAGGACTATGAGCAGCGCGTGGCCCAGTACGTCCAGGAGCTGGGCGCGGAGGTGGCTCCGTACGTGGTTCCCACCGCCAAGCTGCTGGGCGCGACGCTGGACACGCTGCCCAATCCCGAACTGAACGAAGCGGACACCGACGAGAAGATCGAGCTGGGTGAGTAGGCTCGTCCTCCGTGGACGAGAAGACCATCGCGCTGAGGCTGGGCCTCGCGGCGTTGCTGGGCGGGGTGCTGGGACTGGAGCGCGAGATGCGCGGGCAGGACGCGGGCCTGCGCACCCACATCCTCGTGTCCCTGGGCGCCTGCTGCTTCACGCTGGCCAGCGTCTTCATCGAGGTGCCGCTCGGCGCCGCCGGCCTGCCCGAGGGCGCGCAGGGTGACATCAGCCGCATCGCCAGCCAGGTGGTGGTGGGCATCGGCTTTCTCGGCGCGGGCGTCATCCTGCGCCACCGCGGGCAGGTGAAGGGCCTGACGACGGCGGCCAACCTCTGGCTCACCGCGTCCGTGGGGCTCGCGGCGGGGCTGGGCTTCTACCTGGCGGCGAGCACCACCGTGGCCATTGGCCTGCTGTGTCTCATCGGCCTGCGTCCCCTGGAACGCGCCATCCACCGCTACCGCAAGCAGCGCGGCCTCAAGGCCGACCAGGACGTGGCCGCGGCCTGGGAGGACACGAAGAACCCGGGTGAAGGCCCTCCGGTGGACCCGGCGCCCTGAGCGGCACCGGTCGAGCCGACTCACGACGAGAGCGCATCGCGGACTTCACGGCCGCTTGCCCGGCAGGCTCGTGGTGGCGGCCTGCTCGCCTTCCCGGTGCGGGTGCCAGGAGCCTGCCCGACAACCGGCACGGGCAGACGCTTGCCCCATTTTCGCAACTCAGTTACATCATCGCCGATAGCCCATGCGAGCCCGGTCCCCACAGCCCCGACGCATCGGAGCGGCCCTGCTGGTCGCCGTGTGGCTGCTCGTGCCGCTGCTGGCGCTGGTGCATGGCTCGCACGCCCACCGCTACTGCCCCGAGCACGGGACATTCGAAGAGGTGGCCTCTAGCGGCGACGAGGGTGGCGCCTTCCGTGAGTCCACGGTGGTGGCACCGGGCGCGCCGCGTCTCGCGGACGCTGGGGCGGCGACCGTGGCGGACGGGCACGAGGACTGCCCGCTGCTCGGCGCGCAGCAGCGTCAGGTCATCCCGGGCCCCATCGCGGTCTTGCTGCCGGAAGGCCTCGCTCCAGCGGAGCTCCGTGGCTCCCGCACGCCAGTCGTCGAGCCCCAGGTCGCGCTGCTGACCATCGCGCCCAAGGGCTCGCCGCCCCGGGCGTAGCCGCCGACACCTTCGTCTCCCGTCCCCCCTGAGCGCGCACGGACGCCATGTCCGCCAGCGCCCGAGGTCCCTTCACGGGCGCCGGGGTTCTCGACAGGTCCATCCCCATCGCAAAGGCAGGCGCCGGCCTTTCGCGCGGCACGCGGGCTGAAGGCCCGGTGTGCTTCCGCGCGTGACGTCACCGGTCCGCGCGGCCCTCCCTTTTCAATCCACCGGCAGCACCCGGAGCAACGTCATGCCCAAGGGCAACCGCACCATCATCCACCTCGTCTCCACGGCGAACACCGGCTTCTTCTACACAACGACGAAGAACAAGCGGAAGTCGCAGGAGAAGCTCCAGCTGAAGAAGTACGACCCGCGCGTGCGCAAGCACGTGCTCTTCGTGGAGGGCAAGCCATGACGGCGCCCACGCCCTCCCTCCGGTTGCCCGTCACCGTGCTCTCGGGCTTCCTCGGAGCGGGGAAGACAACCCTGCTCAACCACGTCCTCCACAACCGCGAGGGACTGCGGGTGGCGGTCATCGTCAACGACATGAGCGAGGTGAACATCGACGCGAAGCTCGTGGGGGGCACGGCCGCCCTGAGCCGCGTGGACGAGAAGCTCGTGGAGCTGTCCAACGGCTGCATCTGCTGCACGCTGCGGGAGGACCTGCTGCGCGAGGTCGCCCGGCTCGCGCGCGAGGGCCGCTTCGACTACCTCCTCATCGAGTCCACCGGCATCTCCGAGCCACTGCCCGTGGCGGAGACATTCACCTTCTCGGACGCGTCGGGCCAGGGCCTGTCGGACGTGGCCCGGCTGGACACCCTGGTGACGGTGGTGGACGCCTTCAACTTCCTGAAGGACTGGGAGGCGGCCGACAGCCTCGCGGAGCGCGGGCTCGCCGCCGCGGAAGAGGACGAGCGCACCGTGGTGGACCTGCTCGTGGAGCAGGTCGAGTTCGCCGACGTGCTCGTGCTCAACAAGACGGACCTCGTCTCTCCGGCGGAGGCGGCCCGGCTGGGCGACGTGCTGCGCAAGCTCAACCCCGACGCGCACCTCGTCGCGGCGGAGCGGGGGCGCGTGCCCCTGGCCGCGGTGCTGAACACCGGCCGCTTCGACTTCGAGCGGGCCCGCCGCGCTCCCGGCTGGCTCAAGGAGCTGCGCGGCGAGCACACACCGGAGACGGAGGAGTACGGCATCCGCAGCTTCGTCTTCCGCGGCCGCGTCCCCTTCCACCCCTCGCGCCTGTGGCGCTTCATCCACGGGAGCTGGAAGGGCGTGCTGCGCTCGAAGGGCTTCTTCTGGCTCGCCACCCGGCCGGACATCGCGGGCGTCTGGGCGCAGGCGGGTGGCGCGTGCAGCTTCGAGCCCGGAGGCCTGTGGTGGGACGCGGTGCCCCGCTCCGACTGGCCGGAGGACGCCGAGGCGCTCGCCGAAATCCAGCGGGAGATGGTGGGCCCCCACGGAGACCGGCGGCAGGAAATCGTCTTCATCACCCGCGACGCGGACCACGAGGAGCTGGCCCGGCAACTGGAGGCCTGCCTGCTGACGTCGGAGGAGATGGCTCGCGGGCCCGCGCGGTGGCGCCGGCTCTCGGACCCGTTTCCCGAGTGGCGGCTCGTGCGGGCCGAGGACGCCGCCAGCGAGGGAGGCGCCTGATGCGGACCGCCATCCCACTTCCCGTGGAAGAAATGCCGCTGGCCGGCCCCCACTCCTTCGTGTGGAGCCCCGAGGCGCTCACGGACATCTACCGCGAGGGCGTCAACCTCTGCGTCTGGCGCAGGGGGCTCGACGCCGGACTGTCCACCTGGCTCGCGCGGGTGATGCGGGAGCATGACGTGGACCTCGTGACACGCGTTCGCGGCGACTCGCTGGACCTGGGGGGCTCGCTGCGGGGGCTCCCCCGGGATGCGATGTTCGACGCGTGGCTGGAGGACCTGCGCTTCCTGGCCCGTCTCTACGCGGACCTGCTGGGCGCCGAGGAGCTCGGCGTGCGGCTGTACACGCTCTCCCGGGACATGTGCCCGCGCTTCCACGTGGACCGCGTGGGCGTGCGGCTGCTCTGCACGTACGCGGGCCCCGCGACGGAGTGGCTGGAGAACGTCCACGTCGTCCGCGGCGCGCTGGGCGCCACGGGTGAGGTGCCTCGCCCGGGTGCGCCGGTTCGCGCCCTGGAGCGCTTCGACGTGGCGCTCCTCAAGGGCGAGGCCTGGCCGGGCAATGCCGGCAACGGCGCCGTCCACCGCTCGCCTGCCATCGCGAAGGACGGTGGCAGGCGCCTTCTTCTCTCCATCGACGCACTCTGAGAAGCCGCATCAAGTCGAGCGGGTGAGTGACGGAGAGCGGTGAGTCCGCCCGCTCGCGTGCAACCGGAGCGCAGCGGCGCGTATTCGGGAAGACGCCGGCGCGGGCACCAGGCCCGCGCCGCTCGCGACGTACGTCGGGCGCTCAGCGGCGCGTGTTCGGGTCGAAGTCCGAAGGCGCGTCGCGGCGGGGCGCCTCGTCCTCGTCCAGCGCGGCGCGCCGCTCCACCACCACGGGAGGCTGGCGCACGGCCACCACCGCGGGGTCCACGTCGCTGATGAGGTCCTCGCTGCGCCGCTCACGCCCGGTGGCCGCCGGCCGCGCCGTGGACTCCGCGCCCACGTCGTACTGGCCATGGTCCTGGAACTTCGCGCTGTCCATCCGCGCCTGCTCCAAATCACGCGGGTTCAGCCCCAGGCCTCCGCGCATCTGGCCGGCATCCTGGCTCGGGGGCTGCTCCAGCCCCCCCTGCGGCGCCACTCCCAGGCCGCCGGACATCTGTCCCATCGCGCCGTCCGTCCGCGTCTGCTCCAGCCCTCCTTGCGGCGCCACCCCGAGTCCGCCGGTCAGGTCATGCTGGAGGGGCCTGTCTTCGGACCGCGCGGTGACGGACATTCCCGTGCTCGGGCCCGGCAGGTCCGCCAGGGCGTCGCGCAGGTAGAGGTCGTCGTTGTCGAGGTCCATCACATCCGAGAAGGCCACCCGGTAGTCGCGCAGGAAGTGGGAGCCCTTGCCGATGAAGAACCCTCCCGCGTCCACGGCGCTGACGGTGCCCAGCCGCTCTCCGTCCCGGTCCCGCACCACCATGCCCGTCTGGATGTTCGCTGAATTGAACATGCTCGCTCCCTGGTCGCAGCCGTCTGCCCGTGTCAGGACAAGCTGGGCATGGGGAGCAGCCCGCGGCATGCCCTGCCGGGAGGGGGGACAGGCGAGCGAGCCCCGCCTTCCCACCTCGCGGGTGGGCGCGGGCTCCAGGGCTCCCGAGCGGACCCGGACCCACCCCCACGGGCCTCAACCCGTGGTGCGGTCGGACGGCGGAGGCTCCTGGCCGGGCTCCGAGGACTCCGGATGCTCCGGCGTCTCGCTGAAGCGGCGGTCCATCTCCGTGCGCACGTAGCGCTCGATTTCCTCCGCGGTGGTCAGCTCCATGGCGCCCTTCAACAGCTCCACCGCGTCCGTGCGGCTCACCCGGCGGATGAAGCGCTTCACCACCGGAATCTGCCCCGACGTCATCGACAGCTCGTCGAAGCCGAGCGCCAGCAGCACCAGCGTGTACAGCGGGTCACCCGCCATCTCGCCGCACATGGACACCGGGATGTTCGCCGCCTTGCCCGCGTCGATGATGGTCTGCAACAGGCGCAGCACCGACAGGTGCAGGGGGCGGTAGAGGTACGCCACCTCGCGGTTCTGACGGTCGATGGCCAGCGAGTACTGGATGAGGTCGTTCGTCCCCACCGAGAAGAAGTCGGCCTCCTGCGCCAGCCGGTCGGCAATCATGGCCGCGCTCGGCGTCTCCACCATGATGCCCACCGGGAAGCGCTTGCCCACGGGCACGCCCGCGCGCCCCAGCGCCGTGCGGCACGCCTCCAGCTCGCTGCGCGCCTCTCGCAGCTCGCTGACGCCGCAGATGAGCGGGAACATCAGCCGCAGGTTGCCGTGCACGCTGGCGCGGAGCAGCGCCCGCAGCTGCGTGCGGAACAGCTCCCGGTTGGACAGGCAGTAGCGGATGGCCCGCAGGCCCATCGCCGGGTTGGGCTCCTTCTCGTGCTTCGTCTTCCCCGGCACCTTGTCGCCGCCCAAATCCAACGTGCGGATGGTGACGGGCCTCCCACCCATGGCCTCCAGCACCTGGCGGTACGCGCGGTAGTGCTCCTCCTCGGTGGGCGCCGTCTTCCGGTCCAGGAACATGAACTCGGTGCGGTACAGGCCGATGCCCTCCGCGCCGTGCGCCAGGAGCGAGGGGATTTCCTCCAGGAACTCCATGTTGCCGTTGAGCCGGATGCGGTAGCCGTCCGTGCTCACCGCCGGCTGGTCCTTCGTCATCAGCGCCAGCCGCTCGCTCTCCTGATAGCGGCGCTGCTCCTCCCGGAAGACGCTGAGCTGCTCCTCGGAAGGGTTGACGAGGATGACGCCCCGGGTGCCGTCCATGGCCACCAGGTCGCCCGGGGAGATCTGCTCGCTGGCCCGCCCCGCCCCCACCACCGCCGGCGTCTCCCGGGCGCGGGCGACAATCGCCGTGTGGCTCGTCTGGCCGCCCAGGTCGGTGACGAAGCCGGCCACCCGCCCGCTGCGCGCCATCAGCGCCGCGTCGGCGGGGGACAAATCATGTGCGACGACGATGGCCTCCGCGGGAACCTCCACCTCCTCGTCCACCACCTGGCCCATCAGGTTGCGGATGATGCGGTCGGCCACGTAGTCCACGTCCGAGCGGCGCTCGCGGAAGTACTCGTCCGGGATGTTGTCGAAGAGGTGTTTGATTTTGCGGGCCACGCGGCGCACGGCCCACTCGGCGTTGATGCGGTCGTCGACGATGAGCCGGTTGACCTCGTCCACGAGCATGGGGTCGTGGAGCATCAGCCGGTGCGCCTCGAGGATGAGGGCGTGGTCGCTGCCCTCGGTGCGCGTAATCTGTTCCTTCAGCTCGGCGAGCTGCCGGTCCGACAGGTCGATGGCGGTCTTCATCCGCATCCGCTCGGGTTCGACCTCGGCCTCGGCCAGCCGCAGCTTGGGGGTGCGGATGCGCTTGCGGTCCAGGATGAAGGCGTGCCCCACCGCCACGCCGGGAGAGGCGCCGATGCCCAACAGCCTCAGGGTGGGGGTGGCCTGGCTGCTCACAATCCCTTCCTCTCCCTAGTCAGGGTTTACCGCACTTCCCGCATTCTCACCCGTCACTGCGCCTCGCCAAAACGGTCGGCGATGAGTTTCGCCAACTCCTGGAGACAGGCCTCCGCGTCGTCTCCCTTGCAGGTGAGCTTCACCTGCGTGCCCTGGGCCGCCGCGAGCATGAGCACACCCATGATGGATTTGGCATTGGCCCGCTGGCCCTGGGCCTCGATGATGACCTCGCTCTTGAAGCGGTTGGCCACCTTGACCATCTGGGCCGCGGCCCGGGCGTGCAGCCCCAGCGCGTTGATGATCTCGTATGTCCCCTCGGCCACGGTTGCCATCGCGACTCCCACCTCTGTTCTAAAGGAATGCCCCCGCCGCGCAGGCCAGCCCCGCGGCAAGGTAGAGCACCACGTAGTTCGGCACCCGACGGCTGACCAGCACGTAGGACGCCACCCCCAGGGCCAGACACCCGGCCGCCAGCAGGGGCGCATGGGCCCCGCCGGCATTGGCCCCGAAATTCACCGCCAGCCAGGCCGCCAGCCCGCCAGCGCACACCGCCGCCACCGCCCGGAGCTTGGCTCCCCGCGCCGGGAGGTTGGCCCGGGCCACCGCCTCCACCAACCGGTCCCCCAGCGTCAGGCCCAGCCAATACAGCCGCACGCGCAAGAGCACGTGCACGCAGTTGTAGAGCCCCAGGAAGACGGGCACCGCCCATACGCCCAGCAGCGGCACCAGCGCCGCGCTCACCGCTCCCGCGGCGGGCTTGAGTGACAGCCAGAAGAAGCCGTCCCCCAGCGCCGCCAGCGGCCCCATCAGCGCCGCCTTGAAGGCCACCACCTTGTCCGGCGTCTCCTCGCCCCGGGAGATTCGCGTCTCGTGGTTGACGACGCCGCCGACGATGGCCGCGGCCACATAGGGGTGGGTGTTGAAGAAGACGAGGTGACGGCGCACGGCCTCCTCGCGCGCGGGCCCCGCCGGGTACAGGCGCTCCAGCGCGGGGAAGAGAGCGTAGGCCAGCCCCAGGTTCTGCATGCCCTTGGGGTTCCACGACGCCTGCAGGAAGAGCGAGCGCAGGAAGACGCGCAGCAGCACCCAGGCCGACAGCGGGCTGTCCGGCGGCGCGCTCACCGTTGCTCCTGGAGGAGGACGAAGACGACCGCCACCGTCACCGCCGCCGCGCCCAGCGCCGCGTACAGGGGGGCACGCCGGGCATGGCTGCCCTGCGCGGCGATGGCGGCGGCCACCGAGGTCATGGCCGGCCACGCCCACGCCAGCCCGCGTATCATCGCGGGCGGCAGCGCCTGCAGCAGGGGCTCCACGAAGTAGCCCGCCAGCGCGCACAGCGACGTGAGGCTGCCGTACAGCACGAAGTGCGGCCACATGCCCCACAGGTTCTGCCGCATGGCGCGGGTGAGGTTGCCGGCCTCCGCCGAGGACAGCGCCACCCGGGCCAGCCGGGCGCTGTAGGACTCCATGAGCCGGTCTCCCCGGCGGCCCACGCGCCCCAGGCCGATGAAGAGCAGCACCGCGAGCGACCAGATGGCCGGCGTGGAGCCGGCGCCCGTGGCGGTGGTGAGGGTGGCGGCGGCGGCGCTGGTGCCGGTGGCCGCCAGCGTGTCGTTCTCCGGCAGCGCGGCGCCCAGGTTGGCCGTGCCCAGGAAGAACAGCTCCAGGAGCAGGCCCACCGCCAGGCCGGAGGCCACGTCGTTGAGCAGGCCGCCCATGACGGTGGCGGCCACGAGCGGGCGGGACAGCATGGCCTGGAGGAACGCCTTGCGCTCCAAGGCCACCAGTCCGCCCCACAGCCCCGCGAGCGCCACCTGGGTCCAGACGACGCTCACGCGCTCACCCGGCCTTCGCCCACCGCTCGGTGAGGTCCATCAGCTCCACGGGCTTCTCCGAGGGCACCGCGCGCGCTTCCACGCGCACGCCCTGCTCCGCGAGCTGCTGGAGCGCCTTCAGCTCCGCCTCCGCCAGGAAGACGGACGGAGACACCTGCCGCCGGCCGGTGCCGAAGTGCACGTTGCCCAGGTTGAGCTCGTCCAGGGCCAGCCCGTGCGCGAAGGCGAAGGGCACGGCCGCGACATCCCGCAACAGGACCAGCGTGCGCACCCCGTCCTTGGAGAGGGCGGCGAAGTCCACCTGGGCGAGCGGGAGGATCTGCACCTCGATGGCGCTCTGGACGGCGAGCGCCATGGCCGCCCGGATGAGCGGGCTGGACGCCGCCTCGTCATCCGCGACGACGACCCGGGAGACCTTGAGAAAGGGCAGCCAGGCCTCGACGACCTGACCATGTATGAGGCGGTTGTCGACGCGGACCAGGGTGATCACGGCAGTCTCGAATCGCCGACCCGCGCGGACCCGTCAAGTTCGCGGCTGCTGCTGGGCCTCGCGAAGCAGGGCGGATGCGCAGGTGATGTTGCGCTGGCCGTGGGAAGCCAGCTGGTTGGCCATCTCCGGAAGGGACATCTGCTCGTTGCGGAGCGAGTTCGCCTTGAGAAGCATGGGCAGGTTGACGCCAGCGAGAACCTCCAGATTCATCCGCTGACACATCATCAGCGACTCCTTGCACGGAGTGCCGCCGAACAGGTCGGCCAGGATGATGACACCTTCTCCATCATCCACGAGCGACACCGCCTGCTTCATCTTCGCGCGGAGCTCCTCGACAGGAGTCCCCGGCTCGATGTTGCAGGTTGCCACCGCGGGAAGCTTTCCCACGATCTGCTCCGCGGTGGAGACCAGCTCCTCCGCCAGACGACCGTGCGATGCGACGACGAGGCCGACCATGTCCGCTCCTGACCAACCCCCCGAAGGTTGCGTCCTACGCCTGAATGATGCTCCGCGCAACCCCGACGAAAGTTTCCGCCCTGAACCCCGGGACCCCAAGTCCCACATCCTGTTCGGAAGGTAAGACGACCGTGGCGCCCGCGCCCGAAATTTCGGGTCCGGCGAAGCACAGGGCTGTCGCCTGCCGGACGGGGGAGCGACTCCGTTCCCCCACACAACTTCCGATGCATTGAAAACGGCCGCGATGCGCCGCTGTCGCGTCCGCGCGCACCCTCCCTCCAGCCCGCCCGCACAGCAAGGAACCGAGCACTCCCCTTAAACGAACCGGGACTGAAACGATAGAGCCGAGAAGCCCGATGGCGTCGGTAGAGGAGTATGCCCCACTCCCGGGCTCCAGGTGGAGATACAGGCGCGAACCAGACGGGCGGTGCGCGCGGGTGGAACCCATGGCGTCACATGAGACAGCGAGACACACCTGGGTCCCCACTGACGCCCCGTGGCGCTCCCGGACGGGTCGGCCTGAATCCTGATTCACCTCCGCGCATCCAAGCGGCCGAACACGGGGCACGACACCCCGGAGCGGCTGGAGCAATCCATGGCGAAGACGAAGCTCCTGAAGGAAGGCGATTCCCTCCCCGACGTCACCCTGGTGGGCGCCGGCAACCGTCCGGTGCGGCTGCGCGACCTGGTGGGTGGGAAGGTGCTGGTCGTCTACTTCTACCCGAAGGACGACTCCCCCGGCTGCACCGCGCAGGCGTGCGGGTTGAGGGACCAGTACGAGGACTTCGTGGCCGCGGGCGCGGAGGTGGTGGGCATCAGCGGAGACGCGGTGGCCTCCCACGAGCGCTTCGCCTCGAAGCACCGCCTGCCCTTCGTGCTGCTGAGCGACGAGAAGGGCGAGGCCCGCGACGCGTTCGGCGTGGCCCCTTCCCTGCTCGGCCTCATTCCCGGCCGTGTCACCTTCGTGGTGGACCGGGCGGGCGTCATCCGCAACGTCTTCGAATCACAGATTCGCGTCGGTGAGCACGTGCGGCGCGCGCTCGAATTGGTGCGCGCGCTGGCCGGCACGGCCCCCGCCGCGGCTCCACAGGCCTCGGCGAAGTAGGCGCTCCGCCCGGCCGGCGGACACGGAGCGCCTGGAGTCCCGCGGCTACCGCATCACCGTGGGAATCTCCGCCAGCGGCGGGAAGCCCCAGCGCGCGCGCTCCTCGTCCGACACGCTCGGGTCCACCGGGTAGAGCTTCGGCTGCTTCGTCTGCGGGTCGAACTGGTACTGGGTGCCGAAGCGCTGCGGCTTGCCGGCGTTCATCAGCCAGCGGTCCCACGCGGCGGCGGCAATCCACATACCCACCGGGTGCCCGCGCTTCGCGGCCTCGGCGCCCAGCTGCCGGGCCATGGCGAAGTCCTCCTGCGCATGGCCGTGCTGGAAGATGAACGCGGCGGCCAGATGGTCCCCGCCGTTCTTCAGCGCGTCCTGGGCCATCAGCTCCTTCACGCGCGCGCGGCGCTGGGCGTCCCGCTCGGAGACGACCTTCCAGCCCTCGGGCCCGGACGGCGGCGGGGAGCGGTCCGCCTGGTCCTCGTCGAACAGGCGCTGCAGCTCGGCGTTCTGCGCGGCGTGGGGCGGCGGCAGCGTGGGCAGGCGCTGGACCATGGCCGTGAAGGCCGGCTCGCCGCGCAGCGACACCAGGTCCTCGTCCTGCTGCATCCACTTCGCGTTGCGGAAGCCATGCTTCTCCGCGAGCGCCAGCAGGCGCAGCGCCTCCTGCTTCTGGCCGAGCAGCGCCGCGGCGCACGCGGCGGAGTACGCGGTGCGGGTGCCCATGTTCCCCGCGTCCAGCGCCTGCTTGTAGGCGGCCAGGGCCTCGGCGTGCTTCGACTCGCCCATCAGCCGGTCGGCGCGCTTCACCACTTCCCAGGCCGGCATCGGCTTCGCGGGCGGGTCCATGTGCGGCAGCTCGGCGGCGGCTGTCGCGGGCGCCTCGGCGGCGGCCGTCGCGGGCGCCTCGGCGGCGGCCGTCGCGGGGGACGCCGGCGCCTGCGCGGCGGCGGGGGGCTG
>NZ_JABBJJ010000237.1 GCF_012933655.1 Pyxidicoccus fallax | reverse complement strand
CCCCGGGCCCGCCCCGTCATCCTACCCGCTCCGTCACACCCCCGAGGGCAGGGGACGACCAGGAATGTCCCGGGGGCACGTATTCACTGAGGCGTGACCCCTCGCACGAAGAGCCTGCTGTTGCTGCTCGCCATCCTGGCGGGTGTCAGCGCGTGGCGTGCGGGGCAGTGGCTGTGGCTGCGAGAGGCCTCCCGTCCCGACGCGTGGAAGGCCGTGCCCCCGTCGGCACCGCCGTCCCAGGAGCCTCCGGCCGAGGTGACCCGACAGGGCGTGAAGGGCCGGGAGCGCGTGCTCACCCCGGGCCGCCGCCACCGCTACACCTTCGACCTGGACACCCGCACCGCCGAGGGCCTGGAGCCGGACCGCTCGCGCCTGCACACCGGGTGGAGCGGCGCGCTGGACCTCACGTACCTGGGGACCGAGGGCGGACAGCACCTCTTCCTCGGGCAGGTGGTGCCCACCCGCATCGAGCTGGAGGCCGGGGAGACGCCGGTGCTGAGCACCGACGAGCAGCGCGAGCTCCAGGCCATGCTCGAGCAGCCGGTGTACGTCGCGCAGGATGTCCGAGGACGGGTGCTGGCGGTGCACTTCGACCCGGCGCAGGACGCGATGGCGCGGCGCCTCGTGCGCTCGCTGCTGGCGTCCACCCAGTTCGTCGCGGAGGACGGCTCCCAGTGGAGCACCGAGGAGACGGACACCACCGGCGACTTCGAGTCCGAGTACCGCGCGGGCGGCAGCGCGAACACGTACATGAAGACGAAGCGGCGCTACCTGCGCGTGGCGACTCCGGACCCGCGCGCGCCGGACGGGGTTCCGCGCATGCGCGGCTACCTGGCCGTCATGCTCTTCGAGGACGGGCACGTGAAGGAGGCCGCGGGCTCGGACGTGGTGGAGAGCGGGGGAGGCACCACCGGGCGGCCCCCGGTGCGCGCGGAGACGCGGGTGGCGCTCACCCATGTCGCGGTGGACCAGCGGCCCGCGTCGCTGGGTGACTTCCAGGCGGCGCGAGCGAGACTCCGTCCGGAGCGGCTGTCGGTACGGGAGGCGTCCGGAACGGCCCCTCCGGACCGCCAGCTCGTGGGGAGCGCGAGCACCGCCGAGCTGATGCGACTGCTGGCCCGGGAGACCGAGCCCAAGGCGCGGGACGCGGCGCGGGCACGGCTGGCGGCGCTGTTCCGCCTGGAGCCGGCGCAAGCGGAGTACGCGGCGAACCATGTGCGCAGGGGCGAGGCGGGTCCGGCGCTGGCGGCGCAGGTGGTCGAGGCCCTGGGAAGCGCGGGCACTCCGGAGTCCCTGCGGGCGCTGACCACGGTGCTGGAGGAGGCGCGGGTACGGCCGGAGACGCTGGCGCACGCCGCGAGGATGGCGGGTCGGGTGGAACACCCCACGGTGGAGCTGGCCGAGGCGCTGGGCCGCACGGTGGATGCCGCCCGGGACGAGGGCGTGAGGAACGCCGCGGCGCTGGCGATGGGCGCGCTGGTGAAGGAGCTGGAGCCGCTGCAGCCGGCCCGCAGCCACTCCTTGTTGGACGCGATGCTGCGGCGCTGTCATGCACGCACGATGGAAACGGCGGTGTGCCTGCGGACGCTCGCCAACGCCGCCTCGCCTCGGGGGCTGGCCTACACGAAGTCCGCGCTCCTGCACCCGGAGCCTTCCGTGCGGGCGGTGGCCGCGGACGCCCTCGGCGGGATTCCGGGCGCGGAGGTGGATGCGCTCCTGGACCAGGTGCTGCGGGGAGACCCGAGCCCTCGCGTCCGCGTCCGCGCGGTGGCGGCCATCGGCCGGCGCGTGGCGGGACCGCACATGCAGGCGCTGGCCACGGTGCTGCGCGCGGAGCAGAGCGAGCAGGTGCGCCTCGAGACGGTGCGGGTGCTCGGCGGCCTGAGGGCCGTGGACGAGCTGGCCGTGGCGCTGCTGCGAGACGCCGCCGACAACGATGCGTCCGAGAAGGTGCGACACCTCGCGGCCTCGCTGCTGGCGGGGTAGGGCGAGGCCCGGGCCCCCTCACGTCACGGTGATGCTGGAGCTGGAAGTGCTGGAGAAGCGCGGGCTTACGAGGTGGAAGACGCGAAGAGGGTGCACCGGCGCCCGCGGATCCGCGGCATTTTTCGGTGCACCCTCCTGAGGCCGGCTCAGCAATGACCGGCGGGATGATCAGCCGTGGCGCGCGTCCTTCCGGCGGCGGGACGTGGCGAACCGCGCCAGGCCCAGCAGCAGCCAGGGCATGACGGCGGAGGCCTGCGTCGACTGGCAGCCGCAGCCGCCCGGGTCGTTCCCGGGATTGCCTCCGGGGTTGCCCGCGTCGGGCACCGGGCCCGTTCCGGCGTCGGGCTCCTGACCGGCGTCGGGGTTCTCACCCGGGCCCGCGTCTGGAGCCGCGCCGGCATCGGGCTCACCCGGGCCACCGTCCGTGCCGCCGTCCACACCCGCATCGGGCTCACCCGGGCCGGCGTCAGCGCCGCTATCAGGCTGGCCCGAACCGCCGTCGACACCCGCGTCCGGATCGCCCGTGCCACCGTCAGCACCGGCATCGGGCTCACCCGGGCCGCCGTCCGTGCCCGCATCCGGCCCACCCGTGCCGCCGTCCGTCCCGCCATCCTCCTCCGCCATCGCGACGAAGATGGCCGTGCCCCACTCCTCCTGGTCATCCTCCGGCGGCGCGAGGCCCGCGACGAAGGTGATGTCTCCGCGCGCGTTGATGAGGGGCCCGCCCGCGAACACCGGATTGCTCGGCGTCTCCTGGTCGATGCGCGCCGGACCGAGGTCGGACGGAACGATGTCGTGCTCGCTCACCACGCGCTTCATGTCCTGCCCATCCGTCACCCACACCGCGCGCCGGCCGTTGCTGTCGATGGCGCGGAACACCACCCGCCCCTGGTCGTTGATGTCCGGCGGGAAGAACTCCATCTCCCGGATGCCGTTCACCCCGTTCTGCGCGAGCACCTTCAGCTCGGTGCCCGTCCACAGCCACAGCGTGGTGATGTTCCGGTTGCTCGCATCCCTCGACGTCCCGAGGAACGCGACCTCCCCCCGGTTGTTGAGCGCCGGCTGCACCGACGCGAACCGATAGATGGGCGACGACGCCTCCAGCCCCCGGCTCCGCGCGATGATTCGCGACGTGCCATTCGGGTTCGCGCTGAAGACGCGCAGTTCCTGGAACCACTCGGCCTCGGCGGTCGCCGTGTCCGCCACGCCGGCCATCTGCCCCAGGTCATTCAGCGTCGGCGAGTAGAGGAACGTGAAGCGGCTCGACGGGTCGAGCGCGTTCTCCTTCGCCACGAGCGTCGAGACAAAGCCCGTTCCATCCGGTGTCGGCGTCAGCAGCGCATAGGCCTTGCCCACGCCGCTGAAGGTGACGCGCGCACCGAGCTGCCCCGCCTCGTTGAGCCACAGGCTCGACCAGTCCGAGGCCCCGAGAGGCTCGCGGATGATGCGCACCTGGTCCGGCGCCGAGACATTCAGCAGGTAGATGCCATTGCCCGAAGCCGACGACGCGCCCGTCACGGCGAAGGCCAGGTCGCCCATCGAGTTGAGCCCCGGGTCGCTCGCGCGCGCGTCCTCTCCCAGCTCACGGGGCAGCAGGTAGACGCGGCTGCCCATGCCGCCCCCGCCCCACCACAGGGCGTTGGGACCCTCGGGCGTAATCTGCAGGCGGAACGCGAGCTGCCGGTCCCACGTCAGGGGCACCTGGAGGCTCGCCGCGAGCAGGTTGCCCGGGTCCAGGTTGTACGCCCCCGACAGGTTCCCCCGCAGATTCGTCCGCGCCTGAAGCTGATACGTGTAATCGGGCAGCTCCGCCCAGGCCGGTGTCGCCATCGCGAGCGCTCCCAGCATCACTGCCTGGCCGGGAATCGTCCGCGCACTGCACCTCGGTAACGCGTTGCTCATGGTTGCCTCCGCTCGGTGCTCGTACCGGCGGACAGGCTACCAACCGCATCCCACGCGAGACGCGCTCAAACGAAGAGCCCAGCCCTCCAAGATGTATCCGTGAGGTCCGGGCTCTCTGTCTTCCTCGCTCAGCGGAAACTTCCGTGAGCACAGCCCCGTGGCTCAATGCGAGGAGGGCTGCGACGGCTCGGAGATGGACTCCAGCGTGCTGCCGGCCTCGCGAGTGTTCATCGCCTCGGCGAGGTCGCCCAGCGCGACGATGCCCACCAGCTTCTTGTCCTGGTTGACCACGAGGATGCGGCGGATCTGCTCGTCCTTCATCTTCTGGGCCACCTTGCCGATGTCGTCGTTCTCGTAGACGTACTCGATGTCGTCCGTCATCGCCTGCGACACGCGGGTGTTGTTCGGGTCCATGCCCTGGGACACGGCCCGCACCACGATGTCGCGGTCGGTGAGGATGCCCATCAGGTTGTCGCCGTCACATACCGGCAGCGGGCCCACGTTCAGTGTCCGCATCTTCTCCGCGGCGTCCTTCAGCGAGTCGTTGGGGTTGATGGTCTCCACGTCCTTCGTCATCACTTCCATGACCTTCTTCATGTGGCGGCTCCTTCTTCCGGCTCCGGTTTGGCTCGTGTGCTGATTCAGGTCGTTGCTGGGCTCTCAGGCCTCGCGCGCCCACAGCGTGCGCAAATCGTTGGGGAGCTGCCCGATGACGTCCTCGGTCTCTCCCTCGGAGATGTGCTCGCGCACGGTGGCGAAGACGGCGCGGCACAGCCGCTCGGCCTCGTTGGGCGTGCAGTCGAGGTCCTCGGACACCATCGCGAGGAACTGCTCCAGGTGGAGCTTGCGAGGCGCCGCGCCCGCGTGACGGGGACACCGCTGCAGCAGGTCACGCACCTTGCGTGGGAGCTGGGCTTCCAGGTGCTTCGCCTCGGTGTCCATCAGGCGCTGCTCCAGCGCGCACAGCACGGACTGCGCCGCCTGCTCCGCTCGCTCGCGTCCGATGCCTGCCTTCGCCTCCAGGTCTTTCAGGAAGAATGCATAGGTCTGCGATGCATGCGACTCGCTTCGCTGCGCGCGCACGTCCGGGTTGGCGCCCCTCCGCTCACCGGCTTGCTCCGTGGCCTCATTCTCATTGGCCATGACTGACCTCCCTCTATTTCATTCAGGTCCACTCGTGAGCGTGGGCACCGCGCGAGCCGCGAGCACCGGGCCATCCCCGCGCGCCGGGGAGACGAGCCGGAAGCCGAGCCTTGGTCCGCAGCCATCCTCGTGGCGTGCATTCACCCGGAAGGGCTGTTCCCGGAGGAGGAAGCGAGCCAGGACCTCCGCGCGTGAGCCCGAATGCGCGATGCCG
Organism: Pyxidicoccus fallax; assembly: GCF_012933655.1. Lineage (GTDB taxonomy): Bacteria > Myxococcota > Myxococcia > Myxococcales > Myxococcaceae > Myxococcus > Myxococcus fallax. The sequence continues at coordinate 14,563 of NZ_JABBJJ010000237.1, read as the reverse complement.
GGCATCGCCGCGAGGAAGACACCCGCCGCGTAGCGGGAGAGCGATGTGCCTTCGCCACGGTGGGGAGGTAACCCGCGCATGGCCCAGCTCACCGCCTGGTCATCGCGATGTCGGAGAGGGGGAGCGAGCGGCGGTCCCGTCAGAGGCCGGCTCACCTCCTGGGCGAGTCTCGGGCAGGGCCACCCGCGTCACATGCTCACGGCAGGGTGACGGGCTCCACGTCGGTGACGATGAGCGTATTGGTTCGCGTGTCCACGCTGACGCTCCCACGCGGAGAGAGCTGGGCCTTCACGTGCGGCAGCAGGTCCGCCGCCCGGGCGTGGTTCACCGGGATGAGGTACGTGCGCAGCGGGCCCTCCTGCTCGCGGGCCTGCTTCAGCTGCGCGCGCAGGTCCGCCTCGTCCTTGAGCTTGCTCAGCGGGGCCACCCGCATCACCTCGCCCCGCAGCTCACGCCCCAGGCCCTGCGAGGCGAGCACCGTCTCCAGCGCCTGCCGCCACGGCACGTTGCGCAGGCGCAGCGTCACCGTGCCCTTCACCTCTTCATCCACCACGAGGTTCAACCGTCGCATGTCCGCGAGCATCCGCAGCACGTCGTGGATGTCCGCGCGAACGATGTCGAGGGTGACGCGCCGCTCCTCGCCCTTCGGTGACGCGGCGAGGGCCGGTGTCCCCAGGAGCGTCAGCGCGAGCACGGCGGCTCGGATTCGGAACATGGACGAAGGATAGCGCTGGCCGCTCCCCGCATCGACACGCCCCCCTGCCCGATTGCCTGCATGAACGAGCCGAGCAGTCCTTCGCCACCCGGTGTGCGGCTCCCACACCGGTGCGCCCGATGTCGTCCCCGAGGCGCCGTGGCCGTTGCCGATGCCTCCGAGTCCTTCAGGCAACGGGACGCGGCCCGGGCGTCCCACACACCCCACATCGCCCATGACTGCTCACATTCCCACCGTCCGTGGTCTCCTCCTGTCTTCCGTCGCGCTCGGCCTCGTGGCCTGCGGCGGTGACGGTGCCAGCCTGCGCTTCACGTCCAACGCGCGCACGGCGGGCACCTCCAACGCGTGGGTGCAGGCCGCCGCCGAGACGCCGCCCGCGTCCAACGTCTTCAGCTCCAGCGACGGCACCGCCTTCACCCTCTCCGAGGCGCGCATCCACCTGCGCGACATCCGCCTGGACCTGCCCCAGGGCACGAAGTGCGGGGACGTCAGCGGCCTCGTCTCCGGCGCCGAGTGCAAGGGCAGCGACAGCTCCGGCACGATTCAAGTCCCGGGCCCCATCGTGGTGGACCTGATGACGGGCACGACGACGCCGGACCTGTCCGGGCTGCGCATCCCCGCGGGCACCTACAAGCGCATCGACTTCCGGCTGGAGGAGGCGAAGGCCGGCGAGGTCGGCGCCACCGAGCCGCTGCTCGGCTACAGCTTCCTGGCGCGCGCGGACTTCACGCAGGACGGCGCCGCGCGCAAGCTGGAGCTGCTCTTCAAGTTCAGCGAGGACGCGCGCTTCGAGTCCGCCACCGGCGTCGAGGTGCCGGAGGGTGGCTCGCTCGTCGCGTTCCTGAAGCCCCAGGTGTGGCTGGAGGGGCTGCCCCTCGGCGAGTGCATCCGCGACGGTGACGTGGAGGTCGCCAACGGCACGGTCCGCGTCGACGACAAGGCCGGCGGCGAGTGCGGCGACGCGGAGAACACCGTGAAGAGCAACATCAAGCGCAGCGGCGACCTGCGGAAGTCCGACGAAGGCTGAGCGCCGTCAGGCTTCATCGTTCCAGGGGCCGTGCCCGGAGGTGCTCTTCCGGTGCACGGCCTTCGTGTCCGCGCGTCCCGCGACTCCGTCACGCTCGGGGCTATCGCGGCGTGAGCAGGGCGTGACACTCGCCGACATCGTCCGGCCCGACGTACATCAGAATCGCGCCGTCCTTGCTCAGGTGGTACCAGTCCTCGGTATCCCGGCAGCGCAGCCGCAAGGCGCCCCCCACGGACGTGGCCCCGCAGACGCGGGTGGTCTCCACCTCGATTCTCGCGGCGGAGTCTCCCTCCCGTGGCTGCTCCTCACGGCGGGTGATGCGCATCAGCGACCAACCGCCCTCGCGCAGGTCTCCCGAGTCGTCGGCGCTCCACGACGTCGGCAGGTCGGACTCCGGTGAGGCCTCCACCTCGTTGGTGAAGCAGGAGTCCTTCCCCACCTGGATGCGGAGCAGGCCGTTCTCCCCACAGGTGCTCTCCGAGATGGCGAAGGTGACGTCCTCCGCCGCGCGATGACACGGCTCCCTCGGCTCGGAGTCGGCGATGAGCAGCAGCGCGGTGGCTGTGAGGGTGCAGATGCTGGCGAGGTTCTTCAGCAGGGGACTCATGACGTGACTCCGGGGGTGTGGGGCACGGCGGCGCGGCGGCCGTACAGCACCGCCGCGAAGACGAGCGGCAACGTGACGAGGTCCGTGGGGTCCGCGACGGCCCGGAACGGGCCGGTGAAGCCCAGCGGCGAGCCGATGACCGCGAGCACGTCGCAGAACAGGTCCGCGGCGGGCTGGGACACCTTCAGCGCGGTGTAGAGGAGCGCCGTCACGCCGGCCCCGAGCAGGAAACGGGTGCTCCGCGGCCAGCGCGTCACCAGCGCCAGCAGCGCGGACAGGTAGAGCGGCAGGAAGAAGCAGATGGCCACGTCCGACAGCTTCCCGGTGAGCGCGTTGTGCAGCGCGGGCTTGAGCCACCGGTCGTTCACCGCCATCAGCGCCACACCCGCCAGCGGCAGGGGCGCGAGGAACTCGGGCATGGAAGGCAGCGGCGCCCAGGTGAACGCGAAGGACCTGGATGTCAGCGGGAGCTTCATGAACCCGGGCCCATCAGCAAGGCCCGGGCCGCTCTGAAATCCCCGGAACGACTGGGTTGCAGCAACCTCCCTGACACGGATGCCATGGCACCCATGTCAGGGAGTCGGGCGACTAGAAGCGGGCCTGCAGCCGCAGGCCGCCGTAGAGCCAGAAGTGGAACGCCTTCTCATCGATGTCCGCCGACTCGTCGATATCCGGGCCCACCCCGCTGCTGCTGATGCTGGCGGTCGAGTACTGCGCCACGGTGAAGGTCGCGAAGGGACCGACGGAAATCGTATCGCTGAGGCGGAAGTCGAGCCCACCCTGGGCGTGGCCGAACTCGATGCCCCGGGCGCTGGTCGTGGCCTCGGCATCGACGCCGGCCACATCGCTGGAGATGTTGACGGCGATGCGCTCGTAGCCGACGCCCACGCCCACCCAGGGGTTGATGCTCGCGCTCGGCGCGAAGTGGTAGGCCAGGTCGACGCCGAAGCGAATCTGCGACGCGCTGCAGTTCACCTCATCCGGGCACTCCTCCCCGCCGTACTGGCCAATGCCGTACTGGAAGAAGCCGCCCAGGTAGAGGTTGGAGTTGATGAAGTAGCCCGCGTCGACCTGCAGCGGGATGACGCCCGACACCAGGTCGCTCAGCTCCGCGCCATCGTCCGTACCCTCGCCAGAAGCCTTGCCGAAGGGCACGCCATAACCGGCGCGCAGACCGAGGGAGAACCCGGCGCCCTTCGCCTCTCCAACGCTGTCACCGCTGTCACTGTCCTTGTAGTCGTCTCCGTAGCCATCGTCCTGCGTCAGCCGGAAGGCGCCGTCATCCCGCCAGTCGGCGAGGGCGGCGGGAGCGGACAGCGCGAGCGACAGGGACAGAAGCTTCGAGATAGAGCGAGGGTTCATATCGAGTTGATTCCAGCGGGGTCGGATGCAGTTCCTCACCGTCATTGGTGATGGACACGCCTCCTGACGGCCGCTCGCTCGCTTTATTCAACGCAAAAGGCTCACCCACACGATTCCAACATTCCAAGGTCCGGACCCGCGCCGCAGAACTCCGCGTTACCCGGCAATCGAGGATCTCCCGCGTTGCGCGCGGGCGAGCCGGAGCGCGTGACGTAGTCCTGGTTGCGCGGGTCGTCCACGAAGCGCGGGTCCGCGACGCGGCTGAGCGCATCCTGTCCGCTGTGCTCGCGCCAGCCCGCGAGCGACAGGTCCTTCCCCTCCACGCGGAAGACGATGCCGCCGGGCCGGAAGACCAGGTTGCGGTCCGACACCAGGCGCTTCAGGCCGGACCACCGCACGTCGAACGCGCGCGGCGTGTCGTGGACGATGTTGCCCATGACGCGCAGGTCCTCGACGGGGCCGTGGTCGCCATCTCCGAGCTTGAGGCCCGCCACCGGCAGCGAGGCCAGCGTGTTGTGGTACAGCCGCACGCGCCGGCTGGTGCCCACGCGCAGCCCGTCACCACTGCCGCCCTTCTCCGTGGTGCCGTCGAACACGAGGTTGCGCCGGACGATGACGTCCGTGACGGGCTCCTTCCAGATGAGGTTGCCGCCGAGCGACAGGCCGCGCCCGCTGTCCCAGACGCGGTTGCCCTCGATGAGGATGCGGCGCGCGGAGTAGTGCACCACCATGGCCGCGCCCTGTGGCGCCGTGGTGGCCGGGCGGTAGCCGTAGAACTTGTTGTTCCGGATGGTGACGCGCTCGCACGTCTTGATGTCGATGGCGTTCTCGCGGTCCTCGTGGAAGCGGTTGCCCTCCACGGTGATGTCCACGGGAAGGTGCTTCCCCGGCGTGGTGTCCGGCCCCTGGCACTGGAACGAGTCGCCGCCGTTGCCCCAGGCCTCGTTGCCCTGGATGAGGATGCGGGCGGTGTCCGGCTGCACCAGCAGGCCATGGCTGTCCTTCGCCGCGCCCCACCGGTAGTCGTGCACCTGGTTGCGCAGGAAGCCGATGTCCGAGGCGCCGCCGTAGAACGTCACCGCCGCGGGGCCTCCGCCGCCGGACACCCGGCTGTCGCGTACGACGACGTGGCGCGCGCCCTGGAAGCGGATGCCATGCACCTGCGAGCCCGCCGCCCGGATGTCCAGCCCCGCCACCACCCAGAAGCTCCGCGCGATGCGCAGCATGGGGCCGCCTTCACCACCTCCCTGGAGGATGGGCTTCGCGCCGGGCGCGGCGAGGAGCTGGATGGGCGCGTCCGGCAGCCCGTCGCACGCACTGTCTCCGATGTCCACGCGCTCCCGATACGTGCCCGAGTGGACCTGGACCGCGTCTCCCGGACGCAGGCGCGACACGGCATGGCGGAGCGTGCGCCACGGCTTCGTCTTCGTGCCGGGGTTCTCGTCGCTGCCCTTCGTGGACACATGGAAGACGCGCCGGGGCTTCGTTTCCGCGAACGACAGGTCCGGGCGCGCCTGGGCGCCGATGCCCTCATCCGTATCCGGCGCGATGTTCCTTCCGGCGGCGAGAGCCGGAGAAGCCAGGAGCAGGAGCAGCAGCGCCTGGCAGAGCCTCACGGTGATGGACATCCAATGCATCCCTTCCTCCCCGGCACGTGCACGGTGCCGCCCAGACGGAAGATGCACCGTGGCCTTCAAGACGAAGCAGCGGAGGAGGGCAGCGCCCGTCCCCTCTCAAGGCCAGCAGACGGGCGTGAACAGGCCTCGCGCGAGCGTGCTCAGGGGAGGTGGGACACGAATCCGAAGAGGTACATCAAGGCATAGGCCCAGAACACCAGCGCCAGCACGCCGAGCACGATGCCGCTGACCGCCGAGCCGCGCCGGCCGATGGGCGGCCGGGCCTGGGGGTCCACGCGGCGCAGGGCGATGCAGCCGCAGACGATGGCGATGGGGGCGAACAACGGCAGCATGAACGCGCCGACCCCGAGCGTGACGGCGTGCCGTGCCAGCGGGTTGTTCTCCTTGAGGTCCCAGAGCCGGTGTAGCGCGCGCTGGGAGATATCCAGCCGGAAGAAGAGCTGGTTGCGCGGGTCCAGGAAGAGCTGCAGCGCTCCGAGGAGGGGAAAGATGAGCGCCGCCACCTGGGCAAAGCCCTGGGGAACGCCCAGCGCGGGCAGGGCGAGGAAGACCAGGGCGAACGGCACCAGGAGCAGCGCGTACCGCGCCCACCGCTGCCCCAGGAAGAAGCCGACCCCCACCCCAGCACTGGCAAGCAGGCTCACGGCCGCGGGCACAGCACCCACCCGCAGCGCCTTCACACCGCCAGCGATGGCGAAGGGCACGAAGAAGGCCACGAGCCACGCCCCGGAATCCCGCTTCCCCCAGAGCTTCTGGCGGAAGGTCTCCAGGTAGTTCATCTCCGGCCGGGCCGCGCAGGCGGGGCAGTACAGCCCGAGCTCGTACATCACCCGCGTCGCGCACGTGCCGCACATGAAGCCGCCGCAGCGCTGGCACGTCGCACCCGCGAGCTCGTCGGGGTGGGTGGCGCAGCGGGCCAGGGCGCTGGGAGGCACGTCGGCGGACATGGGCCCCATTGTCGCACGGGTTCTCATGTGCCGGCCCCAAGTGACGGCTGCCCTCCGGGAAGCTGAACACCCGGTGCGGGCCACCCTCCCGAGCGCGCGAGCACCACGTCCAACCCCCAGGAGAGTGAGCCCTGCGCCCGAGCACACCGCGCGGGCGGGTCTCGCGCGAGCCTCGTGCCCGACTTCGGGATGAGCCCTGCGAACGAGCGCGCACCCCGTGCCGGAAACCCGGGCGCACGCCGCGCGCGTGACACATGTTTCATTCATCCACGCGCCGGCCCCGCGTGGAATCACAGACATCGCCTGCCTGCCCGTGGGACGGGCGAGGCTCGCTTCATGACGTGCTTGCCTGCTCGCTCCCGAGGAGGAGTCACCCTCCCAGGTGGACCGCGTCCCGATGTCAGTCCCAGGTTGTATGGCTTGAGTCGTCATGGACTTCACCTCTCTCGAGGCGCTGCGGCAGACGCACCCGGCGTGGCGGCTGCTGGTCGCGGACCACGCGCCGCTCATCGCCAGCTTCCTGCACCAGAGCTTCCTGGAGGCGAACGCGCGGGCCCTGCCGCAGCGCGAGCTGGTGCTGAAGCTGGAGGACCACCTGCACACGCTGCGCGAGCGGCTCGGGGAGGCGGCCTTCCCGCGCGCCGCCGCTGCGTACCTCGATGACTGGGCGGAGGACGGGCGCGGCTGGCTGCGCAAGTTCTACCCGCCGGACACCGACGAGCCGCACTTCGACCTCACCGCCTCCGCCGAGCGCGCCATCCGCTGGCTGTCGCAGCTCACCGAGCGCTCCTTCGTGGGCACGGAGTCGCGGCTGCGCACCGTGTTCAACCTGCTGGAGCAGATGACCGAGGGCACCGAGGTGGACCCCCACGCCCGGCTCGCGGAGCTGGAGCGGCGCAAGGCCGACATCGAGGCCGAAATCGCCCACGTCCGCGCCGGCAACGTGGAGCTGATGGACGAGGCCTCCCTCAAGGACCGCTTCCAGCAGATGGCGGACACCGCGCTCGGCCTCCTCTCCGACTTCCGCGAACTGGAGCACGGCTTCCGCGAGCTGGACCGCGCGGTGCGCGAGCGCATCGCCACGTGGGAGGGCACCCAGGGCGAGCTGCTGGAGCAGGTGCTGGGCGAGCATGACGCCATCAGCGGCTCGGACCAGGGGCGCAGCTTCCGCGCCTTCTGGGACTTCCTCATGTCGCCCACGCGCCAGGAGGTGCTGACGCGGAAGCTGGAGCGCGTCTTCGCGCTGCCCGCCGTGCAGGCGCTCCAGCCGGACCCGCGCCTGCTGCGCATCCACTTCGACTGGCTGGAGACCGGCGAGCACACGCAGCGCACCGTGGCGCGCCTGTCCGAGCAGCTCCGGCGCTACCTGGACGACCGGGCATGGCTGGAGAACCGCCGCATCATGCAGCTGCTGCGCGGCGTGGAGCAGCACGCGCTCGCGGTGCGCGACCTGCCGCCCGGGCGGGCCTTCATGGAAATCGACGAGCCGTCGCCCTCGGTGGAGCTGCCCCTGGAGCGCCCCCTCTTCTCACCCCCGCCGCGCCTGCGCATGTCCGCGGCCGAGGTGCTGGAGGCCAGCGAGGACGTGCCCGCCGACGCGCTCTTCGCCCAGGCCTACATCGACAAGGAGCGGCTGCGGGAGAACATCCGCCACGCGCTCCAGACGCGCGAGCACGTGTCGCTCGCGGACGTCCTGTTGGAGGCCCCCCTCCAGCAGGGCCTCGCCGAGCTGGTGGCCTACCTCGACCTCGCGGCCGACGACCGGCGCGCCCTGTTCGAGGACTCGCGGACGCAGACGCTGACCTGGACGGACGCGCGGGGGCTCGCGCGCCGCATCACCCTTCCCCTGGTGCTCTTCCACCGATGACTCCCAATCCTTCCCGTGCTTCCGAAGCCTGCGACTCCCTGTCCCTCGTGCTCGTCGCCCTGATGAAGGGCGTCGTCTACCAGGAGGGCGACCCCACGCTCTGGCAGGGCCTGCTCAACCTGCACCCGCGCGTGCGTGAGCACGTGGCGGTGCTCGGCCTGCAGCTCGTGCTCGACGAGCGCGAGGGTTATGCCTACCTCCGCCAGCAGCCCACCGCCGAGGGCGGCGCGGAAGTCCCCCACCTCGTGGCGCGCCGGCAGCTCAGCTATGGCGTGAGCCTGCTGCTCGCGCTCCTGCGCAAGAAGCTCGCGGAAGCCGAGGCCACGGCGCACGGCGGCCGGCTGGTGCTGCGGCGCGAGGACATCCTGGAGCTGGTGCGCCTGTTCCTCCCCGAGGGGACGAACGAGGCGCGGATGATGGACCGGCTCGACGCGGACCTCGCCAAGGTGGTGGAGCTGGGCTTCCTCCGCAAGCTGCGCGGCGGTGACGAGGCCTACGAGGTGCGCCGCATCCTCAAGGCCTTCGTCGACGCGCAGTGGCTCGACACCTTCCAGCAGAAGCTCGCGGACTACCGCGCCCACCTTCGCGCCGACCTCCCGGACGAGAACGGAGCCACGCAATGAGCACGGCCACTCCCTTTTCCCAGTCGGACCTCATGGACTACACCGCGCCCGACGCGCGCGCCGGGTTCCGGCTGTACCGCTTCGAGGCCTACAACTGGGGCACCTTCCACCAGCGCGTCTGGCACCTGGGCCTGGGCGGCGACAACGGGCTGCTCACCGGCGACATCGGCTCGGGCAAGTCGACCATGGTGGACGGTGTCGTCACGCTGCTCGTGCCCCCTCAGAAGCTGGCCTACAACAAGGCCGCGGGCGCGGAGTCGCGCGAGCGTACGCTGCGCTCCTACGTGCTCGGCCAGTACAAGTCCGAGCGCGGTGAGCACGGCTCGCGGCCCGTGTTCCTCCGCGACGGGACGAGCTACTCGGTCATCCTCGGGCACTTCTACAACGAGGCGTACGACCAGCACGTCACCCTGGCCCAGGTCTTCTGGATGCGCGAGTCGGAAGGGCAGCCGGCACGCCTGTACATCGTCGCGGACGGGCGGCTCTCCATCTCCGAGCACTTCGCGGGCTTCGGCTCGGACATCTCCGCGCTGAAGAAGCGGCTGAAGGGCGTGACGCGCGAGGTGCATGAGACCTTCCCGCCCTACGCGGCGGCCTTCCGACGGCGCTTCGGCATCAAGGACGAGCAGGCGCTGGACCTCTTCCTCCAGACGGTGTCGATGAAGGCGGTGGGCAACCTCACCGACTTCGTGCGCCAGCACATGCTCCAGCCGTCCGCGGTGGAGTCGCGGCTCGCGGCGCTCATCGGCCACTTCGATGACCTGCACCGCGCGCACGAGGCGGTGCTGAAGGCCAAGAAGCAGATGGCGCAGCTGGAGCCCCTGGTGCGCGACTGCGAGAAGCACGAGGCCCTGGCGACGGAGCTGGCCACGCTGCGCCGCTGCCGCGAAGCCCTGCGCCCGTGGTTCGCCGGGCAGAAGGCACGGCTCCTCCAGGCACAGCTCACGGGCTGGAGCACGGAGCGCGAGCAGGCGAAGGCGGAGGCCGCGGAATTGGTGGAGGAGCGGCGCCGCCAGGGCACGGAGCGGGACCGGCTGAAGCAGGCCATCGCCGCCAACGGAGGCCAGCGGCTGGAGACGGTGAAGACGGACCTGGCCCAGCGCCGCCGTCAGCGCGAGGCACGCTTCCAGAAGGCGGAGCGGTACGCGCAGCTCGCCACCGCGGTGGGGCTGCCCGCGGCCTCGGACGCGGAGGCCTTCCTCGCCAACACGCGCGCCATCCAGGGCCTGCTCACGGAAGCCGAAGGGGAGGGCGCCCGCACGCAGCACGCCCTCACCGACGTGGGCGTGGAGCTGCGTGCCCTGGGCCAGAAGCACACCGAGGTGGAGGCCGAGCTCCAGTCGCTGCGCCGCCGCCGGTCCAACCTGCCGTCACGGATGCTCGCCCTGCGCGAGCGCATGTGCGCCGAGCTGGGACTGGACGCGGACGCGCTGCCCTTCGTGGGAGAGCTGCTCCAGGTGCGCGAGGAGGAGCGCGACTGGGAGGGCGCCATCGAGCGCGTGCTGCACGGCTTCGGCACGTCGCTGCTGGTGTCGGACGCGTACTACGCGAAGGTCGCGCAGTGGGTGGAGCGCACGCACCTGGACGGGCGGCTCGTCTACTACCGCGTGAAGGAGGAGGGCGCGGCGCGAGTGCCGGCGCTCCAGCCGCACTCGCTGCTGCGCAAGCTGGCCATCAAGCCGGACTCCGGCATGTACCGGTGGCTGGAGGCGGAGCTGGCACGGCGCTTCGACTACGCCTGCTGCGACACGCTGGAGCAGTTCCGGCGCGAGCGGCAGGCCCTCACCCGCTCGGGCCAGCTCAAGCGCGGCGGCGAGCAGCACGAGAAGGACGACCGCTTCCGGCTGGATGACCGCTCGCGCTACGTGCTCGGCTGGACGAACGACCAGAAGCGCGCCGCGCTGGAGTCCGAGGCCCGCGCGCTGGAGGCCCGCCTGGACGAAGTCACGTCTCGCGCCCAGGCCCTGGAGGCGAAGCGCAAGGCGCTGCAGGGACGCCGGGAGCTGCTCAGCCAGCTCGCCGTCTATGACGCCTTCCGCGAGCTGGACTGGAAGCCCGTGGCCGTGGACCTCCAGCGCCTGGAGGAGCAGCTGCGCGAGCTGGAGTCCGCCTCCGACGTGCTGCACACGCTGGAAGGCCAGCTCGTGAAGCAGGAGCGCGCGCTGGAGCGCACCGAGGCGAAGCTGAAGGACGCCGAGAAGCGCATCGCCCGCCTGGAAGTCCAGGAGGAGACGGCGCGCAAGGCCCTGGCCTCGCACGAGCAGGCACAGCTCGACGCCACCGAGGAGCTGCGCGCCTGCTATCCGCGCGTGGAGTCCCTGGTCACCGAGGCCGCGAAGGGCGCGGCGCTGGAGACGGACACCCTGGACGAGCGCGAGCGGCAGGTGCGCGAGGACATCCAGCGGCGCATCGACGCCGAGGGCAAGCGCATGGAGCGCGGGCGCGAGGCCATCATCCGCGCCATGCAGACCTACCGCGCCGACTTCCCGCTGGAGACGCAGGACGTGGACGCGAGCCTCGACGCCGCCGCCGAGTACGCGGCCATGCTGAAGGCGCTGCGCACCGACGACCTGCCCCGCTTCGAGACGCGCTTCAAGAGCCTGCTCACGGAGAACACCATCCGCGAGGTGGTGAACTTCCAGGGGCAGCTGCTCCGCGAGCGCCAGGACATCCGCGAGCGCATCGACACCATCAACCGCTCGCTGCGCGCCATCGACTACAACCCCGGCACGTACATCGTCCTCGAGGCCTCTCCCAGCACCGACGCCGACGTGCGCGACTTCCAGGCGGAGCTGCGCGCCTGCACCGAAGGCCCGCTCACCGGTGCCGAGGACGACGCCTACTCCGAGAAGAAGTTCCTGGAGGTGAAGCGCATCATCGAGCGCTTCCGCGGGCGCGAGGGCAGCGCGGAGGCGGACGCGCGGTGGACGCGGCGGGTGACGGACGTGCGCAACTGGTTCAGCTTCTCCGCCTCCGAGCGCTGGCGCGAGGACGACCGGGAGCACGAGCACTACACGGACTCGGGCGGCAAGTCCGGCGGCCAGAAGGAGAAGCTCGCGTACACGGTGCTGGCCGCGAGCCTCGCGTACCAGTTCGGCCTGGAGTGGGGCGAGACGCGCTCGCGCTCCTTCCGCTTCGTCGTCATCGACGAGGCCTTCGGCCGGGGCTCGGACGAGTCCGCCGCCTACGGGCTGGAGCTCTTCAAGCGGCTCAACCTGCAGCTGCTCATCGTCACGCCGCTCCAGAAGATTCGCGTCATCGAGCCGTACGTGGCCAGCGTGGGCTTCGTCCACAACGAGGAGGGGCGCAGCTCCAAGGTCCGCAACCTCACCATCGACGCGTACCGCGCCGAGCGGGAGGCCCGCGGCCACTGACGGCTGCCCGGGGTGGAAGGCGCCCAACACCTGACGGAGCGCCTTCTTCCCGCCTTCATTCCCCTACCCAGGGGGCCCGGGGTGCGTGCTAAGCGCTGACGCGAGTCCTTGGCATCGAGACCCGGAGGCACCTTGTTTCGAATGAAGGCCCTCGTCGCCGCAGCCCTCGTGTTGGTCGGGCTGCCGGCGCTTTCCCAGACACCCCAGGGGGCGAAGCCGCCCGCGGCCGACCGCGCGGCGCTCGCCATCTCCCACGAGAAGTACACCCTGCCCAACGGCTTGGAGGTCATCCTCTCCGTCGACCGCAAGCTGCCGGTGGTGGCGGTCAACATCTGGTACCACGTCGGCGCGTACCACGAGCAGCCCGGCCGCACCGGCTTCGCGCACCTCTTCGAGCACATGATGTTCCAGGGCTCGAAGAACGTGGCGGATGACGTGCACATCTCCATGCTGGAGCAGATTGGTGGCACCGACCTCAACGGCACCACCAACTTCGACCGCACCAACTACTTCGAGACGGTCCCCAGCAACCACCTGGAGACCGCGCTGTGGCTGGAGAGCGACCGCATGGGCTTCCTGCTGGATGCCCTCACGGCGGAGAAGCTCGACAACCAGCGCGAGGTCGTGAAGAACGAGCGCCGCCAGGGCGTGGAGACGGCCCCGTACGGGCTGGCCCGCGAGAAGGCGTGGCATGCCCTCTTCCCGCTGCCGCACCCCTACCACGGGGACGTCATCGGCTCGATGGAGGACCTGAACGCCGCCACCCTGGACGACGTGAAGAGCTTCTTCCGCACCTGGTACTCGCCCTCCAACGCGACGCTCACCATCGTCGGTGACTTCGACGTGGAGAAGACGAAGGCGCTGGTGCAGAAGTACTTCGGCACGCTGCCTGGCACGCCGAAGCCCGCGACGCCGCAGGTGCAACCGGTGAAGCTCACCGCGCCCGTGGTCATCCGCCACGAGGAGCGCGTGGCGCAGCTTCCGCTGCTGACGATTCAGTGGCACTCGCCCGCGTACCTCCAGGAGGGAGACGCCACCGCGGACGTACTGGCCACGGCGCTGGCCACCGGCAGGGCCAGCCGCCTGTACCGCCGGCTCGTGCTGGAGAAGCAGTTGGCCCAGAGCGTGGAGGCCACGCAGCAGAGCCAGGGCGCGCAGTCCGTCTTCGGCATCCAGGTGGTGGCGCGTCCCGGCGTGTCCACCGACACACTGCTGAAGGAGGTGGACGCCGTCCTCGAGGAGGTGCGCCGCAATGGCGTCACCGCCGAGGAGATTCAGCGCGCCCGCACGCGCTTCGACACGCGCATGCTCGCCGGCCTCCAGGCCGTGGGCGGCTTCGGCGGCAAGGCCGACGTGCTCCAGAGCTACAACCACTTCGTCGGCGACCCGAACTACATCGCGAAGGACCTGGCGCGCTACGAGACGGTGACGCCCCAGGCCGTGAAGCAGTTCGCGCGCGACATGCTGCCCAACAACGCGCGCGTCATCCTCCACGCCGTGCCGCCGGCCCGCCGGCAGGCCCCCACCGACACGAAGGAGCGCAACTGATGCGCCGCCTCCTCACCGCCCTCCTCGCCACCACGCTGGCCGCCTGCGCCAGCACCCCGCAGCCCCCTCCGCCCAGCGCGCAGACGCCCGAGCTGGGTGAGACGGCCCAGAAGCCGCCGGCCCCCGAGGGCCCCGACGCCTTCCGCGCCACGCCGCCCAAGCCCGGCAACCCGCCGGACCTCGTGCTGCCCACCTTCGAGCGCGCCACGCTGGACAACGGCCTCACCGTGCTCGTCAGCACGCGCAAGGAGCTGCCGCTGGTGTTCGCCGGCGTCGCCTTCGCCGCGGGCAGCTCGCAGGACCCGAAGGGCAAGGAAGGCCTGGCCGAGCTGTCCTACCGCATGCTGCTGGAGGGCGCGGGCAAGCGGGACACGGTGGCGCTGGACAACGCCTTCGCCGACCTGGGCGTCAGCCCCATGGTGGACACGGAGCCGGACGGCGCGCAGGTGGGCGTGCGCGTGCTGAAGAGCAACCTGGACCCGGCGCTCGCGCTGCTGGCGGACATGGTGCTGCGCCCCACCTTCGACCCGAAGGCCTTCGAGCGGCGCAAGAAGCAGCAGCTCGCGGACCTGGCGCGGAGCCTCAGCTCGCCGTACGTGCTCGGGCAGCTCGTGGTGCTCTCCGCCATCTTCGGGGATGACCACCCGTACGGGCACACGTCGGACGGCCTGCCGCACACGGTGCAGACGCTGACGCTGGCGGACGCGAAGGGCTTCTACCAGCGGCACGCCGCCCCGCGCGCCGCCGCGCTCATCCTCACCGGCGACATCACCCTCGACGAGGCGGTGGCGCTGGCGAAGAAGCACCTGGGCACGTGGAAGGGCAACGCGACGCCGCCTCCCGCGCCGCCCACCCC
>NZ_JABBJJ010000236.1 GCF_012933655.1 Pyxidicoccus fallax | reverse complement strand
GCCCTTCCCTCCCCTGGCGCGAGTTCCTGACGTCTGCTCTGCTCTTGCAACTCAAAGCCAGACAGGGGGGGCCACAGCGAATGCCCGATGCTCATGTGAAGCGCTCTGGTGTGAATGCGCGGACGACCTTGCTCTTCATGGTGGCGGTCGCCGGCACCGCGTGGAGCTGCGGCCCGAATGACATGGAGGCACCGAAGTCCGCTCCCGCGAAGGAGTCCCCCCCTCGCGAATCGCGGTTGGAAGGCGCCGAGCCCGGCTCCAACCTCCCTCCGGTGGCCAATGCCGGAGGCCCGTACTACGTCGAGGAGGCGTCCTCCATCCTCCTGGACGGCAGCGGCTCCTCGGACCCGGAGGGCGGCCCGCTGACGTATGCGTGGGACCTGGATGGGGATGGCGACTTCGACGACGCCCAGGAGCCCTCCCCCTCCTACTTCGGCACCGACGGCTGGATTGAGTACACGGTGGGGCTGCGCGTCTGTGACGACGCGGGCGCCTGCGACAGCCAGACGACGTCACTGATGGTGGGCAACGCGCCGCCGACCGCCCTCACCCTCGGCCCGAGCGTCCAGACCCTCTCTCCCTACGGGACCGCGACGCTGACCGCCACCTTCACCGACCCGGTGGGCGCCTCGGATGGCCCCTTCTTTGGTTACTGGATCATCGGGGACAACAGCTACGGGCCGTTGCCCATCATGTCGCCGTACGGCACTCCGCTGGTCGAGTCCTTCTCATTCAGGCGGACGGGCACGTACCCGGTGACCCTGATGATCATCGACAAGGATGGAGGCATGAGTGAGGGCATCTCCACGGCCACCATCATCGTGCGCACTCCGGCGCCGGTGGTCGACACCGGGGGCCCCTATGTCACCCTGGAGGGGGCCTCGGCCGTCCTGGATGGGAGCGGCACCCATGCCCCGGACGGCGCCTGGGTCCTCATGTTCTGGGACCTCGACAACGACGGCAACCACGAGTTCCATGGCCCGATCGCGCCCTTCCCTGGCGTCGACGGCCCGAACACTCACATCGTGGGGCTGAAGGCGTGCAGTTACGACGACACCTGGGTATGCATGTTCCCCGAGACCGCCACGACGACGGTCCAGGTGCTGAACGCGCCGCCGGTGACCCACGCGGGCGAGGACCAGAGCGTGTCCCGAGGTGACGTGGTGACGCTCACCGGCACGTGGAGCGACCCGGCCGGCGCGGCGGACAACCCGTACACCGTCGCGTGGGACCTGGATGGCGATGGCACCTTCGACGTGAGCGGCACCGCCAACCACGGCGACTCCGACGTGCGGACGAAGGTGTTCTCCGAGGCGGGCACGTACACGCTGCGCTTCCAGGTGACGGACAAGGACGGCGACTCTCACGTGGACACCCTGGTCGTCACCGTGGCGAACCGTCCGCCGGACTGCGCCGCGGCGGCGCCGAGCGTGAGCCGCCTGTGGCCACCCAACCACCAGCTGCGGGACGTGTCCATCCTGGGCGTCACGGACGCCGACGGAGACGCGCTCGCCGTCACCTTCACCTCCATCCGTCAGGATGAGCCGGTGAACGGTGCCGCCGACGGCGCGGGAGTGGGGACGCCCACGGCGAAGGTGCGCGCCGAGCGCTCCGGCCCGGGCAACGGGCGCGTGTACCACCTGGGCTTCTCCGCCTCGGACAGGCACGGAGGCACCTGCACGGGCACCGTCACCGTGGGCGTGCCGCACGACCAGGGCCGCGGGGCCACACCCGTCGATGACGGCCCGCTGTATGACTCCACGCGGCCGTAGCCGCTGACCCTGTCGTGTCACCGGGAGCCCGACGGGAGTCCACCCGCCGGGCTCCCGCTTCGTGTCCGGCGATGGCTCCCGCGCGGGGCTTTTCATCACGTCCATCGCGCTCCGTCCGGCCCGGCCCGCACGCCGGGCATGTAGGCGCTCCTCCCTCACGGTTCGGGATGGCGCCCCCTACCCTGGAGGTCACCTCACAGGGTGTGCCGTGGGGCCTTCTGGCCCCCTGTCCCACGGCCGTGTCAGGTAGGCCCTCTACACTCCGCGCGTAGGTGGCACGGCATCGCTTCCGCCGCATGGCGGAGGCTCGCGCCACCGTGGCGTGTTTTGGAGTAAGGACGGCACACCGTGGACGACTTCCAGAAAGCCGAAGCCCGAGCCCGCGAGCTCCGCCGAGAGCTGGCGCACCACAACTACCGCTACTACGTGCTCGACTCTCCGGAGATCAGCGACGCGCAATACGACAAGCTGATGCGCGAGCTGCAGGCGCTGGAGGAGAAGCACCCCAGCCTGGCCACGCCGGACTCGCCCACCCAGCGCGTGGGCGGCGCGGCGGTGGACGAATTCGGAGAGGTGGTGCACCGCGTGCCCATGCTCTCGCTCGCCAACATCTTCGACGACGAAGGGCTGGTGGAGTTCGACGAGCGCATCCGCAAGCTGCTGGGCATCCCGAACGTCACCTACGTGTGCGAGCCGAAGCTGGACGGCCTGGCCATCTCGCTGCGCTACGAGAAGGGCGTCTTCGTGCAGGGCGCCACGCGCGGCGACGGCACCACCGGCGAGGACGTCACCGCCAACCTGCGCACCATCCGCAGCCTGCCCATGGAATTGCTCCCGCAGGACGGCGTGAAGGTGCCCGGGCTGCTGGAGGTGCGCGGCGAGGTCTTCATCCGCAAGGTGGACTTCCAGAAGCTCAACGAGAAGCGCGAGGAGGAGGGCGAGCCACTCTTCGCCAACCCGCGCAACGCCGCCGCGGGCAGCCTGCGCCAGCTGGACCCCAAGATGACGGCCTCGCGGCCGCTGTCCATCTACCTGTACGAGTGCGTCCCCGGCGACGGCGTGCCCGACTTCAAGTCGCACATCGAGAAGCTGGAGTACCTCAAGACGCTCGGCCTGCCCATCAACCGCTACGTCCGCGCCGAGGGCATCGACGGCGTGCGCAAGGCGCATGACGACTCCCTCAAGGGCCGCCACGAGCTGCCCTTCGAGGTGGACGGCATGGTGGTGAAGGTGGACGACGAGGACCAGCGCCGGCGGCTGGGCCAGGTGTCCAAGAGCCCGCGCTGGGCGGTGGCCTACAAGTTCCCGCCCGAGGAGGAGTCCACGCTGGTGGAAGACATCGGCATCCAGGTGGGCCGCACCGGCGCGCTGACGCCGGTGGCGCACCTCAAGCCGGTGAAGGTGGGCGGCGTCACCGTGGCGCGCGCCACGCTGCACAACGAGGACGAGCTGCGCCGCAAGGACGTGCGCCGCGGAGACACCGTCTTCGTGCGCCGCGCCGGTGACGTGATTCCGGAAATCGTCTCCGTCGTGCCGTCCAAGCGCCCGGCGGACTCGAAGCCCTTCGAGTTCCCCAAGCACTGCCCGGTGTGCGGCGCGGTGGCGGTGAAGGACGAGGACGGCGCCATCATCCGCTGCACGGGCGCGTCCTGCCCCGCGCAGCTGGTGGAGAAGATCCGCCACTTCGCCAGCCGCATCGCCATGGACATCGAGGGCCTGGGCGACAAGCTGGCCGCCCAGCTGGTGGCCACCGGCAGCGTGAAGACGTTCGCGGACCTGTACGCGCTCACCCGGGAGAAGCTGCTGACGCTG
The DNA here is from genome assembly GCF_012933655.1 of Pyxidicoccus fallax. Taxonomy (GTDB): domain Bacteria; phylum Myxococcota; class Myxococcia; order Myxococcales; family Myxococcaceae; genus Myxococcus; species Myxococcus fallax. The sequence goes on along the minus strand of NZ_JABBJJ010000236.1, from coordinate 16,247 downwards.
GAGCGCATGGGGGACAAGAGCGCCGACAACCTGCTGGCGTCCATCGAGGGCTCCAAGCAGACGACCCAGCGGCGCTTCCTCTACGCGCTGGGCATCCGCCACGTGGGTGACGCCACCGCCAAGGCGCTGGCCGAGGCCTTTCCGGACGTGAAGCAGCTGTTCACCGCGAGCCTGGAGGACATCACCCGCGTGAAGGACGTGGGCCCCGTCATGGCCCAGGTCATCTACTCCTTCTTCCAGGAGCCGCAGAACCGCGAGGCGGTGCAGGCCCTCCTCGAGGCCGGCGTCAAGCCCGAGCCCCCGCAGGTGGCCACGGGTGGGCCCTTCGTGGGCAAGACGGTGGTGCTCACCGGGGCCATGACGGGCATGACGCGGGAGCAGGCGAAGGAGGAGGTCGAGCGGCGCGGCGGCAAGGTGGCTGGAAGTGTCTCGCGCAAGACCGATTTCCTCGTTGCCGGCGACGATGCCGGTAGCAAGCTGAAGAAGGCACAGGAACTCGGGGTAAGAATCCTGGACGAGCAGGCGTTCCTGCAGCTGTTGCAGGGCAACGCCAGAGGGTGAGGCTTCGGGGCCATGAGCGGCACGCGGCGGGCCACGCTGCGCATCGAGGGCAAGGTGCAGGGCGTCTTCTTCCGGGAGAGCGCCCGCGCCGAGGCCTCGCGCCTGGGCCTCACCGGGTGGGTGCGCAACCGCGCCGACGGCAGCGTGGAGGCCGTGGTGGAGGGCGCCCCCCCCCTGCTCGAGGAGTTCATCCGCTGGTGTCACCGCGGCCCGACCCAGGCTAGGGTAGCGGGCGTTGAGCGCACGGACGGCGAAGCCACCGGCGAGTTCAGTCAATTCATCGTGGAGCGCACCTCATGACGCCCTACGCGCTGGCATCCCTGCCGGCCATGCTGGGCATCCGGGCCGGGTCCAAGGTCTCCGTCATCAATCCGCCGCGGGGCTTCGTGCAGAAGCTCAACCCGCTGCCGGATGGGGTGGAGTTCCTCATCACCGCGCAGACGGGCCTGGATGTCATCCTCTTCTTCACCTCGGACGCCCAGGAGCTGGTGCAGCGGCTGCCCGCCCTGGCCCGCGCCATGGCCGTCACCGGCGGCATCTGGGTGTGCTGGCCCGGCGGCGAGGGCGTCAAGACGAGCCTGTCCGAGGACTTCGTGCGCCACGCGGCGCTCGACATCGGGCTGGTGGACAACAAAATCTGCCTGATTGACGCCACGTGGACGGGCCTGCGGCTCGTGCGGCGGCCTCGCGGGCGGCTGGACAAGCCAGAGGGCCGTAAACAGGCTCCGGCCCAGGCCTGAGGCCCGGCCGGCCGAGCGTCCGCATTCTGGCAGCCAGTGGATGGATGCGGTTTCTCGGCTTTACACGGCAGGCGGGGGCGTGAAAAACTCCCCGTGTTTCTGGACGGTTGTGTGACGCTCCGCGTTGTCGGAGGTCGACGTCCGGTAGGGATTTTGACGGGTTGCGTTCCCGGTCTCCTCCGGGCGCGCCGGCTGCACCGAGGCTCCAGTCGCCCCCCCAAGGTGGCCCCAGAGGGCACCGACCGGGTGCGGATAGAAGAGCGGGCGGCACGCGCGTGGTGGAGGGACTCGAACGCGGTTGAAGACAAGGCTCCGCCCGGCACGGTGCCGGTCGCAATGCGGGGCGACATGAACTTGGAGGAGCAGGCGGTGGTCCCCTCGGTCCTCGATAGCGCGACACGTGCCGCACCCGGAAGGTCCGGGCAGGTGCGCTTCGCGGAAGGTCCGCCGGCGGCCGCCTCTCCCTTCGCAGCGTGCTCGGAGGCGCGGCGTCTTGCCGCCTCCCGTCCGGTGAGGTCCGCCCTACCGCGCGCGCGTGCAGGATTCACCCATGAGCAGCATCCTGGTCATCAACGCCGCGGGTCGGGAGACCCGCGTCGCGCTCGTCGAGGGCGGACACATCGCGGAGTTCTACCTCGAGCGTAAGAAGGACAAGGGCGTCGTCGGCAACATCTACAAGGGGCGGGTCGTCCGGGTGCTTCCGGGCATGCAGGCCGCCTTCGTGGACATCGGCCTGGAGAAGGCCGCCTTCCTCTACGTCAGCGACGTCGTCTATGACCCGGACTTCGCGCGCGCCCAGTTCGAACTGACCGAGGGCGAGCACGAGGACGCCCCGGACGTCCCCAGCGAGCTGGAGGCGGATGCGGCCGAGGCCGCCGCCCACACCGGCACCCCGGGCGCCGAGGCCGAGGCGGAGGAGCTGGCCGGCGAGGCCGCCGCGCACGCCACCGAGTCCCTGCCGCGCGACACCATCATGGAGCTGGCCGCCAACGCGCCGGCCGTGCCCATCCCCGAGGCCGCCCCGGCGCCCGTCGAGGCCGCGCCGGCCGAGGTGTCCGCCACCGCCTCCACCGAGGCTCCGGCCGCCGACGCGGGGCTCCCCGTCGAGGCGACCATCGTCGAGGTGACGGAGGTGATGGAGGTCACCGAGGCGACGCCCGTGCCGGTGGGCGACAGCGCCCCGGCCGCCGCGGCCCCGGGTGAGACCACCGAGGCCCTGGTGCCCCCCAGCGAGACGGCCGACGCCGCGCTGGCCCTGGCGATGCTGCCGCCGGAGCCTCCTCCGCACGCGGCCACCGCCCTGGGCGAAATCATCCCCGCGCCCGGCGCCGAGTCCGCGCCCGCCCCGGCCGCGCGCCCCGCCGAGGTCTCCGGCGAGCGCCGCACGCCGCGCGAGGCCCGGGAGGCGCGCGAGCCCCGCGCCCGCGAGGGGCGTGAGAAGGACCGCGAGAAGGACAAGGGCCGGCGCCCGCAGGAGGAGAAGCGCCGCGAGAAGCGCGACGACGAGAAGGAGAAGGTCAAGCAGCGCCGGACGGACAAGATTGAAGACCTGCTGAAGGTGGGCCAGGAAGTCGTCGTCCAGATTTCCAAGGACCCCATCGGCACCAAGGGCGCGCGGCTCACCTCGCACATCTCCATCCCCGGCCGTCACCTGGTGTTCATGCCCACGGTGGACCACGTGGGCATCAGCCGCCGCATCTCCAACGAGAAGGAGCGCCGCCGGCTGCGCGAAATCGTGGACAAGATGCGCCCGCCCGGGACGGGCTTCATCGTCCGCACCGTCGCGGAGAACGTGCCGCAGGAGAAGCTGGAGAGCGACATCCGGTTCCTCATCGAGGTGTGGAACCAGGTGGTGCGCCGCAACGAGAAGCGCGGCGGCCCGGGCCTCCTGCACCCCGACCTGGACCTCATCCTGCGCGCCACGCGTGACTTGTTCGCGCACGACGTGGAGAAGCTCGTCGTCGATGACCGCGAGGAGTACGAGCGCATCCTCGGCTTCGTCACCGCGCAGGACCCCGCGCTGCGAGACAGGGTGGCGCTGCACGAGGGCGACGACACCGTCTTCGACGCGTACGGCATCGAGCAGGAGCTGCAGCGCGCCACCCAGCGCAAGGTGTGGCTGAAGAGCGGCGGCTACCTCATCATCGACCAGGCCGAGGCGCTCACCGCCATCGACGTCAACTCGGGCCGCTACGTCGGCAAGAAGAGCCTCGAGGAGACGATTACGAAGATCAACGTCGAGGCGGCCAAGGAGATTGTCTACCAGCTCCGGCTGCGCAACATCGGCGGCATCATCATCTGCGACTTCATCGACATGGAGAAGGCGCAGAACCGGGACAAGGTCTTCAAGGCGCTGCAGGAGGCGCTGGGCCGCGACAAGGCGAAGACGAACGTGCTGCGCATCTCCGAGCTGGGCCTCGTGGAGATGACGCGCAAGCGCGTGCGCGAGTCCATTGGCCGCGTGCTGCACGAGGACTGCCCGTACTGCGACGGCAACGGCTTCGTGAAGACGGCCACCACGGTGGCGTACGAAATCTTCCGGGAAATCCGCCGCGAGGCGCCGGGCTACAAGGACTCCACGCTGGTCATCAACTGCAACGCGGAGGTGGCGCGCCTGCTCCAGGGCGAGGAGCGCAACGAGCTGCGGCACCTGATGGACCGGTACAACAAGTCCATCCAGGTCAAGGCGCAGCAGAACTACCACCGCGAGCAGTACGACATCTACGGCCGCTCGGCCACGGGCCCTGAGCACAAGGTGGCCTCGTCGCCGGGCTCCGGTGATGGCGAGCTGGCGATGCAGCAGCGCAAGCCGGACAGCAACGGCGGCGGCTACGGGCGCCAGGACCAGGGCCGACGGGGCGGAAGGGACAGGGACCGCGGCGAGCGGGGTGAGCGCGGCGAGCGCGGCGGAGACAGGCGCGACGACCGGCGTGATGGCCGGCGTCCGGACCGCGGCGGCGACCGTCCTCGCGGAGACCGGGGTGGCGAGCGCGGCGGTGGTGAGCAGCGCGGCGAACGTGGCGAGCGTGGCGGTGGTGAGCAGCGCGGCGAACGCGGCGGTGGTGAGCAGCGCGGCGAACGCGGCGGTGGTGAGCAGCGCGAGCGCGGCGAGCGTGGGGACCGCGGCGGCGAGCGCGGGAACCGCGGCGAGCGCGGGGAGCGCCGGGGTGGTGAGTCGCGGGGTGAGCGCGGCGACCGGGGCGAGCGCGGTGGCGGCGGCGGCGGTGAGCAGGGCTCGGCCGGTGGCGAGGGCGGCGGCGGTTCGACGCCTCCGGCTCCGCCCGCTTCGTCCGGCGGTGGCTCGGAACCCTCGGGCGGCGGCACGACCTGAGGTCCTCGGCGTAGCAGGCTCTGCCCGGACCTGGAGCCTCCTCTCCGAGGGGGCTCCTCGGGCGACCGGGTGCCTCTCGAGTCCGCGCCGTCACCTCCGGTGAGGGCGCCTCGGGAGACCGGGCGCTCCTCGCATCCGTGCCGTGAACGCTTCCGGCACGGACGCTCTGGACGGAGCGACGCCTCCCAGAGAGGCAGCTTCGGAAGCCTCGGGCTTGCCGCGCCTTCCCGTGCGGACGCTCCGGACGGAGCAACGCCTCCCAGGGAGGCAGCTTCGGAAGCGCCCCGGTGCCTCTCGCCCCGCGCGGTGAAGGAAGCAGGCGCGGGACAGCGGCACTGCTCGAATCCGTACCGTGAGCCCTTTCGGCACGGACTCTCGGTAGGGAGCGTTTCCTTCGGTCCTGCCCGGTCGTCAGGGGGATGTCGGATGAAGCACCCTCGTCCCCCACTCGCCCCTGGGGCGGACTGGCCCCGGGGGCCCCGGATTCGGTAGCCTTGAGGTCCCTGCCGCGGAGCGTCGTCGGCTCCCGGGCCCGGCAGGCCCCCTCGGATGATTTCCTCCTTTTCCCCCAGCGGTCAGCCCCTTACGAGGCTCCGAGTCATCCGCCTCGGGGGGATGTCCGGCCTCCCGGTCCGGCCAACCTGGAGGGAAGCGTGATGCGAAGTCCGCGGCTGTGGCTTGTGGCCACTCGCGACAAGCTGGTGGCCTGGGGGCTCCGGATGTGGGCGCCCGTGCAGGACACGCAGATTGGCCGCTTCGCGACGGACACGTTCATGGCCGCGAGCACGGTGGCCCAGGGCTTCCGGGGGGAGAACCTCCGGCTGCGGGCGGCGGCGCTCACCTACATGAGCATGTTCTCGCTGGTGCCGCTGCTGACGGTGGGCCTGGTGCTGCTGAGCGCCTTCCACCAGGAGCAGTTCAAGGAGCGGCTGCGCTTCGTCGTCGGCGAGCTGCTGGACCCCGGCGTGGTGGGGAAGACCTCCGCCTTCCTCGACAAGTTCCTGCAGCCGAGCAACTCCATCGCCATCGGCAGCGTGGGCTTCCTGGCGGTGATGCTGTCTGCGGGCTCGCTGCTGCGGCAGCTCGACGGCGCGGTGAACGAGCTGTGGGGCATCCGGCGCCAGCGGCCCTGGGGCATCCGCTTGCTCATCTACGGCGGGCTGCTGCTGTTGGGCCCCTTCTTCCTCGCGGCCTCCTTCTCGGGGACGGGCAAGGTCCGGGCCTTCCTGCAGAGCCACGCGCCGCACGCGGGGGCCTTCATCTTCGTCGGCACCGCGCTCATCGCCGTGGCCAGCCTCACCCTGCTCTACTTCTGGACGCCCTACTCCCACGTGCGCGTGCGCTCGGCCCTGGCCGGCGGGCTGGTGGCGGGCCTGGGGTGGATGGTGGCCAAGCAGGTCTACGCCGAGTTCGCCGTCCGCAGCTTCCGCCACAACCCCATCTACGCCTCGCTCGGCGCGCTGCCCCTGTTCCTCGCGTGGGTGTACGTGAGCTGGCTGCTGCTGCTCTTCGGCGCCCGGCTGTCCTACGCGGTGGAGCATGTCGCGTTCCGGGACTCGCTCTTCGCCTTCGGCACCCACCCTCGTGCACACGAGCTGGTGGCCGCTCGAATCGCCCAGGAGGCCACCCTGGCGTGGGTGGATGGGACGCAGCCCCCCACGCCTCGCGAGCTGGCGACCCGGCTCCGGGTCCCCGAGTCGCTCGTCCACGAGGTCGTCGACCGCATGGTGGAGGCCGAGCTCCTGGAGCGCCTGCGCCGGGGAGGCGTCCGCCCCGCGAAGGACCCGGCCCTCCTGTCCCTGGCGGACACGACGCTCGCGGTGCACGGGGTGATGATCAGCGGTGACGCGGAGACCTCGCGGCCCCCCCGCGCGCCGGGCTTCGAGCAGATGGAGCCCCTGTTCCAGGCGGCTGATTGCGCCAGCATCGACCTGCTGCGGCGCACCCGGTGGCTGGACCTGGTGGTGCCGCTGCGCCCGGGACTGGCCGAGGCGCCTCCCGCCACGCCCCCCCGGGTCGCGGCCGGCGGAAATCCGTAAAGGTTCTGGGTGGTTGGGAGTCCACCCTGCTTGCATGGGAGAGGCGTTCTGTTATGTTTTCAGGATTCGACCACGGGCCAGAGTGCCCTGTTTCCAAGGGGTCACCGGGTTTGCGGGAGCGTCCGATGCTCAAGTCCGATCTGATCAACATCCTCGTCGCCAAGCGGGGCGTGACGCAGAAGCAGGCTGAGGCCACCATCGAGACGATTTTCGAGTCGATGAAGGACGCCCTCTGCCGCGGGGAGAACATCGAGATTCGAGGCCTGGGCGCCTTTCATGTGAAGAACTACCAGGGCTACCAGGGCCGCAACCCGAAGACGGGCCAGGTCATCCCGGTGAAGCCCAAGCGCGGCCTGCTGTTCCGGACGGGCAAGGAGCTGAGGGACCGCGTCAATCGCCCGCCGCCGCAGCAGGCCCAGACGGACCTGCCTTCCGTCTCCGAGAGCAAGAGCCCGGGCACCGGCACGGGCCTCTGAGCCGGCCCCGCCTCAGCGCCCCACCGGCACCGGCGACAGCCGGCCGATGGGGCGAATCTGCAGGGCTCCATCCAGCTCGCCGTAGGTGAGCACCGCCACATCCGGGAACGCGCCCTCGCAGAGCCTGCGCAGCGGCCTCCGGACGTCCGGTGCGGTGAGCAGCACCGCCTGACCGCCGGTGGCCACCTGCCGCACCCCCTCCAGGATTTCCGCCACCCGCTCCGGGTCCGGCGCGGGCCCCCGGGGCCCCGTCGCCCGCAGCACCTCCTCCACCTCCGGGTCCACGAGGTAGGCGTAGAGCGGCCCGGTGGGGGCGAACTTGTGGCTGAGGTACCGGCGCAGGGCCTGACGGCAGCGCTCGGCGAGCGCGGCCGCGTCCCCTTCCGTGGTGGGCGACACGAGCGCCTCCAGGATGGCGCGCAAATCCCGGATGCTGACGCCCTCCTGGAGCAGCTTGCGAAGCACGTCCGTCAGCAGCGGCAACGGCACCTTCTGCAGCGCCTCCTTCACCAGGACGGGGGCCTGCGCCTCCAGTCCCTCCAGCAGCCTCTGGACGTCCTGGAGCCCCAGCAGGTCCGCGGCGCGGGTGCGCAGCACGGCCCTCAGGTGGTCCGCCACGAGCCCTCCCGGCCGCCGCAGGGCGACCTGGGCCGTCTCCAGCAGGGCCCGCCCCGACTCCGGGATTCGGCTGATGGGCCTGCCGGTGGCGGGCTCCACCGCGGGCTCGGCCTTCACCTGGAGGAAGGCGAGCTCGTCCGGGGGCACCAGCGCGTAGAGCGCCCCCGGTACCACCTGCCCGCCTCCCGCGGGCACCTCGTCCACCAGGATGCGGTACTCCCCCTGAGCCAGGTACGCGGCCTGGGTCCGCACGCGAATGCCCGGGACGCGCACCCCCAGCTCGAAGAACAGCTCGTCCCGCACGGCATTCAGCGTCTTGTGGACGAAGGCTCCCCCCTCCTCCTCCGCCAGCGAGGTGAGGTCCGGCGCCAGGTCCAGCGTCAGCGGCGAGACGCCCACGGGGGCCGCGGCACTCTCCGGCGGTGCTCCCGCCGCCCCCGCCTTGGCGCCTTCCGCGGACGCCGCCTTCCCCGCCCCCTGTTCATCAGCCGTGTTCGTGGGGCCCGGCTGGCGCAGCGCATAGCCGAGCCCACCCAATCCGCCGGCGAGCACCAGGAACGTCAGGTGCGGCATGCCCGGCATGAGGGCCAGCGCCCCACAGAGTCCCGCCACCACCCAGAGCGTCCGGGCCTCTCCGAAGAACTGCGAGCCAATCTCCGAGCCGAGCGAGTCCTCCTCCTTCTCCGAGGCCACCCGCGTGACGACGAGGCCCGCCGCCACCGCGATGCAGAGCGAGGGCACCTGGGACACCAGCCCGTCGCCAATGGCGATGAGCGCGAAGGTGGACGCGGCCTCCGCCAGGGACATGCCCCCCTGCAGCACGCCGATGAGCGTGCCGCCCAGCAGGTTCACCGCGACGATGACCAGGCCGGCGACCACGTCTCCCTTCACGAACTTCATCGCGCCGTCCATGGCGCCGAACATCTGCGACTCACGCTCCAGGTCGCGCCGCCGACGACGGGCCTGGGCCTGGTCGATGGCCCCGGCGCGCAGGTCCGCGTCGATGGACATCTGCTTGCCCGGCATCGCATCCAGCGTGAAGCGGGCGGATACCTCCGCGACGCGCTCGGCCCCCTTGGCCACGACCAGCAGCTGCACCAGCGTCAGGATGGCGAACACCACGGCGCCGACCACGTAGTCGCCGCGCACCACGAACTCGCCAAAGGCCTGGATGACCTCCCCCGCATGACCCTCCGCGAGCGCCAGTCGCGTGGACGACACGTTGAGCGACAGCCGGAACAGCGTGGTGAACAGCAACAACGTGGGAAACGCCGTCACCTTCAGCGCATCCCGCGCGCGGAGCGCCGCCACGAGCAGCGCCACCGCCACCGCCAGGTTCAGCGCGAGCCCCGCGTCCAGCAGCCACGCCGGCAGGGGAATGATGAGCGCCCCCAGGACGGCCGCCATCGCCACCGCGAGCACCACGTCCGAGGACTTCCGGGCCTTCAGCAACACCTTCGAGAGCGGGTTCATGATGTCTGTCTCCGTGGATGGCCGTCCACGCTCCGCGACTCCATCGCCGTGCGCAGGACGACGGCGGCCGCCTGATACAGTTCCTCGGGGATGGGCTCTCCGAGGTCGTAGTGGATGAGTCCGCGGGCCAGCGGGACATCCCGGACCACCGGAATTCCAAGCCGCCGTGCTTCTTCCCGGAGCGAGAGCGCCTCCGCCTCGCGTGCCTTGGCCACGAGGTAGGGTGCCTCGCACTCCTGGACGTCGTAGCGGAGCGCGACCGCGATATGCGTGGGGTTGACGACCACGGCGGTGGCCTTCTGCACCCCACGTGCCGGCCCGCCTTGCGCGAGCTGGCGATGCAGGGCCTTCCGCTGCCCCTTGTGGCGCGGGTCTCCCTCACTCTCCTTGTGCTCGCGCTTCACCTCCTCGCGAGTCATCATCAGGTCCTTGAGGTGACGCCTCCGCGCGAGCGTGTAGTCCCCCACGCCCAGCACCAGCACCCCCCAGGCCAGTCGCGTGGCGAGTCCCTCCAGCCGTCCCATCAACAGGCTCAGCCCTTGCGCGCCCTCCATCCACGCGGCACGCAGCGCGTCCGGCCCGACCTCCTCCACCTCGCTCCAGACGAGCGCCGCCACCACCCCCACCACCAGCAACGCCTTCCCCTGTTCCACCAGGGGACGCAGGCTGAACAACCGCTTCAGGCCCGCCGCGGGACTGATGCGCTCCAGCTTCGGCGCCGCATGGCTGGCATCCAGCTCGAAGCCCACGGTGGCGACGGACACCCCCAGTGACGCCACGAGCGCGCCGCCCAGCGCCGGCGCGCAGAGGCACACCGCAATCCAGAGCCCCTCCCGCAGGGCCCCCGTGGCCTCGTGCCCGAGGAACAGCCGCGCCGTCCAGGACTGGAGCCGAGCGATGCCCTCCGGGACGAACGCGGTGAAGCCGAGCAGTCCCCCCACGGTCACCACACTGGACGACAGCAGCCGGCTGCGCGGAATCTGTCCCTTGCGCCGCGCCTCGCGAAGCCGCTTCGCGGTGGGCTGCTCGGTCTTCTCGCCGCTCATCGCGCCACCTCGCCCAGCATCGCCAGCGCGCCGTCGGTGGCGAACACGCCCGCCAGCAGCCGCTCGCAGAGCACTCCGGTGCCGAGCCACAGCAGCGCGCCACCGCCGAGAATCCGCAGCGGGGCTCCCAGCTCCTGCAGGTTCATCTGCGGTGCCGCTCGCGAGGCCAGCCCCAGGAAGCAGTCCACCGCCAGCGCCGCGGCGGCCACGGGGGCGCCCACCGCCAGGCCCGTGGCCAGGGCGCCTCCCGCCAGGAGGACGACATGGAGCGTGGCCGCCTCCGTGGGGACGAAGGCGCCCGGCCGCACCACCATGAAGCCGCGCAGCAGGCCGGAGAGCACCCGCGGGAACAACCCGCCCGACACGACCAACGCGACGAGCAGGTGATAGAGCCCGTCTCCCGTGGCCGACTCACGGCTCCCCGCCACGGGCAGACTCGCCTCCGCCGACGTGCCCCGGAACAGGTCGATGAAGCGCCCTCCCATCCGCGCCGCGTCGAAGGGCAGCGCCGCGACGAGCCCCACCGACATCCCATAGACCAGCTCGCGGATGACCAGCGCCGCCAGCTCCAGCGAGGACTCCACCGGCGCCGCCAGCTCCACGCCCGCCTCCACCCGAAGGAAGAGCGCCAGGGCGAGCACCAGCGCCAACCGCACCGGCGTGGGCGTGGCCTGCCCCCCCAGCAGCGGGCACAGAAAAGCGATGGGCACCAGCCGCGCCGCGCATAGCGCCACCACGACGATGTCCGGTCTCAACGCGTCGAGCATGGCGCGAAGCGGTTCCAGGCTCATGCCGCCACCTCGGCGATGAGCAGCAGCAGCTGGTGCGTGAAGCGCGTGAGCTGAGCGGAAATCCAGGGTCCCGCGAGCACGAGCGCGAGGACGGTGGCGCACAGCTTGGGCACCACCGAGAGCGTGCTCTCCTGGAGCTGCGTGGTGGCCTGGAAGAGGCTGGTCAGGAAGCCCACCAGCAGGCTCGCGCCAATGGGTGGCAGCGAGGCGAGCACCATCAACAGCAGCGCCTCGCGCCCCAGAGAGAGCAGCACGTCCTGGGTCATGACGTCACCGGTAGCCGAGGATGAGGCCACGCGCGAGCAGCGCCCAGCCGTCCACGGCGACGAAGAGGAGAAGCTTGAAGGGCAGGCTCACCTGGCTGGGTGACAACGTCTGCATCCCCAGCGCGAGCAGCACGTTCGCGATGACCATGTCCAGCACGAGGAACGGCAGGAAGACGAGGAAGCCAATCTGGAAGGCCTCCTTCAGCTCGGTGATGACGAAGGCGGGGATGACGACGAAGAGGTCCGTCTCCCGCACCGCGTCCGCCTCCTCGGGAGGCCGCAGCTCGCGCGCCAGGTCCACGAAGCGTGCCCGCTCCTCCGGGCTGCCGTGCTTCACCAGGAAGGCACGCAGCGGCTCCGACACCCGAGACGCGGCGGAGAGCATCTGCGCCCCCGAGCCCGTCTCCAGCTCCTGGTACGCCACCTGCCCCGCGTCGTACATGCGCTCCATGACCGGAGCCATGATGTGGCCCGTGAGCACCGCCGCCAGTCCCGTCAGCACCAGCGTGGGCGGCGCCTGCTGCGTCCCCATGGCCGAGCGCGCCAGTGACAGCACCACGGCGATCTTCGAGAAGCTCGTCAGCATCAGCACCGCGAACGGCAGCAGCGACATCAGCGCGAGCATCCCCATCATCGACAGCGGGCTGCCCGCGTAGGACATCCGGGAAAGGGCCCCCTCCGCCGCGGAGGCCATGGCCGGGGTGAGCACCCCCACTCCCAACAGCACGCGCCTCATCGCCCCACCCCCTTCGACCTTCCCAGGACGCGCCGCTTCGGCATCGGCCGTCGCGCCTGGGCCAGCGCCCGCGCGAACAGGGGCTCCTCTTCCTGTGTCTCGCGGATCTCCGCGAACGAGTCGCCGAAGGCCACCAGGAAGCTGCGCCCATCCACCTCCACCAGCGCCAGCCCACAGCGCGGGGACAGCCCCGCTCGAGAGACGACCTGCATCCGCTCGACGGAAGGAGCACCCGGCCCCGCTGCGCCGCGCCGCCGGAGCCACCAGCCCAGGCCGCCCAGTGCCACCGCGCCCAGCACCCACCGCGCGGCGGACGTCGTCGAGAAGCCCCCGAGCGGCCCGAGCGCGGCCAGTCCGAGGACGAGGGCTCCCGCCACCAGCAGTCGCGAGCGCGGGGAAAGTGACGAGAGAAGCTTGTTCATCGCGGGGCTCACGGCAGCAGGGCCAGGACACGGGCGCCGACCTCGCCCTCGATTTCCACCAACTCGGCCCGCGCCACCGCGCGGTCTCCCACGCGCAGCAGCACCGGCTCGTTGGCGCTGATGTGCAGCGGCAGCAGCGAGCCCGGCTTCAGCGCCGCCAGCTCCGACAGCGGCAGCATCACCCGCGTCAGCTCGATTTCCACGTCCACCGGCAGCGGGGGCATCCCCTCGCTCTTCTCGTTCACTGCCACCATATCCGACTCCAGGGAAGTCGCGCGCCCCTGCGCGCGGGTCAGCGAAAAGCCCTCGGCGAGGAAGTCCCCCGCCAGTGCGAAGCCACGGGTGACGAGCCGCCCACGTCCCAGGAGGCGTCCGCCGTCGCGGCGCAGTCCCTCGAAGAGGACGACGTCTCCCACCACGAGCGCCTCCAGCGCCGTGGCCGGCAGCGGCGTCTGGCCGATGAGGCACCGCGTCTCCAGCGCCGCCGCGAGCACCTCCGGCGCGATATCCGGCGCGCGCTCCACGGGCAGCGCCTGGAACACCGTCTGGAGCACCGGCGCCGGCAGCAACAGCCGCGCGCCCGCGCTCACCGGCCCCACCGTCAGCGACAGCTCCACCGCCACCAGCGACTGCCGGCCATCCAGCCGCGCCGTCACCTCCGCCCTGCGCATCGTCACTCCCGACAGCCGGGGGGCCAGCCACGGGTACAGCCCTCCCCGCGCCCGCACCGCCGAGAGCGCCAGCAGCAGCAGGTAGGCCAGCGTGGCCTCCTCCAGGCGTGCCAGCTCCGTCACCACACCCGGCCGCTGCCCCGCCCCGGCGATGCGCTCCAGCGCGGCGAAGGCCAGGGCCGGCTCCAGCTCCAGCACCCCCATGCCTCCCACCGCCGACAGCTCCAGCAGGGCGAACACCGCCGGCTGCGCCAGCCCCGTCACCGGCGCCACGGCGGCCTCCAGGAGCCGTGCCTCCGCCTTCACCGGACAGCCCAGCTCGCGGGACAGCACCTCCACCACCGCGTCCAGGGCCTCCCGTCCGAGGACCGCGGCCCGGGGCCTTTCCGCGAGTGTCAGGTGCGCCCGGGTCAGCCGGCGCAAGCCCAGCGCGCGCAACGGGCGGACCTTCCGGGTCAGAGCCTGCTCGGCATCGACCTTCATCGAGGATTCCCTCGCCGTGTTCGAGGCCCCTCCCCTGCGTGCACGGCGTTCGTCGGGCGTCTGGCCCTCGACGGCGCGTGCCTGGGCGGAGGGCGGCTCAGCACCGGGCTCCATTGACTCCTTCGCGCGCGGCGCTCTCGGGCCCTTGATGATGCGGGTCTCCAAGGAGGGCGGCTCAGCGCCGTTCGGGACTTCCTCCACCCGTGCGCGGCGCCCCTCGCGCGGAGGGCCCTTGATGATGCGCGTTGGGGTGGAAGACTGCTCTGCGTCGACCTTCATCGAGGACTCCATTGCCGCGTTCGGGACACACGCCCACCGTGCACGGCAGCCGCCAGGCGCCGGGCCCGTGAAGACGCGGGGTTGAAGAGATGGGGCATCCGGATGCGGGATGCCGGGTACACGGGCCGGGACGGCGTCCCGGCCACACGGAGACTCAGCGCGTGGCCTCGCGGATGAGTCGCTCGGCCAGGGCCCCCAGCGCGGGAGGGGCGTCTGCGTCGGCGGGCTCCACCTCCCGCCCTGGGAACAGCGTCCGGTGGTAGGGCGGCAGCCGACGGAAGATTTCCCCGCGCAGCGGCTCCGGCGCCTCGCCCATCAACGCCTTCAACCTCGCGGCGGCATCGGCGCGCTCTCCAAACTCCACCGCGACCTTCGCCTGCCGCCGCGCCGAGGGCAGCGCCGCGATGCACGCCAGGAGTTCCTTCGCACGCGCCTCCTCACTCGCTCCCAGCCCACTCAGCAAGTCCGCCGCCCGCTCCCGTCCGAGCACCCACGCCACCAGCACGTAGCGCTCCAGCGGCAGCGCCAGTGGCGGAGGCGGTCCGACAGGTGCCTTCTCCTCCGAGGCTGGCGCTGACGAGGGCTTCCTTTCCGGGCGGGCCACCCGGCCCACACGTGTCGCCTGCATCATGACGTCCTCCCCCTACCGCTCACGCCACCTTGCGCGCGGCACCGGGTGTCACGACCGGCCTCGCGGGCACCGGAGCCGCGGGCGGCACCGTGGCGCGCTCCCGGTAATGGCGCATCCGCAGCGTCACCCATACCAGCGCCACCGCCAGCCCCGTCACCACCACACCGAGCACGGCGAGCAACGCGCGCAGCCTCGTCAGCGGCGACACTCCCGCCCCCGCGGGCACCTCCACCCGCGAGGAGACCTCGTCCACCAGCAGCGACACCGCCTCCGGCGACAGCCCCTCCACGCCGCCCGCGATGAGCGCCTTCAGCGTCTCCCCGGACTGCCGCACCCGCGCCGCGCTTCCCGGCGCCACGCGCAGCATGGCCGAGGCCTTCGACGGCGCGGGCACCTGGCCGGGCCTCGGTGGCGCGGGCACCACGAGATGCACTCGCGCCAGCAGCACGCCCTCCACCGTCTGCAGCGTCTTCTCCATCCCCCGCTCCAGCACGCGCACGCGGCAGACGGACTCCTCCACCGGCGTGCGCACCAGCCCGCCACTGCCGAAGACGTCGCAGCCCACCTCGGCCGCGGGCCTCGGCAGTCCCAGCTCGGCCAGGATTCGCACCGCGTCCGTGGCCTGCGCGTCCGTCACGTCGATGGACCACGTGGGCTTCTTGCCGGCCTCCGGCACCTTGCGGGCATCGAGCCCCCGTTCGAGGAGCACCGCCTGGAGCTCGTTGGCCTGCCGCTCGTCGAGGCCGTGCTGGATGCGCTCCCGGCACGCCGGAGCGCACAGGAGCAGGAGGAAGATGAGACAGCGTCGGGGAGAGAAACGCATGATGGGTGCTCCTCAAACCTGGGTCTGGAGAACCTGCTTGACGCCGCCGGTCGCCTTCTCGACGACCTTGCCGGCGAGGTCGAGCTCCTGGCTCGCGCGGTAGACGTGGGCCTGCAGCGCCAGCAGCTCCGCGGGGGTGAAGGTCCGGCCGGACTCGGCCAGCTTCAGGATGTGGTCCAGCCGCTTCTGCGCCTGCCCCACCCGGTCCAACACCTGCGCCGCCTGCTGCTCGCGCGCCGCCTGCACCGAGTCCACCCGCCCTCCGGGCTTCACCTCCGCGCAGCCCGGCGCCGCGCGGCCCACCGCCTCCGCCCGCCCCACGCCCCGCGGCGCTTCCGTTGGCGCGGGCCGCGACGGCCCCTCCGTGGCGACCGGCGGCCCGGCTCCACGGGCAGGCCCTCGCGCCTCTTCCAGCACCTTGCCGAACCGCTCCCGTCCGGGCTCCACCGCGGGCGACACACCCGCTCCACCCACCGGGCCCACCTTGTCCATGGCCATGGCTCGCGTGGCTCCTCAGCGGATGTTGTTGATGGCCGCCTTCGCGGAGTCGTGGCGGACCTTCATGATGTTGGAGATGGCGTTGTGCTCACGGCTCTCCCGCTGCATCTCGTTCTGGAGCTGCAGGTAGGCCATGTTGAACTTCTGCCCCTCCGCGGTGACCGCCCGCTGCGCCTCCAGCAGGTCCCACGCATCCCCGCTCCCCGTCGCACCGCTCGCCGTGCTCGTGCCAGCGCTCGCCGTGCCCGCCCCCGCGCTCCCGGACATGGGCATCGCCTTCGAGACGCCGCCGGTGGGGGCCACGGTCGACACCACGGCCTTCGCGCTGGACACGGCCGCGCTGAGCAGCGGCCCCGCGGGAAT
>NZ_JABBJJ010000235.1 GCF_012933655.1 Pyxidicoccus fallax | reverse complement strand
CAGGGAGTCCTCGGGGCGGGGCGTCAGGTCCGCATCCAGGTCTTCCTCTTCCAAGGGAGGCAGTTCCCCAGAAGAGTCCTCCCGGCCGTCCATGGCGTGGACACCCTCGAGCCTCAGCCCGGTGATGGCACTGAACGCCTCGCCCGCGAGGCGCGCGGTGGCCTCCTGCTCCATCCATTTCAGGCACGCTTCCGCGGCCACCACCTGTCCGCTGAACCCCAGTGCCCAGAGCGCACCAGCGCGGAGCTCCGCCTGGTCCAACAGGCGGATGAGCCGCTCCACTCCCACACGTCCCCCTCGCAACCCCAGCAGCAACATCTGCGGCTGAGTGGGAATCGCGCCCCGCCCCACCCCATTGAGGCACTGCTCCCATGCCAGCGAAGTCCCGGACAGCAGCCCGGCTTCCAGGGCCGCGTCACGGACCGCGGAGCGGCTGTCCACCAGAAGCCGTGGCAGATGAACGCGCGCCAGGTGAGGAGGCAGGGGCGTCAGGCACCGGAGCGCGGCGGCACATGTCCGTTCGTCGTCGGCTTCCAGAAACGAGGCCACGGCATCTGCATCCGGCACGACGTGATGGAATGCCAGCACCTCCAATGCCAGTGCCTGCAATCCGGGGCCCGCTTCCCCCAGCAGGGGCCGCAGGAATCCCGCTACGTCTGGCCATTCCACCAGCTCGAGTGCACGCTGGATGGAAGACCTCTGCCCTGGAGGACGGGATGACAGCGATGCCAGGATTGGTTCCACCGCCCCGTCCAGGTCGCCTGTCATCAGCGCGAACGCGGCGACAAAGAGTTCGGCGGGTTCTTCTGACTCCAGACAGGGACTCAGCAGCGCCTCGGCAATGAGCTCACCACCGACAGAGAGCCCATCCAGGTGTGCCCGCAACCGCTCCTCGGCGCCTGCGGTCTCCTGGAGGTTCGCGTCAGGCGCAAGCAAGGCCTGCTCCCACTGGAACCAGTGGAATGCGGCTTCGCTCAGATGCTCCTCGAAGACATCCACCAGAATCGACACCATGCGCATCACACGCAGGCCGACGGACACAGGCCCCCCGCGCACAATGATAGCGCCTGGTTTCGACGGGACGTATGTCAGACACGAAAGATGGCGGGAATTGTCCATCTCCTTTCAAACACAATGACAGGCACAGCCCGGGTCCGCCATGACCTTACGTCTGGGTTGAGGCCATGCAGGAGACACGGATGATTTCGGCGATGGAGGCCTGAACCCAGTCCACGTAGGACTGCATGCGGTAGTTCTCCTCGGGCACGTCATGATCGACTCGGTGATTTTGACGAAGGGGCTGGGCGTGCGCATGCCTCGGCACTCTACCCAGCCGTCCTGTCATGGCGTTGCGTCACGGGCTCCGCGCCTCCGCCGATGAGCGCACGGCCATCCGCCGCCCCGTCTCCGAGGCCTCCACGAGGGTATCGAGGAGCCGGTGCAGCTCGAGGGCATCATGGAAGGTCGGCGCGAGCCGGGTGCCCTCGGCGAGGTCGCGAGCGAACGCGGCATACAGGTGCGCGACCTCCAGTGGCTCCCCGCTCAGCCCCGACGCCGGGAGCCACAGGTAGTGCTCGGGCGTGGGCAGCGTCTCCAGCGGAGTGCCCTCTCCCCGCGTCCCCGCCACCGTCAGGTCCCCGCGCAGGACCAGGTCTCCCTCCGTACCGGTGAGCGTGATGCCGACGTCCCCACCACTGCGCTTCCCTGCCTCGATATGCGCGGAGAGCACCGCCCCACTCTGGAGCGTCCCGCTGAGCAAGACCTGGTCGGGTGACGTCACCGGCACGGATTCACCCGTCTCGACGAGGACCGTGTGGTCGAACTGCCGGGCCACGACGGCGGACACGTCCCGAATCCCGCCGACCACCGCCAGCAGCGTGTCCAGGTAGTGCGCCGCGAGGATGGTGAGCGTGTTCACCCCGTTCGCGGCGTCGGCGGTATAGGCGGCGGCCGCCGGGCGCTGGGCTCCCATCATCGGAATGGCCACGCGCAGCGTCGCCGAGCGCAACCGCCCCACGTAGCCATCGGCGACCAGGTCCTTCAGGTAGCGCACGCCGGGAGCCAGCCGCCGCTGCAGGCCCACGACATGGCGCACGCCGGCGGACTCGGCCCGAGCCAGCATCGCGGCCGTCTGCGCCGTCGACGTGCCGGCGGGCCACTCGCAAAGGACGTGCTTTCCCGCGTCGACGGCCGCCCGGACGAGCCGCTCGTGCTCCGGCCCCCGCACGGAGACGACCACCAGGTCGACCTCGGGATGGGCCACGAGCGCCTCCGCCCGGTCGAAGGCGTGCGGAACCCCGAAACGGCGCGCCGTCTCCTCGGCGCTGTCCCGCCGCGTCGTGCTGACCGCGGTGACCTCATAGGGAGGCAGCGCCTTCAGCGCCGGCAGGTGCGTCAGCGTGGCCCAACCCCCGCGAGTGCTCGCTCCAATGACTCCCACCCGAATACGGCGCATGTGTCCTCCCAGGCACCCACCGCGGAAATACACGTCAAAAGCGGAGGGTTGCTCCGCTTCATATACGGAGGCATCCTCCGCTTCGCAACACGAGGTTCACGCCATGCCCCGTTCCCCTGGAAGACCCGTCCCGGAAGCCGAGCGGCCGCTGCGCGCGGACGCACGGCGCAACCGCGAGCTGCTCCTGACGGCCGCGCACGAGGCCTTCACCGAGCACGGCGCGGACGCCTCGCTCGACGACATCGCGCGGCGCGCGGGGGTGGGCATCGGGACGCTCTACCGGCACTTCGCGGACCGCGACGCGCTCCTGGTCGCGACGTTGGAGGAGCGGCTGGTGGCGCTCCGCGACAAGGGGCGGGCCCTGCTCGAAACCCCGGATGCCGTGGACGCCGTGGTGGCGTGGATGAAGGTCCTCATCAAGCACCTCACCACGTACCGGGGCATGGTCGGCACCATCAGCGCGGGGCTGCATGGCGTGTCCGCGGCATGTGAGCAGGTGAAGGAAACCGGGGCAGCGCTCCTCTCACGCGCCCAGGCGGCCGGAGAAATCCGGAGCGACATCGACCATGACGACCTGGAGGCCCTGGCCGTGGCGGTGGCCTTCACCGGTCAGCAGCCCGCGTCGGACCCGGCCCGTGCACGGCGGATGCTCACGGTCATCATCGATGGGCTGCGGGTCCGCGCGCCCGGAGCGAAGTAGCGCGCCCGAGCAGGCAGCCGAGGTCACCTGGGGGAGTTCCTGGGATGCCCAATCCCTGACATAGGATGCGCGCGCAATTTCCGGAGACTTCATGGCTCGCGCGTCCCACCATCCCCGGCTCCTCCTGCTGGTTCCCCTGCTCACGCTGCTCACCTCGGTGGCGTGTGGTGATGATCCCCCCAAATCCACTCCCGACAGCGGCACGCCGGTCGTGGACGCCGGCTCCGGTGACGCCGGCACGGGTGACACCGACGCCGGCACGGATGGCGGCGTCGCGTGCATCCCGAGCGGCTACGACCCGGGCCCTGCCAACCCGGCAGTCGTCGCCGACACGACGGCGGACATCCTGGTCCGGCTGCGCGCCATCCCCGGGCTCACGGTGCAGGAGAACCCCCGCGGGGTGACGGTGCCCGGGGGCTACCGCTTCTTCGTCATGACGTACAACCAGCCGGCGGACCACGCCCATCCGGAGTGCCAGCGCTTCGAGCAGCGGGTGAACCTGCTGCACACCTCGGACACGAAGCCCATGGTGCTCCAGACGACCGGCTACTTCGTCGGCGCCACCGCCAGCCGCGCGGAGCCCACGCAGATTCTCGGCGGCAACCAGCTCTCGGTGGAGCACCGCTTCTTCCCGCCCAGCATCCCGGAGCCCGCGGACTGGAGCCACCTCACCATCCGCCAGTCCGCCGACGACTTCCACCGCCTCACCGAGGCGCTCAAGCCCATCTACACCGGCAAGTGGGTGTCCACCGGCGTCAGCAAGGGCGGCGAGACGGTGGTGTTCCACCGCCGCTTCCACCCGAACGACGTGGACGCCACCGTGGCGTACGTGGCGCCCCTGGCCTTCCGCGACGACGCGCGCTTCCCGGCCTTCCAGGACACCGTGGGCGGTGATGCGCAGGCGGCCTGCCGCGAGCGGCTGTGGGCCTTCCAGCGTGAGACGCTCTCACGCCGCGAGCGGATGCTCGACCAGCTCCGCGCCTACGCCCAGCAGGAGGGCCTGACCTACACGCGGCTCGGCTTCGAGAAGGCGCTGGAGCACGCCGTCATCGAGACCTACTTCGCCTTCTGGCAGTACAACAACCCGGCGAACTGCACCCACCACATCCCCGACACCTCCGCCACGGATGAAGCGCTGCTGGCCACGCTGGACGGCCAGGTGGGCCTGCGCGCCTTCTCCGACGGGCAGCTCAGCGACTACGCAGGCTACTACTATCAGGCGGCGCTGGAGCTGGGCTGGCCCCAGCCCTACGAGGACCACCTGGGCGCGCTCATCCACCACCCGGACACCGACACCGGCGACGTGTACTCGCCGCCCGGCGCGCCCTTCGTCTTCCGGCCCGGGGCCATGCCGGACATCCAGAACTGGGTCTCCACCCAGGGCCAGCGGCTGATGTTCATCTACGGCAGCCTGGACCCGTGGACGGCCGCGGCCTACTCACTGGGCAACGCGCGGGACTCCCACCTCTACATGGTGCCCGGAGGGAATCACGGCGCGCGCATCTCCCGGCTCCCGGAGCCCCAGGCCTCGGAGGCGATGGCCATCCTCAACGGGTGGATGGCCATGCCCATGCAGAAGCGCGCGCCCAGGGTATCGCTCGCGGAGGAGCCACCCCTCTTCGGGCCGCGCGTGCCGCCGCGGCTGCGCCAGGGCGCCACCCGCTGAAGCAGAACCCGAGCACCGGGCCGTCCCGAAGCACGCGAGGGACGGCCCACCTCGCCCGCGTCAGAGCGTGGCGACCTTCGCCGCCTGGAGGATGGCCGCCGCGGTGTCCTTGCCGGACAGGGCGGCGCCCTCCATGAAGCCCTGCCACCAGTAGAACGAGTTGGCGTGCTCGCCCGCGAAGTGGAGGTTGCCCACGGGCTTGCCCTCGTTGCCGCAGATGGTGGTGAACTGGCCGGGGCGGTACGCGGTGTAGCTGCCGAGCGTGTTGGGGTTGCTCGGCCAGTGCTCCAGGTGCGCGAGGATGCGGCCGCCCGCGCCGCGCTTCACCGAGGCGGCCGTGCCGGGCACCACCCGCTCCATGCCCGCCACGAAGCGCTCGGCCTCGCGGGCCACGTTGTTCGGGTCCAGCGAGGCCCCGCGCGGGCCGCTGGAGTAGTCGGTGAGCACGGCGCTCTCCGACGTGGCCGAGTGGGGATTGGTCTCCCAGGTGCACTGGTGGTCCGCCAGGTCCGAGTACGTCGTGCCGTTGCAGCCGCGCTCCGCCCAGACGGGCCCCTTGTAGCCCACCATCATCTTCGCGTTGGTGCCGTAGCCGAGCTGCTGAATCGCCAGCGTCTTCCACGCCGGCAGCGCCAGCGACGCGTCCAGCCGGACGCCGCGCAGCACGGTGAAGGGCACCGCGAGCACCACCGCGTCATACGTGGCGGTGATGGCCGTGCTCCCGCGCCGCAGCGTCAACTCCAGCGCGCCGGAGGCCGTCTTGCGCACCGCCTCCAGCCGCTCGCCGTAGCGCAGCTGGCCCGGCAGCCGCGCCGCCAGCTCGCGCGGAATCTGCTGGTTGCCACCCACCAGGTGGTAGCGCTCGTCGCTGGAGCCAAAGGGCTCGAAGCGCGAGCGCCGGTTGGCGCGGATGAAGAAGAGGAAGTTGAGGCAGCTCTGCTGGCTCGCCGGGAGCCCGTACTCGCTCTCGTACGCGGCGATGATGGCGGCCTTCACCACCGGCCCCGCGCCCCGCGTCTCCAGGTAGGTGACGAGGTCCATCGCGTCGTACTGCCGGTCCACCAGCGTGTGCGTGTCCGCGGTGGGCGCACCCGAGAGCGCCTGCAGGTCCGGCCGCATGGCGGCGACGAAGGCGCGGTACTCGTCGACGACGACGGACTCCGCGTGGCGCTGGCCACCGAAGTAGTAGAAGACCTCGCCGGGCACCCGGGTGAGGTCCTCCTTCGCCAGCTTGAACTCCTGGGCGTAGCCCAGCATCGTCTTGTGGCCGGTGTCGATGAACTCGGCGCCGCGCTCCACCACCTGGCCGGGGAAGCTCACCGGCCCGCTGAAGGTGCCGCCCAGGGAGAACACGCGCCCACCGGGCCGCTCGTTGGCCTCGTGCACGGTGGCGAGGATGCCCGCGCGCTTCAGGTCATACGCGCACGCCAGCCCCGCCATGCCCGCGCCGACGATGCCCACGCGCACCGACGACGACGGCGGCGGCTTCGCCTCCGTCTCCAGCGCCCGCGCCGGCATCGCCGCCAGCCCCGCGCCCACCGCCGCCAGTCCCTTCAGGACCGACCGGCGGTCCACCCGCATGACCTGCGTCGCCTCTCGGCTGGGAGCGCCCACGCGCTCGGACGCGAGCGCGACGCGGGTGGTCTGACGGAACAGCTCGAAGAGGGCGGTACGGGCCACAGGGCCTCCAGGCACGGCGGGTGTGAAGGAGGCCTTATGTGTCTCACATCTCGAGAGTTCCGTGAAGATGCACTTTTGTGCCAAACCTGGACGATTTCAGACACTCCGTGCGGGAAATCCTCACTCCGCGAACGAAGCCTCCAGGATGGAGAGGGCCTCGGCGAAGTGGGCGTCGGGGATGGTGAGCGGGAAGAGGAAGCGAATGACGTTCCCGTACACGCCGCACGTCAGGAGCATGAGTCCCCTGTCCATGGCCCGCGCGCGCACCTTCTGGGTGAAGTCCGGGTCGGGGGTGTCGCTGCCGGGCTTGCAGAACTCCACGGCCAGCATGGCGCCCAGGCCGCGCACTTCGGCCATCTGGGGGACGCGGGCCTTGAGGGCCAACAGCCGCTCACGCAGCTCGCCGCCCAGGCGGTTGGCGCGCTCCACCAGCTTCTCCTCCTTCATGACGTCCAGCACCGCGTGCGCGGCGGCGATGGCCATGGGGCTGCCGGCGTAGGTGCCGCCCAGGCCGCCCGGCGCGGGCGCGTCCATGACGTCCGCCCGGCCCGTCACCGCGGACAGCGGGAAGCCGCCGGCCAGCGACTTGGCCATCGTCATCAGGTCCGGCGCCACGTCATGGTGCTCCATGGCGAACCACTTGCCGGTGCGGCCGAAGCCCGTCTGGATTTCATCCGCGATGAGCAGGATGCCGTGCTCGTCGCACACCTTGCGCAGCTCGCGCATCAGCTCCGGCGGCGCCACGTAGAAGCCGCCCTCGCCCTGCACGGGCTCGATGATGATGGCGGCCACGCGCTTCGGGTCGATGTCGGCCTTGAAGAGGTATTGCAGGGCCTTGAGCGAGTCCTCCACGCGCACGCCGTGCAGCGGCATGGGGAAGGGCACGTGGAAGACCTCGCCCGGGAAGGGGCCGAAGCCCGTCTTGTAGGGCACCACCTTGCCGGTGAGCGCCATGCCCATCATCGTCCGCCCGTGGAAGGCGCCGGTGAAGGCGATGACGCCGCCGCGGCCGGTGGCGTAGCGGGCAATCTTCACCGCGTTCTCCACCGCCTCCGCGCCCGTGGAGAAGAACGTCGTCTTCTTCGGGTGCGGGCCGGGCACGAGCTGGTTGAGCCGCTCGGCCAGGGCCACGTAGCTCTCGTACGGGACAATCTGGTACGCGGTGTGGGTGAAGGCGTCGAGCTGCGCGCGCACGGCCTCCACCACCCTGGGGTGGCGGTGCCCGGTGTTCAGCACGGCGATGCCGCCGGCGAAGTCGATGAACCGGCGGCCCTCCACGTCCCACAGCTCGCTGTTCTCGGCGCGAGCCACGAAGAAGGGGGCCATGACGCCCACTCCACGCGGCGTCGCGGCCTCCTTGCGGGCTTGCAGGCTGGCATTGGCGTTGTCCTTCTTCATGTCCGTACCCTTCCCTTCCCGGCTCAGTACTTCACCATGACGTGGCGAACGGCGGTGTAGTCCTCCAGGGCATACATGGAAAGGTCCTTCCCGTAGCCCGAGCGCTTCACGCCGCCGTGGGGCATCTCGCTCACCAGCATGAAGTGCGAGTTCACCCACGTGCAGCCGTACTGGAGCTGCGCCGCCACGCGCATCGCCTTGGAGAGGTCCTTCGTCCACACCGACGACGCGAGGCCGTAGTCCGAGTCATTGGCCCAGGCGATGGCCTGCTCCTCGTCGCTGAAGCGCGTCACCGACACCACCGGGCCGAACACCTCGCGGCGGACGATTTCGTCCTCCTGCCGCGCGCCGGCCACCACGGTGGGCTGGAAGAAGAAGCCCTTGCTGCCGTGGACCTTTCCGCCCGCCGTGACTTCCACGTGCTTGAGGCTGGCGGCGCGCTCCACGAAGCCGGCCACGCGCTGGCGCTGCTTCTCGGTGATGAGGGGGCCCATCTCCACGCCGGGCGCGTCCTGCTCGCCCACCTTGAGGGAGGACACCGCGCTGGACAGGTCCGCCACCAGCCTGTCGTACACCTTGGGGCCCGCGTAGATGCGGCACGCGGCGGTGCAGTCCTGCCCCGCGTTGTAGAAGCCGAAGGTGCGGATGCCGGCCACCACCGACTCCAGGTCCACGTCGTCGAAGACGATGACGGGCGCCTTGCCACCCAGCTCCAGGTGGGTGCGCTTGACGCCCTGGGCCGCCGCCTCCAGCACCTTCTGGCCGGTGGCCACGTCGCCCGTCAGCGACACCATGCGCACCTGCGGCTGGCGGATGAGCGGCGCGCCCACGGACTCGCCGCGGCCCGTCACCACGTTCACCACTCCGGGCGGGAAGAGGCCGGCCATGATGGTCGCCAGCTTCAGCGTGGTGAGCGGCGTCTGCTCGGAGGGCTTGAGCACCACCGTGTTGCCGGCGGCCAGCGCGGGGCCCAGCTTCCACGCCGCCATCATCAGCGGGTAGTTCCACGGGGCGATGGAGGCCACCACGCCCAGCGCGTCGCGGCGAATCATGCTCGTGTACCCGGCGGCGTACTCACCGGCCACCGCGCCCTGCATGGTGCGCACCGCGCCCGCGAAGAAGCGGAACACGTCGGCCACGGCGGGAATCTCGTCCGCCAGCGCCAGCGCGTAGGGCTTGCCGCAGTTGAGCGACTCCAGCCGGGCCAGCTCCGTGCCCTGCGCTTCGATGGCGTCCGCGAGCTTCAGCAGCACCGTGGCGCGGTCCTTGGGCGGGGTGCGGGACCAGGCGGGGAAGGCGCGCTCGGCGGCCGCCACCGCGGCCTGGATTTGCGCGAGCGAGGCCTCGGGCACCTTCGCCAGCACCTCGCCCGTCGCCGGGTTGAGGACGTCCTCCGCCGGGCCCTCGCCGACCACCAGCTCGCCACCAATCAACAGCTTGCCGTCCATGCGGTCCTCCCCTGTTCACGCGGCCACCCGGGCCGCCGCGGGTTTCACTGCGTCACTTCACGCGGCCACCGTGGCCGCCGCCGGCCCACCCGGCCCGAGACGTCACTTGCTGCTGCCGGCCACGTCCTCCGTCCCCCGCGTCAGGCGCCAGGCGACGAGGATGGGCACGGCGGTGATGAGCATCACCCAGAGCGCCACCACGTTCGTTACCGGCACGTCGCGCGGCCGGCCGAGCTGGTCCAAGAGCCAGATGGGCAGCGTCTTCTCGTGTCCGGCGGTGAAGGTGGTGACGATGAGCTCGTCGAAGCTGAGCGCGAACGCGAGGATGCCACCGGCCAGCAGCGCCGTGGCCATCTGCGGCATCACCACGTGGCGGAACGTCTGGAATCCGTCGGCGCCCAGGTCCGCGGAGGCCTCCAGCAGGCTGTGCGGCATGCGCCGCAGCCGGGCCACCACGTTGTTGTAGACCATGACCACGCAGAACGTGGCGTGGCCCACGGCGATGGTCCAGAAGTTGGGCGTCACCTCCGCCAGCCGGAACGCGGACAACAGCGCGATGCCGGTGATGATGCCCGGCAATGCGATGGGCAGGATGACCATCAGGTTGATGGCCTCCTTGCCGAAGAAGCGGCGGCGGTAGAGCGCTCCGGCCAGCAGCGTGCCCAGCACCAGCGCCACGGCCGTGGAGGCCACGGCCACCTGGAGCGACAGCTTGATGGCGCCGAGCACGTCCTCGCGCTCGGCGGCGGCCTGGAACCAGCGCAGGGTGAGGCCCTTCAGCGGGAAGCTGAAGGCGCTCTCCTCGGTGTTGAAGGCGTAGAGCCCCACCATGAGGATGGGGAAGTGCAGGAAGAGGAGCCCGCCGTACGCGAGCACCTTGAGCCACCACGGGGCCCGGGGGCCATCCTCGTACCGGGCCTCAGAGCGCATCGAACGCTCCCAGCTTGCGCGCCACGGTGAGGTAGATGCCGATGATGACGATGGGCACCACCGTGAAGGACGCCGCCATGGGGATGTTCCCGATGGAGCCTTGCATCGTGTAGACCATGTTGCCGATGAACAGGCCGGACGGGCCCACGAGCTGCGGGATGATGTAGTCCCCCAGCGTCAGCGAGAAGGTGAAGATGGAGCCCGCCACCACGCCGGGGAACGCCAGCGGGAGCAGCACCGTGCGGAACGACTGCGTGGGCCGCGCGCCCAGGTCCGCCGCCGCCTGCATCAGGTTGCCCGGCACCCGCTCAATCGCCGCCTGGATGGGCAGAATCATGTACGGCAGCCAGATGTAGGTGAAGACGAGGAAGCGGCCGAGGTTGGAGGTGGACAGCGACGAGCCGCCCACGCCGGGCAACGTCAGCGCCCACTCCAGCGCGGGCAGCAGGTACAGCCGCTCCACCAGCCAATAGATGATGCCGCCCTTGGAGAGGATGACCGTCCACGAGTAGGCCTTGACGATGTAGCTGGCCCACATGGGGAGCATGACGGCGATGTAGAAGAAGCCCTTGCGCCAGCCGGTGGCGTAGCGGGCCATGTAATAGGCCACGGGGAAGCCGAGCACCGCGGAGGCCACCGTCACCGTGCCCGCCATGGACAGCGTGCGCAGGATGATGTCGTGGTTGGCCGCGTCCAGCAGGGCCTTGTAGTTGGCCCACGTCAGCTCGGGCGTGACGCCCATGGTGAAGTCGTCGAAGGTGTAGAAGCTCTGCACCAGCAGCGACAGGAGCGAGCCCAGGTACACCCCGCCGAACCACAGCAGCGGCGGCGTCAAGAGCAGCAGGAGGTACAGCGTGCTCCGCCGGTAGAGGACGTTGGCCACGACCCGCGCCACCCCGGCGCGCGGGCGGGCGGGAGCGGGCAGCGCGACGCCAGGCAAGGTCTCCATGCCCTACCCTCCCGACTCCAGCTGCACCATCGCCTCGGGAGCCCAGGCCACGCGCACCGTGTCGCCCCGGCGCGGCAGGGACGCCTCGTCCGCCTCGCCGTTGAGCATGCTCAAGGTGAGCACCTGATTGCCCTCCACCCGCACCTCGTAGCGGCTGGAGGCGCCGTGGTACTGCACCTCCACCAGCCGGCCCTCCACGCTCACCCGGTTGCCCTCGGCGGACATGGCGAAGCGCATGTGCTCGGGGCGCACGGAGAAGGGCCGCTCGCTGCCGGTGAGCCGGCGCGCCAGCTCGCCCGACACCACGTTGGCGGTGCCCACGAAGCCGGCGACGAAGACCGTCTTCGGCCGCGTGTAGAGGTTGCGCGGCGTGTCCACCTGCTCGATGCGGCCCTGGCTGAAGACGGCCACCCGGTCCGACATGGACAGGGCCTCGCCCTGGTCGTGGGTGACGTAGACGAAGGTGATGCCGAGCCGGCGCTGGAGCGACTTGAGCTCCGCCTGCATCTGCTCGCGCAGCTTGAGGTCCAGCGCGCCCAGCGGCTCGTCCAGCAGGAGCACGCGGGGCTTGTTGATGAGCGCGCGCGCCAGGGCCACGCGCTGGCGCTGTCCGCCGGACAGCTGGCTGGGCCGGCGCGAGCCGAAGCCGCCGAGCGCCACCAGCTCCAGCGCGGTCTCCGCCTCCTTGTGACGGGTGGCCTTCGCCACGCCCTTCACCATCAGCCCGTAGGCCACGTTGTCCAGCACGCTCATGTGCGGGAACAGGGCGTAGTCCTGGAAGACGGTGTTGACGTCGCGCTCGTACGGCGGGAGCCCGGCGGCCTCCTGGCCATGCAGCAGGAGGCTGCCGGACGTGGGCTGCTCGAAGCCCGCGATGAGGCGCAGGCAGGTGGTCTTCCCGCTGCCGGAGGGCCCGAGCATGGAGAAGAACTCACCGTCCTGGATGGACAGGGACACGCCATCCACGGCCTTGACGGCGCCATAGTGGCGGCTGACGGTTTTCAGCTCGACGGCGATGCTGCTCATGGCGTGTCCCGTGGCCCGGCCTAGCGGCCGCCCATGATGGCGATGTAGTCCTGCGTCCAGCGGCTGTAGGGCACGCAGGTGGACTGGGTGGCGCACTTGGCCACGGGCGTCTTCCAGAAGTGCACCTGGCCGAAGCGCTCGAAGCCGTTGGTCTTGCAGAAGTCGGTGCCACCCGGCGCCTTGGTCTTGCACGCGTCGGGGACGACGGGGTTGGAGCCGAACCACTCGGCGAGCGCGGACTGGAGGTCCTTGTTCAGCGAGTGCTCCATCCACTTGTACGCGCACACCGGGTTCTTGGCGTTGGCGTGCAGCATGGTGGAGTCCGCCCAGCCGGTGGAGCCCTCCTGCGGAATCACGGAGTCGACGGGCTGCTTCTCGCCCTTGAGGGCATTGACCATGTAGCCCCAGGAGCTGGAGGCGACGACGCCCTCGTTCTTGAAGTCGCTCATCTGCACGGTGGAGTCGTGCCAGTAGCGGTGCGTCAGGCCCTTCTGGGCGCGCAGCAGCGCGACGACGGCGGCGTACTGCTTGTCGTTGAGCTCGAACGGGTCCTTGATGCCCAGGTCCGGCTGCTTCTTCATGAGGTACAGCGCGGCGTCCGCGATGTAGATGGGGCCGTCATACGCCTGCACGCGGCCCTTGTTGGACTTGCCGTCCGGGAGCTTCTGCTCCTCGAACACCACCGCCCAGGACGTGGGGGCCGTCTTGAAGACGTTGGTGTTGTACATGAGCACGTTGGGGCCCCACTGGTAGGGCACGCCATAGTGCTTGCCGTCCACCGTGTGCCAGGGCGCGTTCTTCAGCCGGTCGTCGATGGTGTTCCAGGAGGGAATCAACGCGGTGTTGATCTCCTGCACCTTCTTGCCGTGCACCAGGCGCAGGCTCGCGTCGCCGGACGCGGTGACGAGGTCATAGCCGCCCTGGTTCATGAGGGAGACCATCTCGTCCGAGGTGGCCGCGGTCTTCACGTTGACCTTGCAGCCGCTGTCCTTCTCGAACTTGGAGACCCAGTCGTACTTCTTGTCCGTCGCACCACGCTCGATGTAGCCGGGCCAGGCGATGATGTTGAGCTGCCCCTCGGGCTTCCCGAGCTTCTGCGGCGGAGCGGCCAGCGCCTGCGTCGCCGCGACCATCACTGCACCCATTGCAAGCTGCTTCAGCATGCGGTTCTCCCCTCCCGTTGGCTGTGTGAGCGGGAAGACTCTAGAGGAGTCGATTGGCGCGTCAACAGCACCGCCCAGGACCTGGGGGGTCGTGTTGACACCAGGGCCAGTGGCGCCTCGCCACGCGAAGTGACGGACGCAAGCCAGGCCGCTCGGTGGCAAGTGCCGTGGAGTCGCCGGGGCAGTGCAGTATTCACGAACTAATCCAGCGGAACCGGCGACATTCCGCGCTCGGTGTTCAACGGACTGCGCTCATGGTGACAGGGTCCAACGTGAGCGAGGTGTGTCAGTCGCGGAGGTAGTCGTCGGCGGCGGCACACAGGGCTTCGAGGCTGTCGTGGCTGGGACTGTCGAAGGCGCGCTCCACGGCCTGGCGCAGCCGTGAGTCCTCCGGGGTTCCCGCTGGACGCCCATCGAGGAAGTGGAGCAGCTCCTCCCGGGAGCGCCCCAGGGTGAGCAGGTCCGGTTCGAGCATGGCGCCCGCGTCGAGGTTCGCCCGCTTCGCCGCGTACAGGAGGAGGACGTCCTCCACGTGGCCCTGCCGGTAGAGCAGGTGGCAGAGCGCATACAGCGCGTCGCCACAGCCGCCGAGGTGACGCCGGAGCGCGGTCTCACGGCGAGTCAGGACGCGGATGAGCGGCAGGTCCCGCGCGTCACGCTGGTGCCACAGCCGCATCGCCAGTGCTTCCATGGCGGACTCACGTTGCGCTTCGGAGTCCGGGCAATCATCGAAGTAGCGGGCGACCGCGTCTTCAATCGAAGCGTCGCTCGTGAGCC
The DNA here is from genome assembly GCF_012933655.1 of Pyxidicoccus fallax. Lineage (GTDB taxonomy): Bacteria > Myxococcota > Myxococcia > Myxococcales > Myxococcaceae > Myxococcus > Myxococcus fallax. Next base: position 5,803 of record NZ_JABBJJ010000235.1, on the reverse strand, counting down.
CGCGTGCCGTGTCGATGAGTGTCTCTGGCGTCATTCGCTCCTCCAACCCATCCACCGTGCACGATAGGCACAAGGGGGCCGGTTCGTGGTCCCGCTGATGGAAGCCTGAAGCCTCTCTCCGCTCTCACGCCACGACCTGCCCTCACGGACGGCGGCGAGGGACCCTGCCGGAAATTACGGTCAGCCCATCGAGGGAGCGGTGGATTCCGGGGTCGGTCCTCGATGGAACGAAGGAGGGCCTCATGCAGTCACGCGGAGTCATCATCATCGGCGGAGGCGTGGGTGGGCTGTGTGCCGCCATCGCGCTCCGGCAAGCAGGTCTCGAGGTCGCCGTGTACGAGCGAGCCGAGTCCTACCGGGCGCTCGGTGCCGGGCTGTCGTTGTGGCCGAACGCGATGCGCGCCTTCGAGCTGCTGGGAGTGGCGCGAGAGGTGGCGGGCGCGGGGGTCGAGTGGCGCGAGACGGTGATGCACCGATGGGATGGCAAGGTGCTCTCCCGGCTGGCCGTGGACACGCTGTGCCGGGACCTGGGCCAGCCGACGGTGGGGTTGCTCCGCGCGGAGCTCCATCAGGTGCTGCTGCGAGCACTCGGGCCGGACGTGGTGCACCTGGGCGCCGCGTGCACGGGCTTCCATGTCGGGAACGACAGGGTCCGCGTCACCTTCGCCGATGGCCGGCAGGTGGAGGGAGACTGTCTTGTCGGCGCGGACGGACTGCACTCGGTCGTCCGCCAGCAGCTCTTCCCGGAGGTGCGGGCGCGATACAAAGGCCGGACCTCCTGGCGAGGCGTGGTGAGCGTCACCTCCCCGGTGCTTCCAGAGGGGAGCCAGTTCGAGCTCTATGGTCCAGGGGGTGCCCGCGTCGGCATCTACCACATGGGGCGAGGCCCGGAGGGCACGTGGCGGATGTACTGGTTCCTGATGGCACCGGCACCCGCGGGTGGACGGGATGCGGAGGGAGGCCACCGGGAGGCGGTGCTGAGCCACGTCCGGGGCTGGGCGGAGCCGGTCGAGTCGCTCATCCGCTCCACACCGGAGTCCGCCATCCTGCGCACGGACATCCATGACCTGGAGCCGCTGCCGCACTGGGGCGACGGCCCCGTCACGCTGCTGGGCGACGCGGCGCACGCGATGGTGACCGACCTGGCCCAGGGGGCCTGTCAGGCCATCGAGGATGCACTGGTGCTCGCGAAGCATCTGCGCGCGGACTCCGACAAGGTCCGGGCGCTGCGGACCTACGAGTCGAGACGCCGGCCCCGCACGGCGTACGTCTCCGAGCTGAGCTTGAAGGCGGGCTCTCTCCGGTACCTCCGCCCTCCGTTGGCGCGATGGGCGCGAGACCTGCTGATGCAGGCCCTGCCGCGCTCGGTGGCGCTCAACACGCTTCGGTCCGTGGTGAGCCACGACTTCCTGGCGTAGTGCCCCCAGAACGCGCAGGCGCCTTCCGCAAGGGTTGGCGAGGGCCAGCGGTCCGAGGCAGAAGCACGTGCTCATGCCCGAGCCGGGAAGAGCACCTCCGGAGCCGCCGACACCACCTCCGGGTACACCTGGGTCGGGTCATCGAGGAGGGGCGCGGGCCCTCCCTTGACGTGGCGGTCGAAGAAGGCGCGCAAGCAGTCCCCCAGCACCCGCCACATCCGCGCCCCCTCGATGGTGCCCAGGGCCTGTGCCGCAGGGGACCAGCGGCGCAGGGGCAGCAGTCCGCAGTCCGTGAAGCTCGCATGCCCCGCGCCACGAATGAGCAGGCTGTAGCCGGGCCGTGCCGCTTCGTGCACCCGCTGCCAGCCGCGGAGCACGTAGTGCTGGTCCGCGCGGCAGTACTCCTCGGAGGTGAACACGTTCCGGCGCACCGATTCGCCGCACGGCTGTACGTACTCTGGATGCTCCCCGAACAGCTCCAGCACCGGCAGTCCCAAGCCGCTTCGGGCCACCGCCGTCCACAGCCCACCGTCCAGGATGGCCACGGCCCGACAGCGCGAATCCCGTACGCACAGCTCCGCCGCCGCGTTGCCTCCAAACGAGTGTCCCATGGCGCCCAGCCGGCCCAGGTCCAGCTTCCCGGTGAACCGTCCGGGCTCCGTGTTCAGCTGCTCCAACCGGGCCACGACACTGCACAGGTCCGCGGCCTTCACTTCGACCACCGCCGCCCGCTTGCGCACGTCCTCGGCCTGCGGGCCTCGCGACACGGCGAACGCCCCACCCAGGCTCGCCGGACGGAACCAGCGCACGCGCCCATCCGCGAAGACCGACACGGGAAGCATCTCGTACGTATGGCTCACCGCCGCGACGACGTACCCGTGACTCGCCAGCTCCTCGAACAACGCCGTGTAGAAGAGGGGTGGAAACCCCGAGGGCGAGAAGACCAACACCGGGTGGGGCGCCCCCACGTCGGACACCGGGGCCTCCGAGATTGCGTGCGGACGCACCCGCTTCGACCGGACTCCCCAGAAGAACGCCGCGCGGCGCCACGCCCCCGGCAGGTAGGCCCCCTTCCGCGAGCCTGGTGCTGGCTTCGCCGGATACCAGAGCCACACCGACAGCTCTCGCGGGGACTCCCGCCCATAGGGTTCCTGGCGTTGCAGGTCCACCACATCGACCGCGCTTCGGCCCACGGCGAATGGCCTCGCTGGGGCGGGCAGAGCCACGGGACGACGACCCTGCATCCACAGATGGACCTGGTGCTCCAGCGCCCTCACGGCGGCAAGGACGCGAGCCTGGCACGAGCGCGCACGCGCAAGGATGCTCGTTCTCATGGATGTCCCCTTTCCGGTGGTGCTTCCCACGCTGCTGGCTGAACGGGCGCGGACGCGGTGGACGATGTTCCGGCGCCAGGCGCGGGCCTCGGGCGTTCGGGCCACATCACGGCCAGGAGCAGCATCAAGAAGGCGAGGCTGGAGGAGGCCATGCGCACCCGGTTGATGCGGAAGTAGCGCTGGCGAACGGTGAGCCAGTCCGTCGGCAGGGCCCGTGCGTTCCATCCCAGGATGATGTCGTACAACGGCTCGGCGGCGTACCGGGAGACCGCGAACACCCCCGCGGTGAAGACCGCGGTGCCCGCCAGGGTGAGCAGGAAGCGTGTGCTCCCCACCCTTCCCCGCTCCAAAACCAGGGCCGCGGCGGGCGCCAGCACCGAGACCATGACCAGCATCTGGTTGACCGGAGCCTTGCGCGCCATGGGCAGGAACCGCTGCATCACCACCGTGAACTCCGCCCCGGAGAGGCCCTTCAGCACCTTCTGGAGCAGGAACAGGACGGCGGTCAGCAGTCCGCTGAACAGCCCGCTCGTGAACACCCCCAGGGCCAGCGCAATCGAGGCGGCACGCATCGTCTCCTCCTCGATGGAAAGCTGGCCACCCGCCGCCCCGCGAGCGCCCCTCTGATGACACCCGGGCATCGGGCCGATCGCGCCGTCCGGAAGGGAGCAGTCCAACGAACGGGCGGGTGACCGTCTCCACGAAGCGCGACCGCGCCCTCCTGCGTGCCTTCATCACCGCGCCTCGCTGAAGCGCCGACGCTTCAGTCGAGGGCCGTCGCCCGAACGCTCACTCCGGAGCGCCCAGCTGCCGCAGGAGGGAGCGCAGGTCGTAGTAGAAGCGCTCGCCCGCGAGCAGCCCGTCGCGGAAGGTGAGGAAGACAGCCATCCGCAGTTCCACCGGCCGCCCCGTGGGGGGAATGCCCTGGAACTCGCCCACGTGCCTTCCGACGTAGCGAGCCTCGGCGATGAGGGTGCCGTCCCCGGCCCAGTACCGACGCTCTCCCTTCACCACCACGTCGAACGTCCTCCACCACTCCGCGTAGTACGCCTCGGCTCCCTCGTGGCCGTGGTACGTCCTGCCAAGCGGCAGGTCCTCGAAGACGCAGGCCTCGTGCAGCGTGGCGAGCGTCTCCCGCATCCGATGTTCGTTCTCCGCCTCGACGTGACGTCGGATGAGCCGCTCGTGCTCGCGCTGGAGCGCCGCCGCCACATCCGGGGGCTGCATTTCCCGCATGGGAACCTCCGGTGACCTCGTGTTGGACGCGGAGAAGGATGCGCGGCGGGTGGTACAGTCAGAAGGTCCATTCAGGACATTTCCGCTGGTCCACTTCCGCTCCCGTGTCCAAGCGCGCCACGACCTACATTCCACCCCTGGAGCGACCCCTGGGCGCGCGCACCCACCAGCGGGACCTCTACACGCTGCTGCGCGCGGCCATCCTGGACCGGCGGCTCCGCCCGGGCAGCCGCATCCCCTCCACCCGCGACCTCGCCCGGGAGTACGGCGTCGCACGGGGCACCGTCGTCGCGGTGTACGGCCAGCTCGTCTCGGAGGGCTATCTCACCGCCACCGTGGGCGCCGGCACCCGGGTGAGCGAGACGGTGCCCGACGAGCTGCTCTCGCGCGGCTTGCCCGCGCAGCCGCGCTCCGCCACGACGTCCCGCGAGCCCCCACCGCCCGCGCTCGCGCGGCGCGGCCAGCAGTACACGGACAGCCCCTTCCCACTGAGACCAGCGGCGGCCGTGAGCCAGGCCTTCGTGGCGCATCGTCCCGCGCTCGATGCCTTCCCGGTGAAGCTCTGGTCCCGGGTGGCGGCGAGCCGGCTGCGGCGGCTGTCGGGCGCGGCGCTCGCGGACGGAGACCCGCTCGGAGATGCGAGGCTGCGCCGGGTGATCGCCGCGTACCTGGGCTCGGCTCGCGGGGTGCGCTGTGAGGCGGACCAGGTCTTCATCGTGTCCGGCGTCCAGCAGGCGCTCGAGCTGGTGGCCCGGCTGGTGGTGGACCCGGGAGACGCGGTGTGGGTGGAGGACCCGGGCTACCCGGGCTCCAGCCGCATCCTCCAGGCCTCGGGGGCCGTGACGTGCCCGGTTCCCGTGGACGCGGAGGGACTTCGCGTCTCCGTCGGAGAGGACCGCGCGCCCCGGGCACGGCTGGCGTGTGTCACGCCCGCGCACCAGGCACCGCTGGGCGTCGCCATGTCCCTGGCCCGCCGGCTCGCGCTGCTGGACTGGGCCCGTCGGAGTCGCGCCTGGGTCTTCGAGGACGACTACGACAGCGAGTACCGCTACGCATCCAAGCCGCTACCCGCGCTGCAGGGCCTGGACACGCACGGCTGTGTCCTGCACGCGGGCAGCTTCAGCAAGACGCTCTTTCCCGCGCTGCGGCTGGGCTACCTCGTGGTGCCCTCCTCCATCGTGGACAGGGTGGCGAAGGCCCGCTCCCTGATGGACCGGTACCCGGGCATCCTGCCCCAGGCGGTGCTGGCGGACTTCATCGAGGATGGGCACTACGCCCGGCACCTGCGCCGGATGCGGGAGCTCTACGCCGAGCGCCGGGACGCGCTCTCGCGCTCCGTCGCGGCCCGGCTGTCAGGGGCCCTGGTGTTGCCGGAAGGAGGAGCGGGGCTCGACACGGTGGGCTGGCTGGAGAAGGGCCTCCAGGCACGAACCGTGGTGGCCGCCGCGGGCGAGCACCGCGTCCTCCTCGAGCCGCTCGATCGCTATCTGCTACGTGAACGACTGCCGCAGGGCGTGCTCTTGGGGTTCGCCTCGCTCTCGACCCGGCAGATAGCGCTGGGGGTGGAGCGGCTCGCGCGAGCGCTCATGGCATGAGCTTCGACGGGCTGTATCGCCAGGCATGGCAGCCGGAAAAGACAGACCGCGGAAAAAAGAAAACCCCCGGTGCCCAAAGGGCACCAGGGGTCTTCAAAAAGAATCCGGCAGCGACCTACTCTCCCGCGCGGTTTCCCGCGAAGTACCATCGGCTCTGGAGGGCTTAACTTCCGTGTTCGGGATGGGAACGGGTGGAACCCCTCCGACATAGCCACCGGAA
>NZ_JABBJJ010000234.1 GCF_012933655.1 Pyxidicoccus fallax | reverse complement strand
TGTATAAGAGACAGGATGAGGACGGGGCTGAGGGGGCGTGTACTCGCGCTGGCGTTGCTCGCCATCACCGGGGTGGCGTGCCACGAGGGGGATGAGACCCGCGCGGTGCAGGCGACGGCGGTGCTGGACGTGGACGTGCTCGACTTCGGCGAGGTGCCGGTGGGCGAGTGGCGGGAGAAGGAGGTGCGCATCCGGAATGTCGGCTACGTGCCCTTCTTCGCGCTCGACGCACTGGGGCTCGCTGGCAACCCCTCCTATGTGGTGGAGCTCGGGGAGGGCGGCGGCAGGGTGATGCCGGGGGACTCGCACGTGGTGAAGGTGCGCTTCCACCCGCTGAAGGAAGGCGTCATCGAGGAGACGGTGCGCGTGGCGACGGACGCCAACCAGGGCGCCACGTCGCAGGTGCGCGTCATGGGCCTGGGCACGCCCACGCCCATCCTCGTGAATCCGCCGCTGCTCGACTACGAGACGCTGGAGGTGGAGAGCGAGCGCACGATGGAGGTCACCGTCACCAACCCGGTGGACCTGCCGCTGACGCTCGTGGTGCAAGGTGACAATCCGGACCCCTTCACCCCGGACACCATCACCATCCCGCCCTTCGCCTCGCAGAAGGTGAGCACGAAGTACCTGCCCCGGGCCCTGGGCAACATGGGCGCGCGCCTGGAAGTGCGCTCGTGCGAAGGCTGCACGCCCTCGACGGTGGCCCTGAAGGGCAACTCGGTGGCGAACGCCTTCGCCTTCGACCCGGCGCCGGTGCCGTTCGACCAGATTCCGGTGCACGAGCGCACGCAGTCGTTCACCCGCGCGCGCAACATCACCTGGCGCCCCGTCACCATCTCCAAGCTCGCCACCAGCGATAGGGCCTTCCAGCCGCTGTCCAAGCCGGAGGGCACCACGGTGCAGCCGGGCGAGACGGTGGAGATGAAGATGGAGTTCGCGGCGCGCTTCTCCGGGCCGAACGTGGGCGACCTCACGGTGCACTACGACTCGGACAAGTCGCGCCAGTCGCAGGTGATTCTGGACGCGCGCGGCGGCCGGCCCACGCTGGCGGTGACGCCGGTGGCGCTGGACTTCGGCGAGCTGCCGGTGGGCGGCAAGGTGGAGAAGGTCATCCGCATCACCAACGCGGGCAGCAACGGCAACCTGCGCTTCACGGGCGTGCGCGCGGACGGCGGCAGCGCCCAGTTCAGCGTGGACGTGCCCACCCGCGGCACCCAGCGGCTGGCGTGGAGCGGCGGCACCTGGCCCTCGCTGGACGCGGACAACCTGCCCCTGGCCCCGGGCAACGACGCGCTGGAGCTGAAGGTCTACTTCGAGCCCAAGGCGGAGGGGAACTGGCAGGCCACGCTGTACGTGCGCTCGGACGACATGTTCAACCCGGAGCGCGCCATCGTCCTCACCGGCCGGGCGCGGGCGAGCGGCCCGTGCGTGTACGAGCTGCTGCCGCAGCCGGCCCTGGACTTCGGCAACGTGGTGCCCGGCCGCGGCGCGGTGCTGGGCTTCTACTTCCGCAACCCGGGCCGCGCCGAGTGCGCGGTGAAGGACATCCACATCTCCAATGACGGGGGCGGCGCCTTCTTCATGCCCGGCGGCCGGCTCACCGGCGGCGTGGTCGTCTATGACACGGCCTTCAGCGCCATGGTGGCCTTCCGGCCCCCGGCGGAGGGCGCGTTCACCGGCGAGCTGCGGATGACGGTGAACAACCCGAGCTTCCCCACGGTGACGCTGCCGCTGAAGGGCGTGTCGCGGGCGAGCTGCCTCGTGGCCACCCCGGCCTTCGTGGACTTCGGTCCCATCCGCTACGACTGCGCCACGGCGCCGCGCAAGACGTACGTGGCCAACCGCTGCAGTGAGCCGATTACCGTGTCCGACGCGACGATTGGCAACGGCACCAGCAACCAGTTCAGCCTGCTGACGCCCATCACCCAGCCGCGCGTGCTGGCGCCGGGCGAGGGCTTCGAGCTGGAGGTGGGCTACGCGCGCAACGTGCACGGCCAGCACTTCAGCCCGCTGTACCTGCGCACCGACAACGAGGCGGACCCGTTCCTCGTCCCGCTGCTGGCGGAGACGAACCACGAGGGCATCCAGGTGGACCGCTACACGCAGGGCACCGACAGCCAGCTGGACGTGCTCTTCGTGGTGTCCAACACCACCACCATGGCGCCGTACCAGGACCGGCTGAAGGCGGCGATTCCGGGCTGGCTGCAGGCGGCGAAGGACCGGGGCGTGGACGTGCGCGTGGGTGTCACCAGCACGGGCCTCGTGGCGCGCGGCCAGCAGTGCGGCGGCGGCGCCAACGGCGGTGAGGCCGGTCGCCTCTTCCCGGTGGACGGCAGCAGCCCGCGCGTCATCTCCAGCAACAACCCCAACGCGGCCAACCTCATCCAGGACAACCTGGAGGTGGGCCTGTGCCACAACCTGGTGCAGGGCCTGGAGACGATGCGCGCGGCCCTGTCCGCGCCGCTGTCCGAGCAGACGGATGACCCGCGCACCTCGCAGGCCAACGACGGCAACGCGGGCTTCACCCGCGCGGCGGCCCGCATGGCGGTGGTGGTGCTGGCGGACGAGGACGACAACTCCGGCTTCAGCCCGGACAGCTACATCCAGTTCCTCCGGACGCTGAAGGGCACGGGCATGTCCCACCGCAGCCAGCTGTACGCGCTGGTGCCCACGGACAACAGCTGCACCACGGCGGGCAACGAGGCGGACCGCTTCGCCAGCGTGGCGAACGGCACGGGCGGCGCGGTGGACTCCATCTGCCGCTCCAACTACCTGCCGCTGCTGGACTCGGTCATCCAGCGCGCCGGCGAGCCGCAGGCGGACTTCCCGCTCACCGAGGACCCCACCGGCACCGCGGAGATGACGGTGCGGGTCCAGGGCCAGGTGGTGCCGGGCACCCGGTGGACGTACGACGCGGACCGCAACGCCATCGTCTTCAACGGGGATGCGGTGCCCAACCCCGGCCAGGCGGTGGAGGTGCGCTACCGCAGCGTGTGCCGGAACCCTCCGGCCACCCCGTGACAGGGGGCTCGCCCGGGGGTTGACACGGGGGGCCGGGCGACGCGGGGAATTGACGCGCCGCGGGCTTCCTCCCCCGGGCCCGGCGCGGCTATCGTGGCGGCCGACGTGGAAACGTTCGGCCGCTACGAGCTGCTTCGGAGACTCGCCATCGGCGGCATGGGGGCCGTCTATCTCGCCCGCCAGAAGGGCCCCGTGGGGTTCCAGAAGCTGCTGGTTCTCAAGCGGCTGCTGCCCCACCTGTCCGAGGACGACGAGTTCATCCAGATGTTCCTCGACGAGGGGCGCATCGCCGCGCACCTCAACCACCCCAACATCGCGCAGATCTACGATTTGGGCGACGTGGACGGGCAGTACTACATCGCCATGGAGTACGTGCATGGCGAGGCGGTGGGCCCCCTGGGTGTGCGGGCCCAGCAGCGCAAGGTGACGATTCCCCTGGGGCTCAAGTGCCGCATCATCGCGGACGCGGCGGCGGGGCTGGGGGCGGCGCACAACGCGCGCAGCCCGTCCGGACGCAAGCTGGAGCTGATCCACCGGGACGTGTCACCGCAGAACGTGCTGGTGGGCTTCAACGGCGGCGTGAAGCTCATCGACTTCGGGGTGGCCAAGGCGTCCGGGAAGCTGTCCCAGACGATGGTGGGCACCATCAAGGGCAAGCACGCGTACATGTCCCCGGAGCAGGCGCGGGGCGAGCCGCTGGACTGCCGCTCGGACGTGTTCGGCCTGGGGACGGTGTTCTACGAGCTGCTGACGGGCACGCGCCTGTTCAAGCGGGACACGGAGTTCGCCACGCTCAAGGCGGTGGTGGGGGCGAAGATTGCTCCGCCGTCCGAGGTGGTGCCGGACCTGCCGAAGGCGCTGGACGCGATTGTGTTCAAGGCGCTGGCGCGCAAGCGCGAGGAGCGCTTCTCCACGGCGGCGGAGCTGCAGCTCGCGCTGGAGGAGTTCCTCATGCAGCAGAAGCTGCACGCCACCACCGCGCACCTCGAAGCGTTCATGCGGGAGATGTACGCGGAGGAGCTGGAGGAGGAGCGCTTCGCCTCCGAGCCCACCGTCATCCACTACGACCCGAAGCTCGCGGCGCGGCTGGCGGCCAGTGCGGCCCAGGGCGAGAAGGCGCGTCCGAGTGGCGGCTCGACGTCCGGGGCGGCGCCCGTGCCGGCGAAGAGCCCGGGTGGGTCCTCGGCGTCGGCGGCTCCGGTGCGTCCCGCGCAGGGGGGCGCCGCTCGCGGTGGCTCCTCCGCTTCGGCCTCGCCCGTCCCGGCGTCTCAGGGACGGAGTGCGCCGGCCGCGCCCGGAGCTTCCGCTCAGGGTCGGAGCGCGGGCGGCCACTCGGCTTCGGGGGCTTCGCCGCTTCCAGGCTCAGCGGGACAGGGCAAGGGCGCGGTCCCCGGCAAGGCACCGCCCGCGGCGGCTCCGGCACCGAGGCCCGCTCCGAAGCCGGCTCCGGCTCCGGCACCGCGAGCCACGACGGGAGAGGTGCCGGCGTCCAAGCGTCCCCCTCCTCCGCGCGGCACGGGTGGGCACGGCGAGGGCGAGCGGTAGCTCCAAGGCTTCGCTCCACCGGGGCGACCCGGTGGAACGCCGTCCCTCTCAGAAGCTCTTCCCGTCGAACTTCATCACCTTGATCTGCTCGAGGTCGACGCCGTCGATGCAGCGCACGTTGATGGCGGCCATCTGCTTGCCGTCGGGCCCCGTGCCCTTACCGAAGGAGCGCACGCCACATGTGGAGCAGAACAGGTGGTGGATGACCTTCTTGTTGAACTGGTAGTCGGTGAGGTCCTTCTCCCCGGAGAGGAGCTTGAAGTCCTCGACCGGAACGAACCCCAGCAGTGTCCCCGTCTTGCCGCACATGGAGCAGTTGCACGACACCATGGGCTGGGACAGGTCCAGCTTCACGGAGTACCGCACCTTGCCGCAGTGACAGCCACCCTCGTACGTCTTGAGCTCGGTCATGGGGGCGCATCCTGCCGCCGACCCCGCCGGAGTGCATTGTAGAAACGCGACAGGTGTCGGTTACAGGCTCACCTGAGCCACACCGGAACAACTCGCCGTAGCAGAAGGAGCGATTGGCAGCGCATTGCCGTTTCACCCTCTGTGCCTACTCTCGCCCGTGTTCCCCAATACAACTTCGCCCTTCCAGACAGCCAACATGGTAGCGAGCCTAGACGTGCTACATGTTGCGCATTGTCCCCAGGTCCTCGGCAATCTGCTGCTGAGGACGGCTTCGCACGGTCATCAACACCAACTGCCCCTGTCGCACAGACGTTGGTCTTCCATCGTGCGGAAGCATGCCTCCAACTCGCTCCTCTGCTCCAGCCGACTCACGCACCTTCACCCCAGTGACGGATGCATCCGAGCCGTGAATCAGTCACCGTCTTCGACCGCACCGCAGGTACCGCAGGCGTTCACTGCGCCGCCTGAACCCATCGTGGGCTGACGGCAGCGGAAGCACGGGATACCGGTGATCTTCTCCTGCCGGTTGAATGCCTGCCGGTTGACCGTCGCGGTCATGAGGCTCGAAACGACCCTCCGAATTACAGGCAAGATCTGGGAAGCCGAGGTCGACGCTAGCGCAGATGTTTGAAACCCGTGGGCAGCGGCACTCCGGAGATCCCAGATACGCACCAAGTCATCTGCGAGACCTGGCGCGAGATAGTCACGAACCTTCTGAAGTACGCTCGGGAATCCTTCAGTCCGCCCGACGCTCACTCGATAGGCCTCTGCGAAATCGCGGAGAGCTTGTTCCATTGCGGAACCAGCAATGACCATTCCAGCCCTCAAGTGTCCTGCGCCAATGGCTGCCTCTGCCTCCGACAGTAAAGTCCGCTCATAGATTTGGGTCGCAGTGGCTGGAGCCCGTGCCTCGGATGCGGATGGATTTGGGCTCACAGGAGCCTCCACCACGACTGCGTTGGCTGATGTCGTGACCGAGTTATGGGCGGTTGTTGGCGCTGAGGCTACTTGTTTAGAAGCCGCAGTCCCGCTAACGGCTCCGTTGGCTTTCTCCATCGCAGCAAGCCTGTCGTACAGGCCTGCCAACCCGCTCATGATTTCCTCAAAGACGTTGTCGTGACGAAGTTGCTTGTTGATACGGTGTATTTGGCTCCAGAGCCAAGAGAGGAAGAACCAAGCCGTACTGAACATCGTCACTACTGCAGACCACTCGGGCCTGGGGTCCGCCGTGAAGTAACCGAACGCAGCATAGACTCCAGCAAACGCGGCGGGCGGTCCCAACTCGCGGAAGAACCTCAGAGTCACATCTCGCTTACGCGGATTTACTCGGCTACTCATTCACCGGATTCTTACCACAAGAGCAAAGAACAGGGGCCGCTTGCGTGCGCGTCAGTGACCGCGCTTGGTACACCTGCTGCGCATACTTTGGGCCCTTATCCGAGAAGGCCCCCTCTTCTCCTCAACACGCGAGAACACCTCCCTAGGGGTGATGCATCTCGCGTTGGGAAGCATCACCTAGCTCCACGCTCTCCTACCCAAATAGCTTCCAAGACTCGTTGCACCAAGCCGCCCGGCCACGAACGACTGCTACAGGCTCGCCAACGCGACGCGGTACAGCGCGCGGTAGCCCATGCGCGGCGCGGCCTCGAAGCGGTCCGCGTTGAAGATGTCCTTCAGCAGGGCCACGCCCTCCGGGGACGACTGCAGGCCCAGGAGCGACGTCTCCAGCGTCTGCACCAATTCCGGCGGCAGCCCCATGGCCACGGGCACCCCGTCGTTGGGCGCCTCGTCCGTGTAGGCAATCAGCTCGAAGCGGCGCCCCGCGCCCGCGCCCAGCACGTCCTCCACGCCGGTGCTGTACGTCAGCCCCGTGGACGCCGGAGGGCAGAAGACGCTCGCCACGTCCGCCTTGCCGTCCAGCACCGCCTCCAGCACGCCCCGGTACGAGCCCGTGAAGTGCTGCGCGAAGAAGGCCCGCGTCGGCTCCAGCCCCTGCGCCTTGAGGTACGCCGTGGGCAGCAGGTAGCCCGCCACCGAATCGCGGTCCACCCACGCCGCCGTGGTGCCCTTCAGCCGGTCCAGCGACAGCCCCGCCCCCGCCCGGCACACCAGCGCCGCCCGGTACGAGGACATGCCCCGGCGCACCCCGCGCACCACCACCCGCACGCCCATGGCCTCCATGCGCGCACAGACGAAGGGCGGCGCCCAGGCCGCGTCCGCCCGGCCGGACAGGAGGTCCTTGGCGAGCGTCTCGTAGCTGGGCGCCACATTCACTTCCACCAGCTTGCCCAGGGCCCGCTGGAGGAACGCCGCGAGCCGCTCCGCGCGCTCCCGCGCCGTCTCACTGCCCAGCGAGGGCGGCAGCCCGAAGCGGAACGAATGCCGGGGTCCGGATGGGACTTGCAGGGTCATTAAACCCTTTAACTACCCCTCCCTGCCCAGTCGCGCCACTTCGTCGTCGGCCAGCCCGAAGGTGGCCTGCAACATGTCGAGGATGCGCTGCTCCGCCAGGCTCGGCTCGCCCCCGGCGTGGGCAATCTTCGTGGCCAGCCGGTAGGCCTTCACCCGCTGGACGTGGGTGGTGAGCCCGTGGGCCAGCACCTGGAGCCGCTGCGGCAGCCCCTCCGCCGCCAGGGCCACCACCGCCTCACTCACGAAGCTCTGCGCCCGCTCCGGGCTGACGTTCTCGAAGAGGGGGTCCGCCGCGAAGCTCTCCACCAGCGCCCGCGCCTCGGCCTCCTTCAGCTTCCCGTCCGCGGCGCTCACCAGCACCATCACCTCCGCGAACAGGCGCTCCAGCGGCTCGCCCAGCGCCTCGGCCAGGCTGCCGCCGTTCTCGATGACGTCGATGATCTGCGCCACCTCGTCCTCGGAGATGCCCAGCGCGGCCTGGAACGTCTTCAGGAGGCCCAATTCGTTGCGCGTGGCCCGCTGGTCCGCCAGCGCCACCGCCGCCGCCAGCCCGAAGGCCAGCATCCGGTTCTTGTGGTCCGGCAGGCGCCGGCGCAGCGAGGCCAGCACCTCTTCCAGGTCCTTCGCCTCGGACAGCCGCGCGGCGCTGGTCTCCACCAGGGCGTTGAGCTCGTCCGGCCGGGTGCCCTCGAACTCCGGGCGCTCCAGGACGCGGCTGAGCAGCGTCTGCATCTCCCGCTGCGAGACGCGGCCGTCGGCCATCGCCGCCAGCAGCATCGCCTCCACCAGCGCGCCGTTGCGGTCCTTGCGTGCCTTTACTGCCTGCTCTCGAGCCATGGGCTGGCGCTCCCTTGCGTATCCTTCGAATCGTTCGTCGGCGCCCCGTCTTCCCGCGCATTCAGCGGGTCGGGGTTGAGCGTCTTGTCCAGCAGGTGCGTCGGCCGCACGTTCATCATCGCGTTGAGCACGCTCTGACGGACGTTCGGAATCTCCTTGCCCAGGTCCTCCATCAGCCGCTGCATCCGCTTGCGCTGCAGGTTCTCCTGCGTGCCGCACAAATCACAGGGGATGATGGGGAACTGCATCAACTCCGCGAACTTCGCGATGTCCTTCTCCGGCGCGTAGCACAGCGGCCGGATGACCACGTTGCGCCCGTCGTCGCTGCGCAACAGCGGCGGCATCGCCTTGATGGAGCCGGCGAAGAACAGGTTGAGCAGCAGCGTGTGGATGAGGTCGTCGCGGTGGTGGCCCAGGGCAATCTTGGTGCAGCCCAGCTCCACCGCCGCCGTGTAGAGGATGCCGCGGCGCATGCGCGAGCACACCGAGCACTGCGTCTTCCCGGGAGGCGTCTTCTCCAGGACGATGCTGTAGGTGTCCTCCTTCAGCATCTTGTAGGCGTACCCCTCGCGCTGGAAGTACGACTCCAGCTTGTCCGCTGGGAAGCCGGGGTGCCCCTGGTCGAGGTTCACCGCCAGCAACTCGAATTTCACGGGCGCCCGGCGCTGCAGCTCCCGCAGGAGGTGGAGCATCGTGTAGGAGTCCTTGCCCCCGGACACACCCACCATGATGCGGTCCCCGTCCTCGATGAGGCGGTGGTCCGCGATGGCCCGGCCCATGTGGCCAAGCAGACTCTTTTCCAGGCGCTGGACGTCGTTCATCGGCGTGGCCATCCTAGCGGCGGCCCGGGAAAAAACACCTCAAAGGGGACGCCCTGGTCCGCTAGCCTGCCCAGCCCGATGCCGACCTACCCGCAGGGTGCCGTGGACGTGGTGGATGCCGCTGGGGCGCAGAGCGCCACCCGCACGCTGGAAGAGGCGCGCGAGGTGGCCGTGGACCTGGAGGCCGACTCCATGCACGCCTTCCGCGCCCGGCTGTGCTTCCTCCAGCTGGCCACCGACACCGACATCTTCCTCTTCGACACGCTCCAGCCCGGCGTGGACGCGCGCCTGCTCGCCCCGCTGATGGCCGACCCGGCGCGGACCAAGTTCTTCCACGCCGCCCAGGGCGACCTGCAGTTCCTCGCGGAGGCGGGGGTGCGGGTGCAGGGCCTCTTCGATACCCACCGGGCGGCCACGCTGCTGGGCTGGCCCAAGGTGGGCCTGGCCGACATCGCCCGGGAGCGGCTGGGCGTGGACCTGCCCAAGGAGCACCAGCAGTCGGACTTCTCCATCCGCCCGCTGCCGCCGGCGATGCGCGAGTACATCGCCAACGACGTGCGCTACCTCACCGAGCTGGGCCGCCAGGTGCGCGAGGCCTGCCGCGAGGCCGGCATCCTGGAGGAGGTGCTCCTGGACTGCACGCGCATGTGTGACGAGGCGGCGGCCCGCCCGGACGTGGGCGCGGACTTCAAGCCCAAGCTGCCGCGCGCCGGGCTCAACCCCTCGCAGCTGGCGCTGGCCAACGCCGTGGCGCACGCGCTCCACCGCAAGCGGCTGGAGTGGGCGGAGAAGGAGAACGTCCCCATGGGGCGGATGCTCTCCAACATGGCGATGGGCGACATCGCCGTGAAGCTGCCCACCAACCCGCGCGAGCTGGCGCGCATGGCCGGCGTGCGCGGCTCCTTCGTGCGGACGTATGGCGACGAGGTGCTCGCCATCGTGAAGGAGCTGCTGGAGAAGTCGCGCCGGGGCGAGCTGGAGCCCGAGCGCGAGCAGAAGGGCCCGCGCGACGCCAACCGCCGCAAGCGAGAGGATGCCCTCAAGCAGTTCCGCGTGGAGAAGGCCACCGAGCGCAAGGTGACGCCCAGCGTGGTGCTCCCCAACCCCATCCTCGACGCGCTGGCCTCCCAGCCGCCCAAGAGCGTGGAGGAGCTGACCGCCGTGCCCTACTTCGGCGAGAAGCGGCTCCAGCTCTACGGACAGGCCCTCATCGAGCTGCTCGCGCAGTATCCGGTGCAGAACGTCTGAGTCGGGCGGTGCCGGCCACGCTCCGCCGGCCTCGAAGGTCGCGTCCGTCCAGGCACCGAGGACGCGCCCCGCGGCCCCGTGCGTATTGGGGGAAACACCCGCTGGGAACGCTGTCGCGGCAGCGCAGCGGATGATGGAATGGTTCCCGCCCCGCGCGCCGCACCGGCTCGCGGGTGGAGACCTCCTCGATGCGGCTCGGACACCTCGGCTCGACCACCTGGCTCCTGCTGGCCCTCACCCTCGCGGGCTGCGCGAGCACGCGGCAGGAGGCGCCCTCCCCTTCACCCACCCGGACGAGCGAATCACCCGCCGCCTCCGACACCGAGGCGCGCGTCCTCACTCCACCCGGATTGCGACTGGACGCACGCGTCCGCCCCACCCGGCAGTCGGTGACACTGGAGCTGGACCCGCGCCAGGAGACCTTCAGCGGCACGACGGACGTGGAACTCTCCCTGTCCGAGCCCACCCGCGAGCTGTGGCTCCACGCCGAGGAGCTGGAGGTGAAGGACGCCGCCATCGTCCTGCCCGACGGCGCGCGCGTGCAGGTGGCCGCGCTGCCCATGGCGGACCTCCTCGCGGTGGTGACCGAGCGGCCCGTGGGCCCCGGCACCGTCACCCTGCACGTGGCGTACACGGGCCGCGCGCCCGCGCAGGAGAACTCCGGCATCTTCCGTGAGCAGGAGGAGGGACGCTGGTACGCGATGACGCAGTTCGAGCCGCTGTACGCGCGGCGCGCCTTCCCCTGCTTCGACGAGCCCTCCTTCAAGATTCCCTGGCGCCTCACCCTGCGCGTGCGCGCGGAGGACGGCGCCTTCTCCAACGCGCCGGTGGAGGCCGAGGCGCGCGGCGCGGACGGCTGGAAGACGGTGACGTTCCAGCCCACGCCGCCCCTGCCCTCGTACCTCGTCGCCTTCGCGGTGGGCCCCTTCGAAGTGGTGGACGCGGGCACCGCGGGCCGCAACCGCGTGCCCGTGCGCATGGTGGTGCCGCACGGCCGCGCCGCCGAGGCCGCCTGGGCCGCGAAGGTCACCCCGCCGCTGCTGGAGCGGCTGGAGTCCTGGTTCGGCACGCCCTACCCCTTCGAGAAGCTGGACGTGCTCGCCCTGGCCGGCGCGCAGGGCGGCGCCATGGAGCACCCGGGCCTCATCACCTTCGGCGGGCAGCTCATGCTGGGGCCGCCGCGAGGGGACTCGGTGTGGCGCCAGCGCTACTTCACCGAGACGCAGGCGCACGAGCTGGCGCACCAGTGGTTCGGCAACCTCGTCACCATGGCGTGGTGGGACGACCTGTGGCTCAACGAGGCCTTCGCGGACTGGCTCGCCATCAAGGTCACCACGCAGTGGAAGCCCGAGTGGCGCTGGGACGTTCGCCGCGTGGAGGCGCGCGGCATGGCCATGGACGAGGACCACCTCGTCAACGCGCGCAGCATCCGCCAGCCCATCGAGTCCCCCGGTGACATCCTCGGCGCCTTCGACGGCATCACCTACGGCAAGGGCTCCGCCGTGCTGGCCATGTTCGAGTCCTGGCTCGGCCCGGACGCCTTCCAGCAGGGCGTGCGCCGCTACCTGGAGGCGCACGCGCGCGGCACCGCCACCACCGCCGACTTCCTCCAGGCCCTCTCCGCCGCCACCGGCCGCGACGTGGCGCCGCCCCTCTCCACCTTCCTGGACCAGCCCGGCGTGCCGCGCGTCGCCATGGAGCTGCAATGCCCCGCGGACGCACCGCCCCGGCTCGCGCTGGAGCAGCGGCGCTACCTGCCCCTGGGCTCGCCCGGCGCGGCGACCCCGGACGGCTCGCGGCCCTGGCAGGTGCCCGTGTGCGTGCGCTACGGCGTGGGAGCCCAGGAGGGACGCGCCTGCACGGTGCTCACCGAGGCCACGGGCACGCTGGTGCTCGACGGCGCGAAGGGCTGCCCGGACTGGCTGCACCCCAACGCGGACGGGCGCGGCTACTACCACGCGCTCCTGCGTGGCGATGGGCTGGAGCGGCTGGCGCGCCGGGGCGGCCGGGGGCTCAGCGTCCCCGAGCGCCGGGTGCTGATGGACGACGCGCGGGCCCTGGTGGCCAGCGGCGACCTGGACGTGGCCCAGGCGCTGACGCTCGCCACGCGGCTCATGCGCCCGGAGGACACGGACCTGGTGGAGGGCGCCGCGGGCGTGGTGGGCGGCGTGCGCGACGAGTTCGTGCCGGACGCGCTCCAGCCCCACCGTGCCCGCTTCGTGCAGCGCCTCTTCGGAGACCTCGCGCGCCGCCTGGGCTTCGTGGCCCGCCCGGGAGAGAGCGAGGACCAGGGCATGCTGCGGCCCGTGCTGGTGTGGATGGTCGCGGACCTGGGCCAGGACGCCCCCCTGCGCGCCCAGGCCCGCGAGCTCACCCTGCGCTGGCTGGAGGACCGGAGCACGCTGTCGATGGACTCGGCGTACGCCGTGCTCGGCACCGCCGGAGCCGCGGGCGACGCGGAGCTGCACCGGCGCCTGCGCGATGCCCTGCGCACCACGTCCCAGGGCCGCGAGCGCGAGCTCATCTACACCACGCTGGGCGCCTTCCGGGAGCCGGTGCTCGCGCGCGCCAGCCTGGAGCTGCTGCTGGCCCCGGACGTGGACACGCGCGAGGCGCTCCCCATCCTCTACGGCCAGCTCTCCACCCCCACCACCCGCGCGCCCGCCTTCGATTTCCTGCGCGAGCACTTCCAGCAGCTCCTCCAGCGGCTGCCGCGCGACACCGCCGCATGGCTGCTCCACACCGGCGGCTTCTTCTGCGACGCCGGGGACCGTCAGCGCGTGGCCGGGTTCTTCGCGCCCCACGCCGCGCGCATCGACGGCGGTGAGCGCGTGCTCGCGCAGGCGCTGGAGCGCGTGGACCTGTGCATCGCCCAGCGCGAGGCGCTGCGCCCCGGGTTGGAGCGATTCCTCGGCAAGTACTGATTTCCGAGCCTGCGTGCGGGCGCCGGCCTTCCGCCGCGGAGCCCACCGCTCCCGGGTCGAAGCGCTGCCCGAAAGAACGCCTGTCCCGACCGCGCGCAAGTGCCCTCCCGTCGCAGGGTGTGATCGCTCGCGAGGCTCGGAGGTCTCCACGCGGGGGTGAGGCGTCCGGAGTCGGTGGTGAAGCGCTCCGGGTGCCGCGGTGTACGCGTGCGCGTACTCCGTGCCCCCTGAAGGTCCGGGGGTGAGCGTTGGCATGGACCAGCGCTGAACATGATCCCCCGGATCTCCACTTTGGGTTGCCGTCCGGGCAGGCGTGCATAGCTTTGTCGCCGCTTCGGAGGTGCGCGAAATGCTGGGAGCCAGATTGGGCGGTGCTCGCGCGGATGTCGTCCGATGCATCGCCGCGAGCCTTCAGTGCCAGGCCTCGTGCGAAGAGGGAATGGCACGGATGGTGGCCCGCGGCGAGCCCGTGGGCGGAGAGGCCGTGCGCCTGCTCCGGCAGTGTGCGGAGCTGTGCGAGCTGAACGTGCGCGCGCTGCAGAAGGAGAGCCGGCTGGCCCGCCGCACCGCGAGCCTGTGCTTCGAGCTGGGCAACCGGGTGGCCCGCACGGCATGGCTGGACGCCGAGGACCCGGACTCGTACGCGCTCGCTCGGGACGCGCTGCAGCTGGCGCGCGCGTGCCGGCCGCTGCTGTTCGCCTGCTGACACAGTCAGGGCTTGCCAGCGGACGCGTCCTTCCAGGAGATAGCGCCCCGAGCGAGGTCTCCCATGGCGAACGCGTTTCTCATTGGCCCGAGCGTGTACCTGCGCCCGCTGGAGCGCGAGGACGCGCCCCTGGTCGCCGGTTACCTCAACAACCCCGCCGTGCGCCGGACGCTGGCCGCTTACCGGCCCCTCAGCGTGGGGCAGGAGCAGGCCTTCCTCGAGGCGCTGGCGACCAACGAGCAGAACGTGGTGCTCGGCGTGGTGTCGCGGGACAGGGACCTGCTGATTGGCGTCACCGGGCTGCACCGGCTGGACTTCCGCGGCCGCCACGCCGAGTTCGGCCTCTTCATCGGCGACCCGTCCTACTGGGGCCGAGGGCTGGGCACCGAGGCCACGCGGCTGATGCTGGACTACGGCTTCGGCACGCTGAACCTCAACCGGGTGTGGCTCCAGGTCTTCGGGCACCACGCGTCCGCCCAGCGCGTGTACGAGAAGGCGGGCTTCCGCCGCGAGGGCATCCAGCGCGAGCAGCACTTCGTGGAGGGCCGCTACACGGACGGCGTCCTCATGGGCATCCTGCGCGCGGAGTGGACGCCGCTCCTGCCGGAGCTGCGCGAGGCGCTGAAGACGCCCGCCTCGCGCGAGAACTGAAGCCCTTCAGAGGGATACGCCGTAGAGCGCGCCGTACTTCGACTTCAGGTACGCCAGGAAGTCGGTGTCCGTGAGGCCATGGCCCGTCACCCCGCGCACCAGCTCCTCGGCGGGCAGGCGGAAGCCCTGCGAGTGGATGTGGGTGCGCAGCCAGTCGCGCAGGGGCAGCAGCTCGCCCCGGCGCAGGTGGCCCGCGAGGTCCGGCAGCGCGCGCTCGGCGGCGCGGTAGAGGGACGCCGCGTAGAGGTTGCCCAGCGAGTACGTGGGGAAGTAGCCCAGCTCGCCCCAGGCCCAGTGGATGTCCTGCAGCACGCCGCGCGTGTCGTCGGGCGGGGTGACGCCCAGGTACTTCTCCATGCGCGCGTTCCACGCGGCGGGCAGGTCCGCCAGCGGCAGCTCGTCGCGCACCAGCAAGAGCTCCAGCTCGTAGCGCAGGGCGATGTGGAGGTTGTACGTCACCTCGTCCGACTCGATGCGGATGAGCGACGGGCTCACCTCGTTGACGGCCAGGTGGAAGTCGTCCAGGTCCACGGCGGCGAGCGCCTCCGGGAAGGCGGCGCGCAGCGCGGGGAAGTAGTGCTCCCAGAAGGGCCGGCTGCGGCCGACGATGTTCTCCCACAGCCGCGACTGGGACTCGTGCAGGCCCATGGAGGGCGCGGAGGCCAGGGGCGTGCGGTAGTGCGCGGGGGAGAAGCCCTGCTCGTACAGGCCGTGGCCCGCCTCGTGGATGGTGCTGAAGATGGCGGACAGCGGGCTCGTCTCATCCACGTGCGTGGTGAGGCGCACGTCCAACGGGTGCGTGCCGCCCGTGAAGGGGTGGATGCTCACGTCCTGCCGGCCCGCCTCCAGGTCGAAGCCGATGTCCTGCAGCAGCCGCAGGGTGAAGGCCCACTGCGCGTCCTTGTCGTACCGGCGCCCGTCGAAGAGGCGGGCCACCGGACGGCGCGCGCCCACGAGCTTGCCCACCATGGGGATGAGGTGCTCGCGCAGCGCGGACAGCACGGGGGTGAGCCGCTCCACGCGCATGCCGGGCTCGTGGCCCTCCAGCAGGGCGTCATAGCGCTCGCCGCCGTGGCCGTAGGCGTCGGCCTGCTCGCGGCGCAGCTCCAACAGCCGCTGGAGGGCGGGCTGGAAGAGCGCGAAGCGGCGCTCCTTGCGGGCCTCGCGCCACGCGTGGAGCGCCTTGCTTTGGGCCTCGGCCAGGGCCTTCACCAGGTCGGAGGGGACGCGCACCTCGCGCTCGCGCTCGCGGGAGAGCACGCGCACCATGGCGCGGGCGTCTCCCGTCAGGTCCTGCGAGGCGGCCCTCGCCAGGGCCTCGCCCAGCCGGGGGTCCACCAGGCGCTCGTGGTGCAGCCCCTGGAGGGTGGAGAGCTGGTGGGCGCGGGCCGGGCCCGCCTTGGCCGGGAGGTACGTCTCCTGGTCCCAGGTGGCCAGGCCGATGAGCCCTTGGAGGTCGCGAAGCTCCTGCATTCGGGAGAGCAGCCAGGTATCCATGCCGGGATTCTTAGCGTGTTTCGTGGCGGACCTTCACGGAGGACGCACTCGGGGGTATGAGGGCTGCGCGATGGCCAACGTCCTCAAGTTCTTCATGTCGCCCGACGACGAAGTCGCTTTCTTCCGCTTCCTGGAGCGCTACCCGCTCGACGTGTACCCGCGGCGCGTCCCCGAGGACTGGGAGACCTTCCGCGCCACCATGGAGAACATCCCCCGGCTGCCGCCCGAGGACCTCTACATGGTGGCCACCGACATCGGCGCCGCCATCGTCGACAAGGTGAAGCGCGGGCCGGACAAGGGCCACTGGCGCATCGACGAGGTGCGCTCGCCCGTCATCTTCATGGAGCGCTCGCGCCCCAACGAGGAAGGCGAGCTGCTCAACGGCCAGCTCTGGGGCGAGCTGGACATCACCGCGCAGACGGGCCGCAAGAACGCGGCGCCGGACAGGTTCCGGCGCCTGTTCATGGAGATTGAGGAGTTCATCAAGAAGACCTACCGCAAGGGCGAGCCCAAGGGCTTCTTCGTCGGCCCCAAGGCCGCGCGCCTCTACAAGGAAGGTCTGGTGCTGCGTGACTCCGCGTTCCGCGGCGGCACGGTGGCGCCCTACAAGTAGGGGCCACCGCCGTCACCGGGCGCTCAGGAGCCGGTGGCCGCCTCGGCCAGCTTCCGGAGCATGGGCGCCTCGGAGAGGAACTTCAGCTCCGGGTGCTTGTCCTCGGCGTGCTGGAGCGCCCAGTCGTCGCGGAAGAGCACCAGGGGCAGGCCGTCGCGGTCCTGCACCGTCTGGCGGTTGCCCTCCCAGTCGAAGGACTTGGGGTCGAAGTTCGGCCCCACCACCCAGCGCGCGTGGCTGAAGGGCAGCCGGTCCAGGGCAATCTTCGCCCCGTACTCGTGCTCCAGCCGGTATTGCAGCACCTCGAACTGGAGCGCGCCCACCACGCCCACGATGGGGTCCTTCATGCCCATGTGGAGCTGCTGGAAGATCTGCACCGTGCCCTCCTCGGAGAGCTGCTCCAGGCCCTTCTCCATCTGCTTGCGGCGCAGCGGGTCCTTCGAGCGCACCACGGCGAAGTGCTCGGGGCTGAAGCGCGGCACGCCCTCGAACTCCACCTCGGTGCCCTCGGCCAGCGTGTCGCCGATGCGGTACTGCCCCGGGTCGAACAGGCCGATGACGTCTCCCGGCCACGCGTCCTCAATGGCCGTGCGCTCGGCCGCCATGAACTGGCTCGGCTTCGCGAGGCGCACTTCCTTGCCCAGGCGCGAGTGGAAGGCGCTCATGCCCTTCACGTACCGGCCGCTCACCACGCGCATGAACGCGATGCGGTCTCGGTGCGCCGGGTCCATGTTCGCCTGGATCTTGAAGACGAAACCCGCGAACTTCGGGTCGGTGGGCTCGCGCGGACCCTTCGTGGTGGGCCGCGACGTGGGCGCCGGGGCCAGGTCCAGGAAGACGTCCAGGAACGGGCGCACGCCGAAGTTCGTCATCGCGCTGCCGAAGAACATGGGCGACAGCTGGCCGGAGTCGCACTTCTCGCGGGTGAACTCGTCACCGCCGATGTCCAGGAGCTCGATGTCGCCGTGCAGCTTCTCCAGCTCCGCCTCCGTGAGCACCGTCTTGATTTCGTCCGAGTCGATGGACACCGAGCGCTCGGCGACCTCCGACTCGCCGTGGGAGCCCTCGGCGGAGAAGACGTGGACGACGCGCTTCTGCCGGTCATAGACGCCGCGGAAGTCCGGCCCCATGCCAATGGGCCAGTTCATCGGGTAGGAGCGGATGCCGAGCACCTGCTCCAGCTCGTCCATGAGGTCCAGCGGCTCGCGGCCGTAGCGGTCCAGCTTGTTGACGAAGGTGAAGATGGGGATGCCGCGCATGCGGCAGACCTTGAAGAGCTTCTTCGTCTGGGGCTCCACGCCCTTGGCCGCGTCGATGAGCATCACCGCGGAGTCCGCCGCCGCGAGGGTGCGGTAGGTGTCCTCGGAGAAGTCCTGGTGGCCCGGGGTGTCGAGCAGGTTCACCGCGTGGTCGCGGTAGACGAACTGGAGCACCGACGAGGTGACGGAGATTCCACGCTCCTTCTCCAGCTCCATCCAGTCGCTGGTGGCGTGCCGCCGCGCCCGCTTGGCCTTCACGCTGCCCGCCAGGTGGATGGCGCCGCCGTAGAGCAGCAGCTTCTCCGTGAGGGTCGTCTTGCCCGCGTCGGGGTGGGAGATGATCGCGAAGGTGCGCCGCCGGGCGACCTCCCTATGAAGCTCGTTCGTCATGACCCGAGGCCAACTATCACGGGAGGTCTTTCCTTGCAGCCCGCAACGAGCGCCGGGCGGTCAGGCCGGACTCCGGACGACACGGCGAGGCCCTACTCTCCCCTACTCCACCAGGGCGGGAGGCCGCCCCGGGCCCGTCAGCCGAGCAGCTTCCGCTTGGCGGCGGTGAACTCCTCGTCGGTGAGATGGCCCCGCTCGCGCAGGACGGCCAGCCGCTCCAGCTCGGCGGCCAGGCTGGAGGCGGTGGGCGCGGAGCCCTGGCTCGCCTCCTGGTCGGCCCTGAGCAGGGCGTTGCTCAGGCTGGAGGCCACCACGCCGATGAGGCCGATGCCCATCAGCATCAGCACCGTGGCGCAGACGCGCGCCAGGCCCGTGTGGGGCGTGATGTCGCCGTAGCCCACCGTGGTCGCGGTGACGATGGCCCACCAGACGGCGTCCGGGAAATGGGCGAGGTTGGGGTTGGTGCTCCGCTCCAGCACCCACACCACCGCGGCCATGCCCATCACCACCGCGAAGGCGACGAGCAGCGTGTGCCCCAGCTTGTAGCGGTTGAACAGCGCGTCCAGCACGGTGAGCGTGCGCATGCGCCGGTACGCGGTGAGCAGGCGCAGCAGGCGCAGGAGCCGCGCGAGGCGGAGGAGCTGGGCGGCGCGCAGGAGGCTCAAGCCCTCCGCGTACAGGGGCACGAGGCCGGGCAGCTCGAACCAGTGGCGGCGAAGGAAGTCCGCGCGGTCCTTCGCGCGGGACAGCCCCCAGAGGAACTCACCGAGGAAGACGAGGACGAAGCCCAGGTCGATGGCCGCCAGCAGCTGGAAGCGAGGGTGGGGCCACTGCAGTCCTTCCAGCTCCACGTAGAAGATGGGGCCCAGGCTGGCCAGGGCCAGCAGCATCATCACGAAGTCCCGCAGGGCGGGGGCGCGGACCTCGGTGGCCCGCGCTTCCGCTTCCGGGACAGGCTTCGCCTCCACGACAGGGGAAACGACTTCCTCGGGTCGCATCGGCGCGGGACGCTAGCGCTCCGCCCACGGCCTTGGGAATCCCGCAGCGGGGTGGGTTCCGGGAACGGGCTGGCGTCGGACGGTCCCCGGCCGGAGGGCGGGCGATGGAGCGGGGCCTCCGCGCGAGCAACAGGCCGCTGCGGAGGGAGGACAGACGCTGGAATGGCCCCCGTTCCGCCCGGAATGACATGGGCCTCCCCCACGAGCCCCTGGCCGGCGGGCAGCTCGCGGAATGGAACGTCCGTTTCGCCCGGGGCGCTGGGGATTGCCCGGCCGGAGGAAGGCCGGCGGAATGGAATGTCCGTTCCGCGCGGCGCGCCATGGGGCCGGCCGCGAGGCCCCGGGTCGGATGGCAGTCGGTGGAATGGAACGTCCGTTCCGGCGGGCAGGCGGTGGGCTCCAGCCGCGAGACCTACCGGATCGGATGGCAGCCGGCGGAATGGAATCTCCGTTCCGCCCGGCAGGCGGTGGGCCCGGGCGCGAGGCCTCTGGCTCGGCGGGCAGCTTGCCGGAATGGAACGTCCATTCCGCCCCGGCGGGCGGTGGGCCCCGGCCGTGAGGTCAGCACGGCGGGCAGCAGCCAGAATGGAACGTCCATTCCGCCTCGGCGGGCGGCGGGCCCCGGCCGTGAGGTCGGCACGGCGGAATGGAGCCTCCGTTCCGCCCGGCGTGTTCGCGGAGCCTGCCCGCCCGCCC
>NZ_JABBJJ010000233.1 GCF_012933655.1 Pyxidicoccus fallax | reverse complement strand
CGGCAGGGGGCTTCGAGGCTTCGGGGACCGTGGCGCAGGAGGTGGCCAGGAGCAGCAGCAGGGAGCGGGTGCGCATGGTGCGGGCGTCCTAGCAGGTCCCCTCCCCTCCGGCCACGCCAGGCGTGTTGTCGGGCGGGCGCCGGCCCCTTCCTCACAGGCCCCTTTCCCAGACGCCATCGCCGCATCCAGGCGTAGTCCGCGCGGCATTGCCCGACATGGGCGACGTGCTCCCATGCAATGCGCGACAACCCGTTTTATCGCCGCGAGCCGTATTGCATTTGAAGAGCACCTGCAAACCATCGTTCAACAGCACATCCACTACCGATTGATTTTTCCAGCCAAAACCCCACTAGACAATCAATGGCAAGCTGGCGCATGGGTATGGCCGCTTGAAGCATCCGCGCCGAAGTCAGCCATTCGAGGAGAGTAGGCGCAGGTCCCCCTGACTCCTGGAGCTCAGGGGAAGCACCGGTCAGTACAAGGAATGCCGAATCACCCGGCGGCGGCGGAATCCATTTCCGGCGCGCGCCCGGGAGGACGTTTTTCTGCTGGGGCCGGCCAGCGTTCGAAGAGACACCCTCCAGAGAAATCCATGCCGCTCGTTCAATCATCCTCGATTTTTTCCCTCTCATTCCTGTTCATGGTGATGGGGCTCACGCCGTTGAGCGCGGGAGCCTCGGAAGCCGCGTCCGCGCGGAGCTCCGCCCTTCCCTCCCTGGGCTTCGACGCCTTGAGCTCGCAATACGTCCAGGAGGTCTCCCTCAACATGTGCAGTTGGGTGGACCGTCCCATCAGCACCACCTGCACCGCGCAGAACCCCCAGGACTTCTGGTCCACGTGGATAAGAGAGAACGCGGTGCCCTGCGAGGCGCCCACCGCGCCACCTCCCTCGACCTACTGGTTCGACCTGTCACCCACGGTGGCGTGCCGCTATGACGGCCACAATGGCTGCCGGATGCAGCAATGGAAGTGGCCGGATGGCCGCTACCTGAGTGGCTGGGGAGAGTCGGTGCTCCACTGCCCCTCGGACCCGGCTCTCTGGGGCCAGTCGCTCTTCACCAAGCCCTTGTTGTCCACCATTTCGGGCCATGTCTTCCTGCAGGTGCCCGGGTTCCTGAGTCACAGCCAGCCCAAGTATGTGCGCGGCCAGGTCAAGATGATGCTGCTGTCGGGGCGGCCCTACTCGGGCAACCTGCCGCACGTCGCCATGTCCGCGACCCTCGCGCTTCAGTCCCTGGGGACCGACAACGTCTGGCGTGACATCGCCACGAAGGTGATTCCCGCCTCCGCCTACTCTTCCGGGCTCGACTATGAGCTGTACGAGGTGGAGTCCCTCGTTCAGCCCTATACCCCGGTCCGGGTGGAGCTGCGCGCCAACACCCTGCCGCCGCTGCGCGTCTCCGATGAGAACTACATCTGGGAGAACTACCGGATTTCGGCGGACATCGTCGACGCACGGCTCATCCTGCCCGACTGCATCCCCGACCAGTCCCGTCCTCCCGGCTACTGCCTGTGATGGAGTGGCTGG
The DNA here is from genome assembly GCF_012933655.1 of Pyxidicoccus fallax. GTDB lineage: Bacteria > Myxococcota > Myxococcia > Myxococcales > Myxococcaceae > Myxococcus > Myxococcus fallax. Next base: position 18,669 of record NZ_JABBJJ010000233.1, on the reverse strand, counting down.
CATTGCGCTCCTGCTTCCAAAAGGGAGCCGTGGACGCCGGGCCAGGCGACTGAGGCCGGCGCCGCCGCGAACCCAATCGATGCCTTCTCGGGGCTTCCCTCCACGCGACGCGTGAAGGGAAGCCCACCGATGTGGGCCGTCCCGCGCATCCAGCGCGTCCCGGGCGCGGGCCCGGTCCAGCACTGCACGCAGAAGAACACCCACAAGGAGCAGTCATGAAGATGCGAATCGCCCTCGCGGGGGCGACGTGTGCCCTGTTGCTGGCGCCAGAAGCTCGAGCCGCGGACGTCATCGACCTCATCTCCCCCACCCGATGTGAGCTCCGCTTCAACCGGTTGTTGAACTGTCGCATCAACCCGCTGACGCTGAGCACACCCACCGCGGAGACCGCGGTGCCCCTGCGGACCGCGCTGCGCTCCGTGGTGTCCGGCAACTGTTCCACCCAGTATCCCCTGGAGGCCAAGGCCGAAGCCCCCGGCGCGGCTCCCGTCGTCATTCCCTACCTGCGCGGCACGGAGGTGCAGCTGCGCGGCCCGGGCGGCGCGCCGGTCGGCACGTTCACCCTCAGCGACAACTCCACCTGGACCCCCTCGGCCGTGCTGGACGGCAGCTGCCTCATCAAGCTGGAGGTGCGCTGGAACGAGGTGGACGTCTCCTCCGCGGCCGAGGCGCACGCCCTCATCGCGCAGATCGACTCCGCCATCACCGCCGCGGAGAACCACGCGGCCCGCATGGAGGAGCTCATGCTCTACCAGAAGGCCTATTCCTTCATGCACAGCCTCGCGGACCGGTTCCGTGTGGAGCTGTCCAACGAGACCATGCAGGAGCTGCGCGCGGCGGCGCTCGAATCCGGCCCCGCCCTGGAGTCGATGATTCTCAACTGCGCCGACCTGTCCTTCGAGGAGCGGCTCGCCCTGCTGCGGCTGCACGGCGGCCTCTGGGTGCTCGGCAAGCCCGAGGACTGGCAGCGGCCGGATGGCACCGTCATGACCCTGGAGGACCACCTCGGCCCGAACGCGGCCGAAATCCTCTCGCGGCTGAACGCCATCATCGACCGGCAGACCGAGAACCCGCCCGACTACGAGCAGCTCTACGAGGACGCCGTGACCGAGGTCACCCGGCTCAAGAACAAGAAGCTCCTCGCGCAGGCGCAGCTGGCCCCGTGGCTCCAGTAGCCGTCACCCACTCCCCCAACGAGAGAACCCCCATGAACCCCCATCGTCATCGCAAGGGCCTCGGAGCCGCCCTGGCGCTCCTGGTGACCGGCTGCGGGCAGTCCTCCGCGCCGCCACCGGAGGCGCCTCCCGTGCAGTCGCAAGAGCAGCGCGCGGCGTACACGCCCCAGTTCTGCGCCTTCATACCGAACATCCTCGAGTGCGCGCCGGCCTCCCAGGGGCCCCAGGCCGCCTATGAGCGGATCGCCAACCGGCTGGCGAACACCTGCGGCTCGGACCTCACGTGCCTGTACCAGGTCATCAAGCTGTGGGCGACACCGCCTCAAGATGGGGCCCCCGCCCATGAGCTGCAGGCGTGGCAGGATGCCCAGCAGCAGGCCACCGACTTCTTGAAGAACACCAACAAGAGCGCCGAGGCCCTGCTGGAGAGCCTTCGAGCCCACTCGAACGAGAACAAGAGCTACATCAGGGACCAGGAGCGCGCCATCGCCGCGGCGACGGACCGCGTGAACACCATCGTCCGCAACGCGGAGACGGTGGTGAAGCAGAAGGCCAGCGAGTACAGCGAGCCAGTCGTGCTGGAGGCCGCCGACGTCAAGGCCGGCATGACGCGCCTGGAGGACGTGGTCGCCAGCGCGCGCGCCGGCCTGGAGGCCCTCGGCCCCGAGGTGGTGGCGCTGGCGGACCGGTTCCGCACGTACAAGGGGACCGAGAGCGCCACCACCGCCGAGCTCCACGCGCTGGCCACCCAGGGCTCCGCCGCGAACCTGCAGGGACTGGTGACGGTCCAGCTCGACGCGGTGGCCCTGGCCCAGCAGGAGAGCGGTGAGGCCAGCGAGCTCGTCCTGGAGGCGATGCGGCTGCGCACCCGGTTGGCCCTGCTCCAGGAGGAGTACCTGGAGCAGCTGGAGCCGCTCCAGGAGTTCATCGCGCAGCGCGGGCTGCACATGGGCGACCTGGTCCGCGGAGAGCTACAGATGCTCGGCGGCATCGAGGGCTATTGCGACTCGCGCCGGCGCAAGGTGCTCTCCGCGGTGGACCGGCTGCTGGAGGGCATGAAGCAGCGCCGGGACGCGCTCATCGGGCTGGAGGCGAACGAGGCCACGCGTCAGGCCCTGGCGGACGCCGCGTTCCTCACCGCCTCACAGCGCTTCCTGGATGACGTCACCGCCCGCAGCACCCAGCTGTGGCAGGTGGCGCCCAAGAGCACCCGGCTGAAGCTGTCCTTCCTGTCGGCGAAGTACGACCAGATGGAGTCGTACCTGCAATTCGAGCCCGCCTGCGCGCCGCCGCAGGACGGAGCGCGCTCGTGGCGGGAGGCCGGGTGCGTCGCGATGCGCCGCGACTTCTCGCGCGTGCGCACGTGGATGACGTCCACCCTGCCCGGCACGCTGCGGCTCAACGTGTCGATGATGCGCTCGGCGGGAGGCGTCCCGGCGGCGCTGCTCACGGATGTGGAGGCGAAGCTGGCCGCTGGCCAGCTCAAGGCCGCCGCGGTCGCGCACGACGCGGCGCTGAATGTCTCTGACGGACTGTGAGGCCCGACATGACCTGCCTGCCAGAAACCCACCTCCGCGCCTGGAACTCCTGGATGCGACGCTTCTCCCTGGCCCTCCTCCTCACCCTCCTGGGCGCGCTCCCCGCCCGGGCGGAGCGCTATGAAATCTTCTGGGAGACCGTCTCGTACGTCGGCTCCCGGGGCAGCAACAACAGCGCCATGCTCGTGCGCGAGGGGCTGCCCATGTTCGAGATCAACGTCGTCCCCCTGCCCACCTACACCATTCCCAATGCGTACGCGGTGGCGCGGAACGGGGACCGCTACAACGCCTTCCTGGCGCCGTTCGACTCCGTCCTGCTGCGTCCGGGCAACAACTCCTTCTTCTTCGGTGTCAGCACCCAGGGCGGAGACTCGAACACCTATACGACGGAGCTCGTGAAGCTGAGGCGGCCCGGGCAGCCGCCGATGCCCCTGTTCCACGTCAACCGCGAGGGCACCTCGTACACCGGACGGACGAACGTCAGCTTCGCCCTGCGTGAGCTGAACCCGGGGCTGGCGGACCGCATCGCGGAGCTGGAGCGCACCCTCTCCGAGGACCGGAACAAGCTCATCGGCAACGCGAACTCCATCGCCGACCTGTCCGCGAAGCTGGCGCGGCTCGACAGCCTGGAGGCCGAGCTGGACGCCCTGCTCCAGAAGGGCTTCGACCAGCTGACCGCGGCGGAGCTGGATGCGCTGCTGAGGCGCTACCCGGACGTCCCGAGCAGCACGCGCCGGGCGCTGGTCGCGCTGGTGGACGACCTCAAGAAGAACGTGGAGCAGCTCCGGGCCGAGATTGCCCGCATCACCACCGAGCTGGGCCTGCATGTGGACGAAGCCGTCTCGCTCGTCGAGGCCGCGGTGGCGCAGGCGGGTCACGACCTGGGCTCCCCCGACAGCTTCGAGACGGGCGATGGCCTGGACGACGTGCCGGACGTCACCGTCCCGGAGGTCGTCCCCAACGACGACTTCGACCCGAACAACGACCCGTACGCGGCCTTCGCGCAGCAGGTGATGACCCGCCTGGAACAGCAGATGGGCACCGGCACCGCGACGGACCGGCTGGGCTTCCTGAGCACGGTGCGCAGCTGGCGCACCAACGTGGACGCGATGCGGCGCTCGCTGGAGGCCCGTGCCGCGGTGTCGACCGAGGAGTGGGCCGCGTTCCTCAACGCGCGGCAGAGCGTTGCCTCCTACGTGCTCAACTTCATGGACGAGTCCGGCTGGTTCCTGGACAGCCCCATCCCCCTGGACATGCGCAACCGGCTGGACACGGTGCTCATGGCCCGCACGCCCCAGGCCGCGACCGCCCTCAAGGACGCCCTGGCGGGCTGGGATGCGAACATGACGCCAGAGGAGCGGCTGCTGCTGGACACCATCAATGGCCTGCTCCACGGCGCGGCCGCCGCCATCTTCAGCGTGGACATGAGCGCCCTGTCCGAGCTCACCCGGCTGACCCAGTCCGTCGCCACCGCGGCCGTCGAAGTCACGCGCTTCGCCGTGGGGTTCACCCCGGTGGGCGATGTCCTCGACCTCTGCGAGGCCGTCACCGGCAGGAAGTTCTGCCTGCCGGGCGGAGAGGAGCTGTCCCCCGAGGAGCGCATCGCCTCGGCCCTGGGCGTCGTCATCGGGAGCGGGGCCTTCTGGCATGGCGTCGCGGCCATGGCGCCCGTCCTCGGGCGCGCTGGCAAGGTTCTCGACAACCTGGTGCTGGACCTGGGGGCCGCCGAGGCCAAGCTGCTCCGCGCACGGCTGGGGGAAAGCGCGCTGTCCCACCTGGATGACCTCACGGGGACGCAGATCAAGCACCTGGCGGACACCTACGGCGACAAGTTCATCACGGACTTCGCGCCCAGGGTGGGCGGCGGCGCGCTCGTGAAGGTCACCGGTCTGGACATCTACCTCCCCATCTGGAACACGAAGGTCCGTGACACCCTCTTCGTGAAGAACCTCGGGGGAACGGTGCGCAGCCTGCCGTCGATGAAGGGCATGATTCTGGAGGAGGTCCAGCTGCTGCTCTCCCAGAAGGGCTTCATCAAGCATTCACCCGACCCCGCACAGGAGGTCTGGACGCACGCGGACGGCTCCATCATCCGAATCGCCCCCAACGGCACCCCAGGCCGTCCCCGGCCGCACCTCAAGAAGGAGGTGGCGCACACTCCCGGCAAGTGGGATGACGCGGACATCGCCTGCAAGGTGACGGACTCCAACGTGCTGGTGCCCCAGGGCCAGAAGGAGGCCCGCGCGGGCTTCAACCGGTGGTTCCGCGAGGCCATGACCGCCAAGTCCAAGGGCGCCACCGCCCGGGACCTGAACACCAGCGAGGCCGCCATGCTGGAGCAGATCTGGGCGGATGCCTCTCACGTCGACCTGGACCCGTGACAGCAGGACCGGCGGAGGCGCACCGCGCGCCTCCGCCGGGTTTCCGCCGGCGGGACTCTCAGGGAACCACGCTCCAGAGTCCCACGGTGCCGTCTCCCTGGCCCCAGGCAATCCAGCGGCCATCCGGAGAGAAGAGCGCGTCGCTCGTCTGCGATTCGTTGTCATCCCCGGCGCGGAACAGCAGCTCGCCCGTGTCGGAGCGGTGGACGCCGAAGCCGCGGCCGTCACGCGAGGCCACGAGCAGCGCGCCATCCGGGCTGAAGTCCAGGTTGCACGCTCCGGCGCCGAAGCCCGGAAGCGTCCGCGCGACGCGGCGCGACTCCACGTCCACCACGACGACTTCATCCATGTTTCCGCCCACGACGAGCAGGGGCCGCGTGGGATGGAAGGCGACGCTCCAGGCGAAGGGCGTATCGATGGGCAGCTGTCCCAGCCTGGCGCCCGTGGCCGTGTCCCAGAGCCAGACGCTGCCCTGGAGCGTCTCGGAGGACGAGACGGCCGCCGCCACGAGCCGGCCGTCGGGGGAGAAGACACAGGCGTCGGACGAGAAGTCCGGCCCCATGCCCTCCAGCGCGTGCGCCACGCGCCAGGTCTTCACGTCCCACAGCAGGGCCCTGCCGCCGCCCAGCAGCGCCAGCAGGGAGCCATCCCTGGAGGCGCAGAGCGCGGAAATGGGCTGGGACAGGGGCGCCTGGAGCTGGAACGCGCCGTCTCGCGCGGACAGCCCCACGAGCCGCTGCCGCCAGGGCTCCGGGGCCTCCGGGTCCGGGATGCCCGCCCCGACGACGAGGTCCCCGCCCGCCGCCAGGGCGGCCGGAGCGGGCTCGAGCGGCATCTCCACGGTGCACCGGGGAGCGTCGGACTCCCCCGCGAGGTCCCACCAGCACAGCCGGGCCCCCGCCTTGTCCTTCGCGACCAGCAGGTGGCTCCCGGGCGCGAAGCCGAGCTGCTGTCCCGAGATGAAGGGAATCCGCCGCGCGCCCAGCTGGCGGACCCGCTTCAGGTGCGTGGCATTGTCCGGAACGATGGCGTCGGGTTGATGAGCCATTCACACTCACTAGAGGCAGGTGCCGGTGCTCTGGTCGGGGATGCAGTCCGGAAGGATGAGGCGTCCTTCCATGACGTCGAGCTCACGGTGGTGGATTCGTGGTTCGGATCATCGTCGGACGTGACGACGCCGGGCAAGGAATCCGAGCACGGTTGCTCGAAGCGGCGCCCGCGCAGGTGGACAGCCGCCCGGTGTATGGAGACCGTCCCGTGTGTGCCCGGCCCGTCGGCCCGAACGGTGACAACGCGCCAGCGCCCCGCGTGACGGCGTGCGGCACCGGCCGGGACGGCGGGAGGCGGAGGGCGGTTCGTGCCGCGCGTCAACCCCCCAGAAGAGGCTCGGCTGCCTGCCCGGGGGCCGTTGCAGGGACACAGGAAGTCACCATGCGACGTGAAGCCGTCTAGAATCCCCCGCCGTCATGTCCGCCCTTCCGCCAGTTCCCATTCCCTCCCACACCGTCGTCGGCGCCCGGGCGCAGGGAGAGCGGCTCTCCGCGCAGCAGTTCCATCTCGTGCTGCTCGACACCGAGCGGGCCGGCACCGTCTTCCCGCTGGCCAACGAGGCGCTCAGTGTGGGGAAGGCGCCGGACAACGACGTCGTCATCGACCACCCCACGGTGAGCCGCAACCACCTGGTGGTGCGCCGCCAGGGCGACCGCTTCCTGGTGCAGGACCTGGGCTCCACCAACGGCACCTTCCTGGACGGCGCCCAGGTGCGCGAGGCGTACCTGCGTCCCGGCGCGCTGCTGGAGGTGGGCGATGTGCGCCTGCGCTTCAGCCCGCAGATGTCTCCCGTCCAGGTGGAGCCCACCGCGGAGGACCGGCTGGGCGACCTCGTGGGGCGCAGCCTGCCCATGCGGCAGATCTTCGCGCTGCTCCAGCGGATTGCCCCCACCGACTCCACGGTGTTGCTGGTGGGCGAGACGGGCTCGGGCAAGGGCGCGGCCGCGAAGGCCATCCACAAGCTGAGCCCGCGCGCGCCGGGGCCGCTGGTGGTGTTCGACTGCGCGAGCGTGTCCGATTCGCTCATCGAGAGCGAGCTGTTCGGTCACGAGAAGGGCGCCTTCACCGGGGCGGTGGGGCAGCGCATCGGGTGCCTGGAGCGGGCCAACGGCGGCACCCTGTTCCTGGATGAAATCGACGACCTCGCGATGGACCTCCAGCCCAAGCTGCTGCGCGCCATCGAGGACCGCGAGTTTCGCCGGCTGGGCTCGTCGTCGCCCATCTCCTTCGACGCGCGCATCGTGGTGGCGAGCAAGAAGGACCTGTGGGCGGAGACGCAGGCGGGACGGTTCCGCGAGGACCTGTACTTCCGGCTCTCCGTCTTCACGTTCAGCCTGCCGGCGCTGAGAGACCGCAAGGAGGACATCCCGCTGCTGGTGGATGCCTTCGCGGGCGAGGGCCTGTGGGGGCGGCTGCCGGAGAAGATTCGCGAGCAGTTCACCGGGCACACGTGGCCGGGCAACGTGCGCGAGCTGCGCAACGCGCTGGAGCGCGCGCGGCACATGGTGGACATCCCGGAGCTGGCCGGGGACACGCTGCTGCGCGAGTTCACCCGCGAGGCCCCCGCCGCCGCGGGCGACTTCCTGCCCGTGGAGTTCACCGGCCCGTTCAAGGTCTGCAAGGACGAGCTGATTCGCGCCTTCGAGCGCGAGTACCTCACCCGGCTCCTGGGCCGCGCCAAGGGCAACATCGCCCGCGCCGCCCGCGAGGCCGAGCTGGACCGCAAGCACCTCTACTCGCTGCTCCACAAGTACGGGCTGGTGCAGAGCGAGGGGGACTGAGCCTTCAGCGCACCGCGCACGCCGGGTCCAACAGCTCCGGCCGGTACTCGAAGTGCATCGTGTCGTAGTGGTACCAGCGGCCGCCCCAGATGAAGCCTTCGGCCTCGAAGGCGTCCACGACGGACTGGGGCACGCTGTTGCGCCAGCGCACCGGCTGCTTCGGCTTTTGCCACTCCCAGTAGTGTGAGCGCGCGACGTTGAGGTCGATGGACACGCCGTAGGAGTGCGCGCTCTGCCGGTTCGTGTTGGCGATCTTCCGCCAGTTGAACGTGCCCCCCAGGTTCGTCAGGAACGGCTTCAGCGACGCATCCTTCGCGAGCAGCGCCTCCAGCCTCGCGGCCACGCGCTGGAACGCGGGCGCCACCTTGCGGTGCACGTTCAGTTCCTGCCCCAGGAAGCGGATGGGCACCACGTCCACCTTCTTCGCGGACGCGCCGTAGGCCGCATGGAAGAGCGGGTCGAAGCGGATGCGCCCGGGGTCCTCGTCCTCCCGAGTCACCGGCGCTATCGGCCCCGTGCGATACGGAATGGACAGCGTGTCCTCCAGGTCCGGCGCCTCCAGCTTCTGCGCGAAGGACTTCTCGCGCCCGTCATCGAACGGGTACGTGCTCCCATCCGGCAGCCCGAAGCCCCAGCCTGAATCCAGGCGCACCGGGCTCAGCACCGGGTACCACTTCGCCAGACACGCCAGCGTCGCGGGGGGCGGCTCCACCGGAACGCCCGCGTCCGGCACGGCCATCAGCACACCGAGCAGCACGAAGACGGCACCCGAGCTCATTCCAGCCCTCCTCCACGAATCACACGGAACTGCCGAACAGCGGACGCAGCCACGAAGAAGCCGTGACATGCGCGGACGCCATGGCATCGTGGCGCCGCACTCGCAGTCCAGCCAACCCCCCAAGGAGGGTGTTCCCCCATGAAGCGTCCGTCCCCCTGGCTCGCCGTGGCGTGCGCCGCTTTCTTCTCCGTCCATGCGACGGGGTGCTTCGGCCAGTTCAAGCTCACGCAGGCCATCTGGAACTTCAACAAGAACGTCTCTGGCAACAAGTTCGTCCAGTGGCTGGTGTTCCTGCTGATGGTCATCGTGCCCGTCTACGGCATCGGCACGCTCGTCGATGCCCTCGTCATCAACAGCATCGAGTTCTGGACCGGCAGCAACCCCGTGTCGAGCGCCGACGGCGTCGACAACAACACCCGCATCGTCAAGCTCTCCCCCACCGACACGCTCAAGCTCTCCCGCGAGGCGAGCGGCGTCATGCGCATGGAGCTGCAGCGCGAGGGCCAGGAGACCCTCGTTCGCTACTTCGAGCCGCTCGACAACGGCATGGTCGTCCGTGACGACGCCGGCGCGATGCTCCTCCAGGCCCAGGAGGCCACCGACGGCGCCGTCTCCGTGACGGACGCCTCCGGCTCCACCCTCACCGTCCACTCGAGCGAGGCCGTCGCCCTCGCCCGCCGCGTCTACGAGGAGGGCGGTGCCGTGGCCCTCACCCAGCACGCCATGGCGCAGACCACCCTGTCCCAGGGCCTCGCCTGCGTGACCCCGTAAGCATCGCACGACCGCGGAGCGCTCCGGCCGAAGAGGCAGGAGCGCTTCGTGGCCCGGGTGGCCCGTCCGACCCATCCCGTCGGTCCCCTGCCCCCTGCTACCGTACGCGGCCATGTCCGTGCTGCTGCTCGGGGGTTCGGCGGTCGTCCCGTCGCTGTTGCTCTTCTGGTACGTCTACGCGCGCGACAAGCGCCCCGAGCCGCACGGCCTGCTGCTGCGCACCTTCCTCCTCGGCGCCGTCATCTGCGCCCCCGTCGTCCCCACGGCCATGGCGCTCCAGTCGCTCGGCGAGCCCTTCGCCGACGGCGTCTGGGGCTCCGCGCTGGTGCGCGCCTTCCTCGGCGCCGCCATTCCCGAGGAGCTCTTCAAGTTCCTCGTCCTCTACGGCTACGTCTGGCGCAAGCCCGCCTTCGACGAGCCGCTCGACGGCGTGGTGTACGGCGCCACCGCCTCGCTCGGCTTCGCCACGCTGGAGAACATCCTCTACGTCGGCGAGCACGGCTTCGAGGTGGCCGTCCTCCGCGCCCTCACCGCCGTGCCCGGTCATGCCTTCACGGGCGTGGTGATGGGCGCCTTCGTCGGCCGCGCGAAGCTCGCCGCGCCCCAGCAGCGCTTCGGCCTGCTCGCCGCCGGGCTCGGCTGGGCCACCCTGCTCCACGGCGCCTACGACACCTTCCTGATGACCAACACCGGGTACGCCGTGCTCGCCTTCGGCGTGCTCCTCATCGAGGTGCAGTGGGGCCGCAAGCTCTACCGCCTGCTCCAGTCCGAGCAGCTCGCCCACATGGCCGCGCCCGCCCTCGTCTCCAACGACGTCCTCGTGGCCCGGGAGGCGCTGGTGATGCAAGGCCCCTCCGGCATCCAGGTCGCCACCGCGAGCGCCGTGCTCGTGAACTCGGAGCGCTGGGAGGCTCCACCGCGCCACCTCCGTCCCGAGGCCCCACGGCGCACGGCGGGCTCGTGGATGAAGCTCTTCATCGGAGGCCTGGGGCTGACCGCGGGGAGCCTGTGGCTGCTCGGGCTCGCCGCCGCCATGGCCGACGACACCTTCCAGGGCGCGGCGGACTCCATCGGCTGGGGAATCCTGTGGGCCGGCTCCCTGGCCATCATCGGCTTCTTCTTCTGGCTGTTCCGCTCGGGACTGCGAGAGCCCACGGCCCTCCCCGAGCGGTGACAGCCGTCCCGCGCTACGGAGCCGGAACGCCCGCGTCCAGCATCTCTCCCGGCTCCGGACCGAAGCTCGCGTCCAGCGCCGTGGCCTTGAAGGTGCCCTCCAGGTTGCGGCCGGCGCCGTAGCCCTCGCCCTTCTTGAAGGACATGGAGAAGTTCCCGCGCGTCGCCTCGCCCGGGCTGCCACCCTCCTCCAGCTCCAGGTCGCCCTTCTCCACCGGAGCGAACACGCGCGCCGGCTCACCCGCGTTCAGGTGCACCACCGAGGCCCGCGCCTGTCCCGACGGCGTCAGGCCCGCGAGGTTCACCTTCGCGCCGGGCCGCAGCTCCAGCCCCTCGGTGGCCACCGTGAGCCGCGCCACCAGGTCCACGTCCAGCGCGTTGTTCCGGTAGTAGCTCACCTGCAGCGCCTCGGCGTTGCGCAGCACCTCCACGCGGGAGATGTCCCCCAGCGGGAAGAGCTCCGACACGCTGCCGGCCAGCTCGTTGTCCGACAGTCCGCACGCCGTCAGGCCCGCGCCGAAGGTCAGCGCCGCCAGCCCCGCTGCCGCCAGTGCCCGGACCGCCCGGCTCATTTCTCCACCGCGAGCTTCAGAGTGCCCTTGTCCGTCGCCACCACCGGCGCCCGGTACAGGACGACGCGCTTGCCGTCGGACAGGTAGGCCAGCTTCGGGGACCAGCCGCCGCCCGCGTCCACCAGCGTCTCGCGCCAGATGCCGCCGATGCGCGTGGACACCACCAGCTCGTCGTCCCCCGTGTTGCAGGACGTCTCGTTGCGGCCCGACTCCAGCGCGCAGTTGTAGTACGCGATGGACGGCTCATGGGTGCGCGGGTCGAACGCCAGCGACGGGTACCAGCCGCCCGTGCCGCTGTTGAACACCGGGTCCGGCGTGGTCCAGTCCCCTACCGCCGCGCACTTCGTCCCCGAACTCTCGTCGCACTCGATGAACGTGAGCGCGTTGTTGTTCCGGTTCAGCACCGCGATGCCGAAGCCCACCGTGGCGTCGTACGCCATGGAGGCGCCGAGCTGCGTGTTGGGAACGCTCTGCACCCGTACCGGCGGCGTCCAGGTGGCGCCGTCCGCGTTGCGGCGCTGGAAGACGACGTCCACGCCGGTGGCCTGCGCGCCCAGCTCCGCCGTGTCATGGACCACCGCGGGCTGGTTGCCCGCCATGATGATGGAGGCGTGCGCGCCCCAACCCTGCTTGTCGTTCCCGCCCGGTGCCAGCACGCGGTGCTGCCACGCCGTGGGGCCGCCCGACGCCAGCTCCAGGTCGCTCCCGGCCCAGTCCTGCTGCGGGGATTGACCCCGGTGCCCATCCCGGTAGACGACCAGCGCCTGGTTGCCGGCGAAGACCATGGAGGAGTTGAGCCCCACCAGCCAGCCACCGTCGCTCACGATGTTGCCCGCCACCGCCTGGTTGGACATCGTCACCGCGATGCGCTCGGTCCACGTGCCGTTGGCGTTCCGGTACGACACCGCCATGTCGCTCTGGTACCAGAACGTCGAGTCGTCCGGCCCGCCGTCGCGCCGGCCACCGAGATAGCTCACCGCGGGCTGACCATTGGGCCCGAAGGCCACGGACACGCCGTACACGCGCTGCACCTTGGCCACCGCCTCCGCCGGCCTCAGCGAGCCGCCGTTGAACTCGCGGTAGCGCAGCTCGTAGTCGGGCGCGTTCTCCGTCACGGTGTTCAGCCGGACGAAGTACGCCATGCCGATACGGTTCTCCGGGCCAATGGCCATGGCGATGGAGGAAATCGGGTCGAACTCACTCGGGTCCGCGTCCACCACCAACTGGGTGAAGGGCGAGTTCTGGTTCGGGTTCTCGTCCGGCTTCGGCCCCGCGTCCGGGTTGGTCGGGCTGTCCTTGCCGCATCCCAGCGCCAGCGCCAGACCCAGTGTCCAGGCGTGCCGTCTCATGTGCCTCTCCTTGCGTTGTCGGCTTGCACGTCGTTCCCCGCATCCTACGCCACCGCGCCGTCATGGCGAGCAGCCGAGCGGGTTTCATCTCCAGCGCGGAGCACGGCTCGCTGCGCTAGGCTCGCGGGCTCCATGTCACGCGCGCGTCCTCCCCGCAGTCGCCTGTCCCGGCGTTCATTCATCCAGCGGGCCACCTTCCTCGGCGGCGGCGTGGTGCTGCTCGGCCCCGCCTGCAAGCGCTCCGATGAGAAGCCCAAGGCCCCGCCCACGGATACTGGCCCGCTGGGCACCACGCCCGGCGGCCAGGCGCTGCGCACCTTCTCCTCCTTCGAGTACGCCGTGGTGGCCGCCGCCACCGAGCGCATCCTCCCCAAGGACGAGGACCCGGGCGCGCTCGACGCGGACGTGCCCGTCTACATCGACCGCATCCTCCAGACACCGGCGCTGGAGCCCGTGCGCGACGACTTTGTCGGCGGCGTGGCCGCGCTGGAGCGCCGCGCGAACCGCATGTTCCAGAAGGGCTTCGCCGCCCTCACCCCCGAACAGCAGGACGAGCTGCTCACCCTCTTCAAGGACAGCCCGCCCCGTAGCGCCGAGGCCCACTTCTTCGAGCTGCTCACGGTGATGACGCTGGAGGGCTTCCTCGGGGACCCGTCCTACGGCGGCAACAAGGGCAAGGTGGGCTGGCGTCTCATGGGGTTCGACACCATTGGCACCGTCGCCATGGCGCCCCCGGAGGGCCATGACGGCCCGAAGTGCCTGCGCGAGTGCGGAGTCCACAAGTGAGCCTGCCCGAGGTCGACGTCTGCATCATCGGCAGCGGCGCGGGCGGCGCGCCCATGGCGCTGGAGCTGGGCCGCGCCGGCTTCAAGGTCGTGCTGCTGGAGAAGGGGCGCCACTACCGCCCCCAGGACTTCATCCACGACGAAATCCTCAACAGCCGCCGCAACTTCTTCATGCCGCTGCCGTGGGAGGAGCCGCACCTGGTGCGCCAGGGCGCGAAGGGCCGCTACGAGCGCTCCACCGCGGCGTGGACGGCCAACTGCGTGGGTGGCGGCACGGTGCACATGAGCGGCTTCTTCTACCGGCTCAAACCGGTGGACTTCCGCCTGCGCTCCACGCTGGGCGCCATTCCCGGCAGCACCGTGGCGGACTGGCCCATCTCCTACGAGGAACTTGCGCCCTTCTACGACAGGGCCGAGGCCGAGCTGGGCGTGTCCGGCGAGGCCGTGCCCCACCCCTTCGCCGAGCCCCGCTCCAGCCCCTATCCGCTGCCGCCGCTGGACGTGCACCCGGTGGCGGGTGAAATCGACAAGGCCTGCAAGGGCCTGGGCTGGCACTCGCTGCCCACCGCGCGCGGCATCCTCAGCCGCCCGTATCGCGGACGCGCGCCGTGCTCGTACTGCGCACTGTGCGGCAGCTACGGCTGCGAGATGGGCGCCAAGAGCAGCACCCACGCCAGCCTCATCCCCGCCGCGCTCGCCACCGGCAACGTGGAGCTGCGCCCCGGCTGCATGGCGCGCACCGTGGAGGTGGACAAGCAGGGCCGCGCGAAGAGCGTCGTCTACCTCGACGCGAATGGCGTGGCGCAAGAGCAGCCCGCGAAGGTGGTGGTGGTGTCCTGCACCGCCGTGGAGAGCGCGCGGCTGCTCCTCAACTCCACCTCCAGCCGCTTCCCGCGCGGGCTGGCCAACGGCAGCGGGCTGGTGGGGAAGAACCTCATCTTCAGCTCCTTCGGCGAGTCGCACGCCACCTTCCGCGTGTCGAAGCACGCCGAGGCGCGCCCGTGGCTGAAGGACCCGTCGCCCTTCGTCAACCGCAGCGTCCAGGACTTCTACCTCCTGCCCGACGCGCGCTTCGGCTTCCGCAAGGGCGGCACGCTGGGCTTCATGTGGACGCACCCCAACCCCATCCACGCGGCGGTGGGGCTGGCGGGCACCGGCAGGACGGCCGTCTTCGGCAAGGCGCTGAAAGACAGGATGCGGGACTACCGCGACTCGCGCATCCTCCAGTTCGAGGTCTACGCCGAGTACCTCCCCACGCCCGGCAGCTACGTGAGCGTGTCCGATGAGGTGAAGGACAAGTACGGCATCCCCGTGGCCGCCATCACCGTGGAGCGCCACCCCATGGACCTGGCCGCCACGCGCTTCCTCGTGGAGCGCGGCGAGGAAATCCTCCTGCGGTTGGATCCGGACGACGTGCGGCGCGTGAGCACCAGCGGCGAGACGACCATCCTCCAGCACGGCACCTGCCGCTTCGGCAACGACGCGGCGACGTCCGTGCTGGACAAGCACTGCCGGGCCCACGAGGTGCCCAACCTCTACGTGGTGGACGGCAGCTTCATGCCCACCGGCGGCAGCGTGCCGTCCACGCTCACCATCACCGCCAACAGCTTCCGCGTGGCGCACCACCTGGTGCGCTCGCTGAAGGGCTGAGCGCTACCGGACGCGCAGGGGCGTCACGTCCACCTTCACCACGTACTTCGCCTGCATGTCGGACTCGAACTCGATGAGGTGGTCGCCCACGCCGGTGACGTCCGCCTCGCGGGTGAACTCGCCGAACTCCTCCATCTGGTCGAGCACCGCGCGCCCGTCCGCCGCCTGGCGCGTGCGCGCGCGGCAGCCCTCCTCGTGGAAGAGCACCACCGTCTCCTGGCCCGCCGCGGACACCTCTTCCAGGTAGAAGCTCACCTTGACGGTGGAGGCCTCCGGAATCTGCACGATGAACTGGCCGCGTCCCGGGAAGCGCCCCTCCGCGTAGCTCTCCGAGCCGAGGATGCAGCCGGCCACGCGGTTGCACACGGGCCAGGCCGCGTCGCATGCATCCTTCACGCGCGGGCCGATGAAGTCGTCGCGCGAGTCGCCACATCCCACCGCGAGCATCGCGAGAAGCAACCCCGCCGCCCTCTGGGCGCTGCGGTGAAACACTGTTACAAACGACTTCATCATCTGACCCTCAATTCGAGGAGTGGACGTCCATGCGACTGCGTACCCGGTGGCTCCCCATCATCTTCTTCGCCCTCGCCGGTTGTGGGAACGAGACGGAGATTCCGAAGGAGCCCTCGCTCTTCACGGACCGCGACGAGATGGCCTTCAATCGCGAGTTCGGCAGCGGCACCTTCGTCGGGCAGGTGGGCTACAACTCGCTCCTCCTGGAGAACCGCGGCGAGGGCACGCTGGAAATCACGGACATCGCCCTGTCCGGCCCCTCGCAGTTCAAGCTGGTGCTCCCCGATGGCTTCACCCCCGGCACTCCGATGCCGCTGGAGACGTACAAGCGCGCCTTCGTCACGGTGGAGTTCCGCCCCACCGACGACGTGGAGTACCGGGGCACGCTGACCATCAAGTCCAACTCGGCCAACGCGGCGGAGAAGGTCATCACCCTCAACGGCGTGGGCGTGAATCCCTGAAGCATCGGGGCCCTCGGGCCCCAGCGGCGGGAGCCGAAGCTCCCGCCGTACCGCCGCCGCGCTCATGGCTGGCGGGTGAAGGCGCAGCCCCCGGTGTAGATGGGGAGCACCCCACCGTCCGGCAGCGGCGTGCCACCGTCCTGCACCGGCGCCGGGCAGGACACGCTGACTCCGCCGTCCGCCGTGTAGGTGGTGGGGTAGTCCGCGTAGCCGGTGCGCAGCGTGTACTCCACGCGCTCGTAGTCGGTGCGCTCCGACGCGGAGACGTCCACGCGCATCGTGCCGCCGCGGACGAAGCGCCGCTCCAGGCAGCCGCAAGCGAACGGCGCCAGGGTGACGACGGTGGAGCCCGGCCGCTCCTCCAGCATGTACTGCGGCTGGAGGCTGTTGACCGAGGCGCCGGCCGGCGTATGCCAGGCGCGCAGCGCGTCCGAGCGGTAGCCCAGCGTCAGCGGCAGGTTGCGGCTGCCCCGCGTCACTGGCGTGCAGGCCCCGCCGTCCCTCACGTCCCCGTCGCAGAAGGTGAGGTCCAGCGCGATGCCGTGCGGCGTGCCGCCATCCGGCAGCTTCGCCACCTCCCACTGCACCATCCACGCGAGGTCCTCGGGCGCCCCCCGGGGCGGGAGTTGGAACTGGAACGAGTCGACGTCCGTGGGCACCGCGTCGTAGTCCCCGGGCGCGCGCACGCCCAGGCCATTGTCGCGGTCATTGCCGCTGCGCAGCCGGCCGTGGCCGTGGGACAGCTGGCCACTCACCGCGGCGTTGATCTCCGGGAAGGGGAAGTCATCGCCCGGCTGGAGCGAGGTCGGCACCGGCTGGTCCGAGCCGGTGGCCTGCTGCCGCGTCACCTCGTCCGAGTCCTCCGTCTCCCAGCTCACCTCCAGCCGGTAGTCGCGGTCATCCGCCCAGTTGGAGCCCTCGTCCTGGACGAGGAAGTAGTAGAGGAGCGCGGAGTCGTGCCTCGGCACCGGCAGCACGCCGCGGAAGTTGCTCAGGTTGGTGAAGCGCGGGTTGTCCGCTGCCTCCTCACGGTGCGAGTGCAGGCACATGGGCGTCGGGATGTCCGTGCGGGTGCAGTAGCCCTCCATCAGCTGGCGCGCCTCCGGGTTCTCTCCGAAGTCTCTGGGGCAGGCGCTCGCGTCGTTGAGGCAGTTGTCGCGCCACTCGGAGACGGCCCCCTTGGACACCAGGGTGAACACCTGCACCATGCGGTCCGGCGTGTCCGGCAGCGCCGGGAAGCGCCCGCCCGTGCCCAGTGGCACCAGCCGGTAGCGCAGCACCGTCGGGCCGCTGTTGTACGCGGGCAGCCGCACCGAGTACCAGTCGCGGTCCGGCCGGTAGCCCAAGCGGCCGGTGAAGGACGTCGTCGCCTGCGGGGTGCCGGGCGTGGCGGTGTTGAAGTCGCGCGCCGTGGCGTCCTGCACGCGGTCATTGCCATTGCCCGTGCGGTCCTGCACGTCCTCCTCGTCCAGCACGCGCACCTCCACCTCGTAGCGCTGGCGCAGGTCTCCCTGGGCGGTGTCCCTGTCGTTGGTGCCGCGGTAGCCCTTCACCACCAGCATCCACGTGCCCGCCTGCCTCACCTTGCGCGCGGTGGCCAGCTCGGCGCCGCGCCTCTGGGGCGGCGACTGGCCCTCGTCCTCCTTCTCCGAGAAGCCCGGGCGTCGCAGCTCGTAGGACAGGCGCCAGTTGGGCATGAAGTCCTGGTCGGGCGCGTGGAGGCGCACGTACGCCACCTTCCCCGCCTGCAGGCTGAAGGTGTAGTGGTCCACGTCGTTGTCCGTGGCCAGGTAGCCCGTGGCGGTGCCCGTCTCAACCCCATTGCTCGCGGAGAGCGTCAGCGGCGTGGCCGTGTCGTAGGTGTTGTTGGGCTCCTGCGTGTCCGGGTTCTGCTCGATGCGCACCGTCAGCCGGTACGGGCTGCGCGCGTCGTAGTTGGGCCGGTTGGGCACGTCCGGCGCATCCTGCACCAGCACCAGCAGCGTCTTGCCGCCCAGGTCGTCGCGCAGCGGCAGCACCATGTCCACCGGACGCGGCGCGCCCTGGCCGTGCTTGTCCTCCTTCTTCACCAGCGCGCCCTCGCCGCCCGTGGGCAGCGGCCCCAGCACGGTGACGGACAGGTTCACCGCGGTGCTGGACGCCAGGTAGGCGCCGTTGACGTTCAGCAGCGTGCGCGCGTTCGCGTTCGCCGGCAGCACGATGCGGTACCAGTCCTGGTCCCCCGCCTTCACCTCGCCCGTCTGCACGAGGAAGCGGTCCAGCTGCTCGCCGGGCTTCAGCTCGCACTCGGGCAGTGACAGCGCCTCCTCGCGGCTGTTGCAGAGGTCCTCGACGGGCGTGTTGGTGCCCCCGTCGGTATCGTCGTCTCCTCCGGATTTACAGGCGACGAGGGCGAAGAGCGCGAGCGTCAGCAGTCGGGCGGGAGTGGACATGGGGGTGGTTCTCAAGGCGTCTGGGGCTCGTCCACGCGGCCGGGGCAGCCGTCGATGAACTGCTCGGGTTCCACGCGGATGATGCCGTCGGCGGGTGACTTGATGCCGCCCACCGGGTAGCGCACGGTGTCCACGCGCACGGTGCGCACCAGCGTGCGCGCGGTGGGGTCGTCCGCGGGCACCATGGCCACGGACAGGGCCAGGTCGTTGTAGCCGGCCCCTCGCAACACCACCCCCGCGTCGTCCGGGTGGGCCTGGGT